>JAAYLA010000310.1 GCA_012522135.1 Bacillota bacterium | reverse complement strand
CTCTACGTCGACCGCCGAAAACCGCGGGGCCTTTACCACACCAGGCCGCGCCTCCCGGTGAGGCTCGCCACCGCTGTATTCAAACCGTGCCGCTCTCCTTGACAACTTGAGCGTCGAGCCGCAAGGACGAAACTTGGCAACGGGAAACAAGGACAAAAAGTTCGACAAACCGCTCGGGAAAAAGGCCAGGTTCTTGCTTCTTCGGAGGCAGGATTCCGTGGGCAAAATGAGAATTTACGAGGGAAAGGCACGATTTCCTAAAGGGAGGCAGCCTATACTCGCCTGGCAACGAGAATAGGCGGATCACCATCGACCACGATGTTCTCCGTCTCACTGGCGTCAGCGATGCCTAGGAACACACATAGTGTCGCAAAACGCCGTCACCATGGTGGACACCTTTGCTTCCTGAGATTCTGCCGCCTCGTCGTCGGCCTCCTTCTTTTCCTTTTGCCCGCGTCATGGCTCGCTGCTGCGGCATCACGTCCTGTCGCGGCCCAGGGAGTACTCGATCTTTCTCATTGGGACTTCTCCCAGGGTCACGTCGCGCTCGACGGCGAGTGGGAATTTCACTGGCGCCGGTGGATCGAACCGGGCCAGACAGGAGAGGACAACCGTGACGATCCGCCGCTGTACGTGTCCGTGCCCGGAAGCTGGACGCGGGCTTCGGAGTACGAACAGCGGCTGCCTCCATATGGCTTTGGCACCTACCGCTTGCGGGTCCTACTGGGAGAATCGGGAGGCCCGCTTGCGCTCAGTCTAAGCCGCGTAAACTCCGCCTTTACCCTTTGGGTGAACGGACATCAACTAATTCGGAACGGAATGCCCGCGAGCTCCGGCACTATGGAACGACCGGCCGGCGGCAGTGTAATCATTGGGCTAGGCGCCGGCCATAGTGAGCTCGACATCGTCCTTCAAGTCTCCAATCACACCTTCCGTGACGGCGGGATAAACGCCAGTATCATGTTGGGGGATGCAAACACCCTGACGAACGACTTCAAGCGCTCGCTCACGATTAACGTAGTCCTCGTTGCAAGCCTCTTCGTCATCGGCCTGTACCACCTCGGCATTTGGGCTATCCGACCGGGATTCTTTCATGCGCTATACTTAGGCCTGTTCTGCCTCGTGCTTTCCGCACGCGTTGTGATGATGGATCATGCTCCTATCACATTCTTCGTGCCGGATCTGAGCCGCGAGTGGTTGCTCAAGGTGGAATATCTCGGTTTTTATCTTGGGGGCGCGCTCCTCGCGCTCTTCTTGCAAGCGATGTACCCGGAAGAGATCCGGAAACGGCCCATCGCGGTCGTCGTGGCCATTAGCTTGATGTTTGCGGCCGCGGTATTGGTCACGCCAGGGCGTATCAACTCGCAGCTGGTGCTATATTACGAGCTCATCGTCCTCATCTACCTTCCTTATCTCACCGTATGCCTCATGCGAGCCGTAAGGCACGGACGGTACGGATCATCCCTGCTGTTGACGGCGACGGTGCTCTTTTTCCTCGTGTTCATCCACGACATGCTGTACTTTTGGGGGTTCTTTCCCACCCGGCAACTGGCACCCTTTGCCATATTGGGACTGGTCTTGGCTTACTCGCTCACTCTGGCCAAGCGCTTCATCAACGAGCTGGACAGGCAGCGCCTCCTTACCCAGCAGAATCTCCAGCTCGTAGAGCAGGTAAAAGCTTCCCGACGCCTGCTGCACGAACGTGAGGAAGAAACTCGGCGCTCCCTAGCCGATCTACTCCATGGAACCGTACAAAGCAGGTTACTGTCGGCCCGGCACTTTTTGCAGAAGGCCGTGTCCGCCTTGGAAGGCGGGGTTAGCCCAGAAGAACACGCGGCGTCCCTCAAAGATTTCGTGCAAAAAGCGTCGGAGCAGATCGACCGCAGCCGCGAAGACTTGCGGGAGATCAGTCACATGCTGCATCCTACGCTCATCACGATGGGGCTCGTGCCTGCCGTTCGCACGTTGTTGCAGCGCTTCGACGGGCAGTTCGACATGGACTTGCAGGTTACCGGCAAGTTAGCGCAGGATCCTGCCGCTGAAGAACAGCTGGAGCGCAGCCTCAGGCTCATTGCCTACCGCATCGTGGAAGAGGCTTTGAATAACGTCGTCAAACATGCAGAGGCTACCCGCGTCGTGGTCGCCTTAGACATGAGCGACGACACGCTGTCGATCGAGGTCCGCGACGACGGGAAGGGTGTCTCTGCGGAGGCTGCGGGTCGCGGCCTGGGACTGCAAATGATCGCTTCCCGCGCCGAAGAGTTACACGGCTCGTTCACATTCGAGTCGGTTCCAGGAGCCGGTACGAGCTTGCGCGTTACCATCCCGCTGTCAAGGGAATAAGGCGCGCAGGCCAGTTGCATAAGGAGTGTCGCGTGTGTTTCCCAGCATCGTATTGGTTGAAGATCAGCCCATCGCTCGCGAGATGATCCTCGAACTCCTTGACGGCCATGTTCGAGTCGTGGCCGTAGCCGAAGGACCGCACGATGCGATCGAAGCAGTGCGCGTTCACAGGCCGACCGGCGCCTTAATTGACGTAAACTTGGGTTCAACGAACGGCTTTCACCTCGCCAAGGAACTCAGTAAGGCATTTCCGGGTCTGAAGATCGTCTTAACGAGCGCGAACGCGGAGCCTGTTTACGCGGCGCTCGCCTCCGCCATACCGAATACGCTCTTCGTGGCTAAGTCGGATCTTTGTGGGAAAAACCTTGCAGCCTTTTGGCGCTGATCCCAAGGACGCGGGGTCGTCCGAGCGTGACGTGCGTCGGGCTGTCCGGCAGGGAAGCCGGGCAGCCCCAATACGCGGCGGACAGCGACCGGCAGAATGTCGGTTTGGCCGCCCGATAGGTCACAGGCGTTCTTTGAGGTAGGAGACGAGCCGGTCGTAGTCCGTGCCCATCACGAGGACGGGCATTCCCGCCGTGCGTGCCGCCTCTTCGGGACTGCGCCGCACGTCGCCGACGACGAGGCACTGCGCACCCGGTATATTGAGTTCTTCGGCTACATTCTGCAGCCAGTCCGAGCTCGGCATCCCGCCTGTGAAGACCGGACCTCGACGGAACATAGCCTCGAGCGCGGCCGTGGTCGGACCGCCGCCGGGCTGCCCATCGCTTCCCGGCACCGTAGGTTCTCGCTCGATAGCCACCAGCGCGGCGTCCAGTTGATGGCAGCGGAGCGCTTCGGCCAGTGCTCTGTGGGAAAACGCGGGAAAGGCGCCGGTTACGATGTAGTCACAAAGATAGCCTATTTCCGCGGGCTCATCGATCACCCGCAGGCCGCAATCTTCCAGTACGGCTCGAGCAGCATCCGATCCGAGCAAAAAGACGGTCGCCCTCGGGGTTTTTTCGCTGATCCGGCGTGCCACGTAAGAAGCGGCCGTCCGCACTGTCCCACGATCCAGGAGCAGACCGCGTGCGCGCAGTGCTTCGGATATCTCCTCAGGCTCGCGGAGGGAATCGTTTGTCAACCAGCGGAAAGGGATGTTTCGTTCCTTCAATAGGTCGAGCGCGCGGGCGAGGGCAGTGAAACAAACCGGATCGCCTGCCGTGAGTACGGGATCGACGTCAAAAATAACGCCTTGTACTTTGTTCAAGATTGAATCCACATCCTCTCGGTCTTGTTCATTCGACGACATGCGGGCTCGACCTGCTGCCAGGACGCACCCGGCGCTGGATGCTTTAGGTCACGGAAAGGTCCCGCTCTGTTACAATAGACTGGACGGGAGTGAGCCCATTTGCAACAGATCTTCACTTTGGCCAATCTGGTCACGCTGGTCCGCCTCTGCCTTTGCTTCCCTATTTTCTACCTGCTCTGGACCGACCAAAACAAAGGCCTCGTAATCGCACTCTTTCTCGCCGCAGCGCTGACCGACGTGTTGGACGGCTATCTGGCGCGCAAACGCAACGAAGTTTCCGCCGTCGGAAAGCTGCTTGATCCCGTGGCGGACAAACTGCTCGTCGTCGGCACTCTGGTCGCCCTCACGGTACGAGGTTCCATCCCTTTGCTCTGGATCGTCCTTCTGGCCGCCAAAGAAGCCTCCATGCTGCTCGGCGGTCTCATCCTACTCGGTACGGCGCGACGGGTCATCGCGGCGCGTCCCCTCGGCAAACTGGCCACCGTCGTCTTGGTGTCCGGCATAACGGGCGTTCTCGTTGGCCTGGATACGCTCGGACGCAGCTTGGTCGGTATAGGCACTTTGCTTTCCCTCGGGGCCGGCCTTGACTACTTGCTCCTTCTTTTGCGGAACCGCTGACCGGCAGGGGTTTTGGTCGTTCTGAGACGCATTGCCATGGCTCCACCGTGCTCCGGGCGGCATACTAGCCCTGACTCTTGCCGCGGGGGCCTGATAAGATGGACTGGCCGGCGCTCTTGGCCGTCTCGCTCATTCCCGGAGCGTTGTGGGTGTGGTTCTTCAATCGCCAAGACTCAGACGACCGCGAGCCGCTGCATCTGCTCGTCCGATCTTTTCTTCTTGGCATGGCGGCGGTCGGTGCAGCGGCGTTCATCGAATACGCCCTCAGCCCGCTCCTGGCAGCCGCGACCCGTCCTGCCGCCCGGCTGGTCGCCCTTACCCTCTGCGTCGGACTGGTGGAGGAGACGGCGAAACTGACCGCCTTTCTGCTTGCCGTGGGCCGAGAGCCGGCTTATAACGAGCCAGTGGACGGCATCATTTACGCGGTCACGGCGGGCCTCGGCTTTGCCACGCTGGAAAATCTAATCTATACTGCGTCTTTCGGACTGCCCGTGGCCGTTTTGCGTGGCCTGGTTGCATCCTTAGCCCATGCCGCATTCTCTGGCGTCGTCGGCTACAGCGTTTCGGGCGTACGGTTTGTTGACAAGCCGAAGGGTACCGCCTGGACCGGTCTTTTGATCGCATCGTTCCTTCACGGCTTATACAATTTTTTTATCGTCGAGGAGTCCGTTCCGGCCTGGCTGATCCTGCCCTTGGTTTACGCGGTCTACCGATACTTAGCCGGTCGTATCCACAAGGTTCGGGTGGAATGAGGGCCATTGGGATCAAAGAAGCCGGGGCTCGATGGCGCAAATGGCATGATCAAGGTTTGCGGGGGACGAGAATGGGAAAGGCAGCATCAACGGCAGCGGTATGCCCGAAGGGTTGAGGACCGAACCAGCTTGGACTTGCCGGATTCTCAGCCCGGTTCCTTTGCCTCAGTCCCGCCAATGACTGCCCTGGGCGTTGCTCGGGGCCGTATGGTAAAATAATCACGCATCCTGTGCACTCTTTTTTGTAGGGGGATTTTCCATGGCAGGGCATTCAAAGTGGGCCAACATTCGCCACAAGAAGCAGAAAGAAGACGCCAAGCGGGGGAAGATCTTTACGAAGCTTGCGCGACAGATCACGGTAGCGGCGCGCGAGGGCGGCGGCGACCCCAACTCTAACTTCCGGCTGCGCCTCGCAATCGATACGGCCAGGGCCCATAACATGCCGAACGACAACATCGAACGTGCGATCAAACGGGGAACCGGCGAAATCGAGGGCAGCAATTACGAGGAGCTCGTCTACGAAGGGTACGGACCCGGGGGCGTCGCGATATTGCTCGAAGTCATGACCGACAACAGAAACCGGACCGCCAGCGACATCCGGCACCTCTTCTCGAAAAACGGCGGCAACCTGGGTGAAACGGGCTGCGTGGCTTGGATGTTTGAGACGAAGGGCCAGATCTTGGTGGAAGCCGAGGGTGTAGACGAGGACGAAATCATGCTGGCAGCTCTGGAGGCGGGGGCGGAAGATATCGAACTCGTCGACGATCTGTATGAGGTGAGGACAGCACCGGATACGCTGCACGCCGTCCGAACCGCCCTCGCGGAGGCCGGTTACACCATAAGCGACGCGGGAATTCGCCGTCTGCCCACCACGACCGTGAGCGTAGCCGCGGAGGAAGCGGAACGCCTGATCGCGCTGATGGACGCCTTGGAAGACCACGACGACGTCCAGCAAGTGTACGCTAATGCCGAGTTTAGCGAAGAAGTGATGCAGGCAATCGGTCAAAGCTGACACGACCTTCCGGGGCATGCATATCGGCTGCCGCCTGCGCGGACGCTACGAAGGCAATTGGCTTGAGCGCAGGATGCCGCAACCTCCGGAGGTGTGGCCCATGTTGCGTCGTAACGTGCTCTTGTTCGGCCTGGTCGGCGGCTTCGGCTTTGCCCTCGCCTTCGTCGCGGCACTGTACGCATTCGGTAGCCCCACAGCCAATCCGGCGGAACACAGGGTGGAGGAGAGCGTGCCGCATCGGCTGCGCGTCGCACCCGATGCCGAGCTCGTCCGCTGGTTTCTGTTCGACGACGGAGAAAGGGTCGGACCCGTCTTGTCCACGATGCCTGCCGAACTCGTGGGACTGTCTTCAACGGAGCTGGCGGATGGACAGCCCCAGTGGCGGCTTCTCAGCTTTTCCGAAGGCCGTGTCGTCGTCGAAGAGCACTGTTCCCAGCTCACCGGCGGTTTTCTCCGCAGCGAGCACGGAGCCTTGGCAGTGTACGAGGGCGATATCGACGGCTGTCATAGAAAGAAAGGCACGATCGAGCTGGACGGTGGCTTGATCTCTCCACTGCAGGAACTGGAACTCGAGCTCGGGGTACCCTTTTCATCTGAAGCGGAATTGGTCTTGCTCTTGGAAGGGATTGCAGCTCCGTAGGCAGCTGGGCCCAAGGCAGGAGATGGCTTCCAGTCTGACGAACCTAGGGTAAAGCGAATATAGGTTCGTGGGAGGCCATCCATGGTCATCTTGGGTATCGATCCCGGCACGGCCATTACCGGATACGGCGCAGTCGAATACGTCAGATCGCGCTGCCGTGCGCTGGGTTACGGAAGTATTCGCACCGAAGCAACGCAACCTACCCCCGAGCGACTTTTGCACATCTATAACAGCGTGTGCGGGCTCATCGACCTGTACAGTCCAGAAGCACTGTCGGTCGAAAAGCTCTTTTACGGGCGCAACGTGCAGAGCGCCATGGCCGTAGGGCAAGCGCGCGGCGTGGTCATCCTCTGCGCTGCCCAACACGGGGTTCCAGTATATGAATATACTCCGACGGCCGTTAAGCTCGGTGTGACGGGGGAGGGGCGGGCGACTAAGGAACAGGTGCAGTACATGATCAAAGCCCTGTTGGATCTCGACGAGGCGCCTCGACCCGACGACGTTGCCGACGCTCTTGGCCTAGCCATCTGCCATGCGCTTGTAGGTTCGACGGCCAAAGCCTGGCAGTCGGCGCGCGAGGTGTGACCGATGATTGCCAAGCTACAAGGCGTCGTCGATGCACTTGAAGGCGACTCGGTGGTCCTCATGGTGGGTGGCGTTGGCTACCGCGTGTTTGTTCCGGCCTCGACAGCGAACCGCCTGACCGTGCAAGAGCCTGCGACTCTTCACATCTACACGCACGTACGGGAAGATGCCATTCTCCTTTACGGCTTTCACGGGAAGAAGGAGCAGCAGGCCTTCGAGCTTCTCTTGACGGTGTCGGGAGTCGGACCGAAGCTAGCCTTGACCGTACTGTCGAACCTCACCGTAGATCAGCTCGCTCGGGCTGTGCGTACCGGAGACAGCCGCATGCTCACCCGGGTACCGGGAGTAGGCCGCAAGACAGCGGAAAGGCTTCTGCTCGAACTGAAAGACCGGTTCAGCTCGTGGCAGCTGCCCGAACTCGAAGCCGACCGCAGCGTTCCCGCTTCTGCTCCATCCGGTGCTGCTGAAGATGCCATCGCAGCCCTCGTCCAGCTCGGTTACGGCAGCGAAGAAAGCCGGACGGCGGTGTTGGCCGTGTTGGAGCAGGAAGGGGAAATGTCGGTTGAAGAGACGTTGCGCGCCGCACTAAGGAGGCTGCAGTCCGTATGAGTGCGCACGAGCGGGACCGTGCCCAATCCGACCGGCTGGTTGCAGGCGCCTTTCGAGACGAAGATATGGAAATTGAAGGGAGTCTGCGGCCGCGGCATCTAGAAGAGTACATCGGTCAAACGCGGGTCAAGGAAAATATCCGCGTTTTTATAGAAGCGGCGAAGCAGCGGGGCGAAGCGCTGGATCACGTGCTGTTGTACGGGCCGCCCGGTCTCGGTAAGACAACTTTGGCCCACATTATCGCCAACGAACTGGACGTGTCCATCCGGATTACGTCGGGACCGGCCATCGAACATCAGGGCGCATTGGTCGCGATTTTGACCAACCTCGAGCCGCGGGACGTCCTGTTCATCGACGAGATTCACCGCCTCAGCCGTACGGTGGAAGAAGTGCTCTATCCCGCCATGGAGGACGGAGCGGTCGACATCGTCATCGGGAAAGGCCCGGGTGCGCGCACGGTCCGGCTCTCGCTGCCGCCTTTTACACTCATCGGAGCAACGACGCGCATCGGCATGCTCACCTCACCGTTGCGGGATCGCTTCGGCGTCATCGAGCGGCTCGACTTCTACGATGAAAGTGCCTTGACGGAGATCTTGCGCCGGGCTGCCACCGTGCTCGGCATTCCGGCGGAGGAGGAGGGCCTGCGGGAGATTGCCCGGCGGTCCCGCGGGACACCTCGCGTGGCAAACCGTTTGCTGCGGCGGGTCCGGGACTTCGCCCAAGTGCGTCACGAAGGGATCGTCACCTCGGAAGTGGCTCGCGAGGCGCTAGCGGCTTTGGAGGTGGACGCGCTCGGGCTCGACCGGGTCGACAGGCTCTTGCTTCTCACGATCATCGAGAAGTTCGGTGGCGGGCCGGTCGGCATCGATACGCTCGCGGCATCGATTCAAGAGGAGCCGGACACAATTGAAGACGTCTACGAACCGTATCTGCTGCAAATCGGTTATTTGCAGCGTACGCCCCGGGGCCGCGTCGCCACCGCGGGAGCGTACCGGCACCTGGGACGCACCCCTCCCGAGCAGGCGGGATCCGACCAGCCCAGCCTCTTTGAATGAAAATAGCCGACGGCTACCCGTTGCCTCGGCTGACTTCCACAAGGGAAAGGCGTTGGTGTAGGTGTCCGAGTTCGGTCGCATGCTGGTCACTATCGGCCTCCTGTTGGTTGGAGTCGGTCTTGTGGTCATGCTCGTCGGTCGCATCCCGGGCCTCGGCAGGTTACCCGGCGACATCCTGATTCGACGCGGAAACTTCACGTTCTACGCGCCCATCGCCACCATGCTCCTCTTGAGCTTGGTATTGACTCTGCTACTCAACCTGTTTCGGCGCTGAGGGGCAGATGGGGGAACCGGCGCCTGCGTATGCCGTTGGGCTAGGCTGGGCGGGATCCGGTGTGTGGGGAAGGAGATCCTGACTATTGGGGTTATTTAAGGCGGAAGGGTTCGTCCTGCGTACCCGCGACCTGGGTGAAGCAGACAAGATCTTGACGCTCTTTACCCGCGAGCGTGGCAAGGTCGCGGCCGTGGCCAAAGGAGCGCGACGTGCGCGCAGCAGGCTCCTCGCGACAAGCCAAGTTTTCTCCCACGGCCGCTTTCTCATCTACGAAGGCAGAAGTCTACACACGGTCAGCCAGGCGGAACTCATCAGCTCCTTCCGGCCTCTGCGTGAGGACTTGTCGCGCATGGCCTACGCGAGCTACGTTGCCGAGTTGATCGATGCGTTCGTCGACGAAAACGAGCCGCATGTAGCGCTGTTTCGCACCGTGTTAGAGGCTTTTACGCTCATGGCGGGCACGTCCGACCTCGAAATGGGCGTCCGCTGGTTCGAACTGCAGCTGCTTGACCGTCTCGGGTACCGCCCGGAATTCGCCCGTTGTGTGGCTTGCGGTCGCGAGATCACGTCGCCGCGGGTTCTTTTCCATCCCGCGGAAGGGGGCGTGCTATGCGCGGCTTGCACTGAAAGAGCGGCGGGTGGTGTCGAAATCCCGCTGGGGATCACGCGGCAGTGCATCAGGCTGCTCGAAACTCCTGCTGCCCGATTGGGTATTCTACGACCGTCGCCGAGCGACCGGCGCATCATGGAGAGTTTACTCCGTGCGCACATCGACCATCGCCTCGACCGGCCCATCAAGTCCCGTGATTTCCTCGAAGCGATGCGCAGTCTGGGGCCGGACGAGGACAGGGCGGAAGGAGAAAAAGCAGGAAACGATGCACACGCTGAGCGAGCTGGAAAAGATTGACATTCTGCGGGAGCGCGTCGGCATCGGGTACGGAGAAGCCAAACAGCTCCTCGACGCATGTGACGGCGACGTCGTCGAGGCGCTGGTGCTCTACGAGGAAAGGCAGGCCGAAACGGATCCGAAGGCCCGGCTCGTTGCCTCCTTGGAACGCCTCGTACACCAAGGCAACGTCACCCGCTTGCGCGTCCGCAAGGGAGAAAAAACATACTTGGAAATACCCGTGACGGCCGGGGTGATCGGCGCGGCCCTCGCCCCGCAGTTGTTCGTCATCGCCGGCCTGGCCTGTCTCGTAGGTCGCTGCACGGTAGAGTTTCAAAGGAATGAAGACGGGGCTGAGGAGGCCTGGCACGAGCTCAACGCCGAAGACGCGCCGGCTACCTGAAAGGCTCGTTTGGTGCCGCGCTGCCCCACGGGTACAAATTTCGGCCCGGCGGGATAGATTCCTACCCTAAGTGGCAGGAATTTCATCTTTGGACGCAGAACTCTTCTCGTCGGGTTTTCCCATTGTGAAGTAACAGGCGGCGGGCGCTCCTGCCATGGTTATTCTCAGTACTGGAATCGCAGCGTCAACAGTCGGCGGTTTCTACAGGGAGGAAGGAACATGCAAGAAAAGATGGTCTACTTCTTCGGCAACGGCGTGTCCGAGGGCGACGCGTCGATGCGCAACCTTCTGGGAGGGAAGGGTGCGAACCTGGCGGAGATGGTTTCGCTGGGTATTCCCGTCCCGGCAGGTTTCACCATCACCACCGAGGTCTGCACGGCTTATTACGCGAACAACAAGACTTGGCCGGCGAACCTCGAGGCACAGGTTAGAGAGGCCCTCGCCAAGGTGGAAGAGGCGATGGGCGCGAAGTTCGGCGACCCTGAGAATCCGCTCCTGCTCTCGGTCCGCTCGGGCGCACGCGTGTCCATGCCCGGTATGATGGACACCATTTTGAACCTGGGCATCAATGACGAGGTGGCGGAAGGCCTCGCCAAGCGCACCAACAATCCGCGCTTCGCCTACGACAGCTACCGCCGTTTCATCCAGATGTACGGGGACGTCGTGTTGGGCGTCGACCACGATAAGTTCGAAGAGCAGCTCGAGGCGCAGAAAAAGAAGGCCGGTGTGCAGCTGGACTCCGATCTCGAGGCGGAGGACCTGAAGGAACTCGTAGAGCGCTACAAGCAGCTCGTCGAAAAGGAGATCGGCAAGGGCTTCCCGGTCGATCCGTGGGAGCAGCTCGTGGGTGCGATCAATGCCGTCTTCGACTCGTGGAACACGCCGCGCGCCGTGACCTACCGCCGGCTGAATGACATTCCCCACGACTGGGGTACTGCGGTGAACGTCCAGGCAATGGTATTCGGTAACATGGGTCCGACTTCGGGCACCGGCGTCGCCTTTACGCGCACCCCGAGCACCGGCGAGAACAAGTTCTACGGCGAGTACCTGTTCAACGCACAGGGCGAAGACGTCGTCGCCGGCATCCGTACTCCGCAGCCCATCGAGACGCTGAAGGATGCCATGCCCGAAGTATACGAAGAGTTGGTCTCGATCTATAAGAAGCTCGAGGCTCACTACAAGGACATGCAGGACGTCGAGTTCACCATTCAAGACGGCAAGCTGTACATGCTGCAGACCCGTGCCGGCAAGCGTACGGCGGCCGCGGCACTTCGCATTGCCGTCGAGATGGTGGAGGAGGGTTTGATCGACAAGAAAACGGCGGTGACCCGTGTCGATCCGAACCAGCTCGACCAGCTTCTGCACCCCCGCTTCGACGAGGAAGCGGTCAAGAAGGCCCAGGTCATTGCGAAGGGCTTGCCGGCTTCTCCGGGCGCGGCCGTCGGTCGGGTCGTCTTCTTCGCCGAGGACGCGGAGAAGTGGGCCGAGCGGGGCGAGAAAGTCATTTTGGTCCGTAACGAAACCTCGCCCGAGGACATCGGCGGTATGCACTCGGCCCAGGGGATCCTAACGGCTCGCGGCGGGATGACGTCCCACGCGGCGGTCGTCGCACGCGGTATGGGCAAGTGCTGCGTGGCCGGTGCCGGCGCCATCCGCATCGACTATGAAGCACGGCAGTTCACCGTGGGCGACGTCGTCGTAAAGGAAGGCGACTGGATCTCGATCGACGGTACGGCGGGGACGGTCATGCTGGGCCAGGTGGCCACGGTTCAGCCCGAACTGACGGGTAACTTCGCGACGATCATGGAGTGGGCCGACGAGTTCCGTGCCATGAAGGTCCGGACGAACGCTGACACGCCGCAAGATGCCAGGATCGCGCGGCAGTTCGGCGCCGAAGGCATCGGCCTGTGCCGGACCGAGCACATGTTCTTTGCCGACGACCGCATCGGTGCCGTACGCGAGATGATCCTGGCCGACAACGAGGAGAGTCGGCGCAAGGCTCTGGCGAAGCTGCTGCCGTTCCAGCGCGGCGACTTCTACGAGATCTTTAAGGAGATGAGCGGTCTGCCGGTGACCATTCGCCTGCTCGACCCGCCGCTCCACGAGTTCCTGCCGCAGGACGATGCCGCCATCGCACAGCTGGCTAAGGATCTCGGCGTCAGCGAGAAGGAAGTCCGCGACCGTGTCGAGGCCTTGCACGAGCTGAACCCGATGCTCGGCCACCGCGGCTGCCGGTTGGGCATCACCTATCCCGAGATTTACGAGATGCAGGTGCAGGCCATCATGGAGGCTGCATGCCAGCTCGCGAAGGAAGGCCAGAAGGTTGTGCCCGAGATCATGATCCCGCTCGTCGGCACGGTACGAGAGCTCGAGATCTTGAAGCAGGTCGCGGTCGAAACGGCTGAGCGGGTGATGAAGGAAGCCGGCGTCGCAGTCGAATATAGCGTTGGTACGATGATCGAGGTGCCGCGTGCGGCCCTGACGGCCGACGAGATTGCTCGTGAAGCCGAGTTCTTCTCCTTCGGCACGAACGACATGACGCAGATGACCTACGGCTTCAGCCGTGACGACATCGGTACCTTCCTGCCCGATTATCTGGAGCAGAACATCCTGGAGAAAGATCCGTTCCAGAGCATCGACCAGAAGGGCGTAGGACAACTGGTGAAAATCGGCACCGAGAAGGGCCGTGCCACCCGTCCCGATCTGAAAGTCGGTGTCTGCGGCGAGCACGGAGGCGATCCGTCCAGCGTGGTCTTCTTCCACAACGTCGGCCTCGACTATGTGAGCTGCTCACCGTTCCGGGTACCGGCCGCAAGGCTCGCTGCGGCGCAGGCTAACATCGCAAACCCGCGTTAATCCCGAAGGGACGAGCACCCGCGCGGTAGGCATGAGGGCCCATGCCGGCACACCGGCATGGGCTCTTTAATCCCGCGGTGTGCAGGAGAGGAGAACGTCCGTTCCCTGTCCGGATGGGGTGAGCAGGAGAACCCGTGCGGTTAGCGAAAAGGAGTGGTGTACTCCGACGCTTCCGGCGGAAGCTTTAAAAGGAGTCAAGGGACGAATGGCCAGGTACGCGGAGGAGCATTTAGCGGAAATCCGGGCGAGGCTCGATATCGTCTCCTATATCGGACGATACGTCGCGTTGAAGCCATCCGGGCGCAACTTCCTCGGCCTGTGTCCGTTCCATCAAGAGAAGACGCCGTCGTTCAGCGTACACCGGGAGCGACAGTTCTTTCACTGTTTCGGTTGTAAAGAGAGCGGCGACATCTTCTCGTTCGTCATGAAGTACGAGGGCCTTACGTTTCCTGAGGCGGTCAGAAAGCTGGCCCAGGAGGCCGGAGTGAACCTGCCGCAGAGCTCGGGGAATCGATCGGCCGGGGAAGTGCGCGCGCGCCAGAAGGAAGCGGAGTGTATCCGGGCGAACACCATTGCTGCGGAGTACTTCCTGCACGCATGGCGCTCGCCGGCCGCCCGGGCAGCCGAACAGTACTTGAAAACTCGGGGCATCGACACGGCCACGGTTCAGCTGTTTCAGATAGGTTACGCGCCGAACCGCCGGGACGGATTGCTGCGGCATCTGAAGGCCCATGGCATTTCGGAAGAGATAGCTCTGGATGCCGGTCTGGCAAGTCAGCGTGACGGGCGTGCGCCGTACGATCTGTTTCGCAACCGGATTATGTTCCCCATTACGGATCTGCGCGGGCGAATCGTTGCGTTCGGCGGACGGGCTTTAGGCGACGTCCAGCCGAAATACTTGAATACCCCGCAGACGCAGCTATTTTCGAAGCGGGAACACTTATACGGCCTTGTGCAAGCGCGAGCGGCCGTCCGCCAGCAAGGATACGTCATCGTCTGCGAGGGTTACACAGACGTCATTGCCCTGGCTCAGGCGGGAATCGGCAATGCCGTTGCTTCCCTCGGCACGGCCTTCACGAAAGAGCAAGCGCGCACTTTGAAACGGCTCACGACCGAGGTCATCCTTGCCTTCGACGGGGACACCGCCGGGCGCACCGCTGCCGACCGGGGCCTCGACATACTGCGCGAGGAAGGCTTGGCCGTGCGGGTCGCGCTTCTGCCGCAGGGACAAGACCCCGACTCCTTCGTCAGGGCCCACGGCCCGGAGGCGTTTCTGGCCCAGCTGGAAGCGGCCATGTCGTTGACCGAGTTCAAGATCGAAGAAGCACTCGGGGCGTTCGACTTGGGGTCAGTGGACGGACGGGCCGGGGCCGTCGAGGCTACGCTGCCTATTCTGGCGGGCGTCACGAGTCCCGTGGCCAGAGAAGCTTATGTGGCACGCATCGCTTCACGTGTAGGCACTTCGTCCCGTGCGGTCTTCGCAGCCCTGGAACAGTTTTTGCAACGGACCGGCAGGCGAACGGGCGATCGACATAGAATTGAGAGAAGCCGTTATACTACTATAGATTCCCCCGTCCGCGGGCGGGACCGGCGGTCCGCTGCCGAGCACGAAAAGTTACCCGGGCTCCCGCAGCAGGATACAGCGGTATCGGAAGAGAGAACGGTACTCTGGCTACTGCTCCGCCAACCGGAGCAGATTGAAAAGGTCTATGCCACGCTGGGCGAAAGCCCGTTCGTTCGCGGCGAGCACAATGCACTATTCAAGGCTTTGCGCCTTCTGGCAAACGGCGATCTTACCGAGGCGGAGCTGGCACCCGACATTGCTGCGGCGTTACACGAGCTGCGCTCTTGGGAACCTGTCATCGTACTCGATCTGAGTACGTACGTGAGGCGCCTGTGGGAAGGCCAGATGCGCAGAAACCTGCGCCGTATGGAGGTAGAATTGACACGGCTGCCGGAGAGAGATGGGAAAGCATATGCTGAACATGTCGGCCGTCTGCTGCTCGCATACAAGCGACTGCGGCAGACCATCGCCATCGGCACACACGGCACACGGACAGGATAGCATGTGCCGATAGAGAGGGGGGAGGCTCCGATGAGTCATCGCGAAGAGATTACCGAGATCGAGGGTCTGAGCGAACTTCTGGACAAGGGGAAAAAGCAGGGCGTTCTCACCTACAAAGAGATCATGGACGCGCTGCAGGAAACCGATTTGACCCCCGATCAGATAGACGATATCTACGAGCGCTTTGCGAATCAAGGTATTGATATTATAGCAGATTCCGGCGCAGACGACAGCCGGAATGAAGCTTCCTCCGACCACGACGCGGAGGACGTGCCCGAGAGTGTGTCGTACGACGACGACGATCTGTCGTTACCGGAGGGCATCGGACTCGACGACCCAGTGCGGATGTATTTAAAGGAGATCGGTCGGGTTCCGCTGCTCACAGCGGAAGAGGAGATTGAACTCTCGAAGCGCATCGAACAGGGCGACGAGGAAGCCAAGAAGAGACTGGCGGAGGCCAACTTGCGCCTCGTAGTCAGCATCGCCAAGCGATACGTCGGTCGCGGCATGCTGTTTCTCGACCTGATTCAGGAAGGCAACTTGGGGCTCCTAAAGGCCGTCGACAAGTTCGACTACCGCAAGGGCTTCAAGTTCAGCACGTATGCGACCTGGTGGATTCGCCAGGCCATCACACGGGCCATTGCAGACCAAGCGCGGACCATTCGTATTCCTGTTCACATGGTGGAAACCATCAACAAGCTGATCAGGGTGTCCAGGCAGCTCCTGCAAGAACTGGGCCGGGAGCCCACGCCGGAGGAGATCGCCGAACAGATGGAGCTGCCGGTCGAACGCGTGCGCGAGATCATGAAGATCGCTCAAGAGCCGGTCTCGCTCGAAACGCCCATCGGCGAAGAGGAAGACAGCCATTTAGGCGACTTCATCGAAGATCAGGACGCACCGGCACCGGCCGAGGCTGCCTCCTTCCTGTTGTTGCAAGAACAGCTTGAAGAGGTGCTCGGCACGCTAACTCCCCGTGAGGAGCGTGTTCTGCGCCTGCGCTTCGGCCTTGACGACGGGCGGCCGCGCACGCTCGAGGAAGTGGGGCAGGAGTTCGGCGTCACCCGCGAGCGAATCCGGCAGATCGAGGCCAAGGCGTTACGCAAGTTGCGCCATCCCAGCCGGAGCAAGAAGCTCAAGGATTTCCTTGAGTAGGGTGTTGACTAGCGGGCTGTACAGTGTATAATAGTTGTTGCAGTCCGCTTCGCCGATCCCCGGTAGCTCAACGGTAGAGCACCCGGCTGTTAACCGGGTTGTTGCTGGTTCGAATCCAGCCCGGGGAGCCATGCCCCGGCCAGTGGCCGGGGCCTTTCAGTGCGACCGCAACTGCGGCGCGGCCCTTGCCACAACTTGCGACTACGTGGTATAATTGAGAGCGTCGTATGCGGGTGCGGGGCCCGTAGCTCAGCGGCAGAGCGCCCGACTCATAATCGGTGTTGTCGCAGGTTCGAATCCTGCCGGGCCCACCACGGACTGTCAAACTATAATAGATGCCCCCATCGTCTAGAGGCCTAGGACACCGCCCTTTCAAGGCGGCGGCACGGGTTCGAATCCCGTTGGGGGTACCAGCTTTTTCCAGACAACGGACCCTTCTCGAAGCGAGAAGGGTCCGTTGCTTTCTTTTGTCCTCTTCCGCCGCACCGGACTTGGCACGAGGGCAGGAAGTTGCAGTTCACTGACGAAGGTGTTCTCTAAGTTGGTCCGTTTGACGGTGCCGTCACGGAGGGATGCACTTTGGGTTGTCGCGTCGGCCACATCGTGCAGTGGATGGAGGAACTCGCACCGCCCGTCCTGGCTGCCGATTGGGACCAGATTGGCCTGCAATTCGGCGCGGCGGACCGCAAGGTGCGGCGGGTTCTGCTCGCATTGACCGTCACAGCCGATGTCGTAGAGCAGGCCGCCCGTATGTCGGCCGATCTTATCGTTTCCCACCATCCGCTGATATTTCGCCCTCTCACCGAACTGCGATGGGATCGTCCGGCCGGTGCTTTGCTGCGCGCACTGTTCGAAACCGACGTCGCGGTCTACGCCGCCCACACGAACTTCGATGCGGCCGAAAAGGGGACGAGCGAGGTGCTCGCACGGCGGTTCGCACTCCAAGGCACTCGCACCCTTGTTCCCGAACGGGCTGCCGACGGCGCAGCCGACAAAGCGGGTTACGGAAGGGTGGGGGAGTTGCCCGAACCAATGACGCCCGAGGCGTTCCTCGATTTTGTAGTACGACGGCTCGCGGTAACGCACGTGCGGCATAACGGCGCGTTACCTGCCAAAGTAGAACGTGTGGCCGTGATGGGCGGCTCGGGCGCATCCTTTATGGCCGAGGCTGCCAGAGAGGGGGCGGACGCGTACGTAACCGGAGACGTCAAGTTTCACGATGCGGTGGACGCCCGGGCCTTGGGCCTTTGGCTCATCGACGCGGGACACTTCGCCACCGAGCGACTGCTGCTCGACTACTGGAAAACCTACCTGGAATCCCGGGCCCGTGCCGTCGACTTCGATTTGCTGGTCGCCGTAGCTCAGGAAGAAGATCCGTTCCACCTCACGCTTGCCGATTCCGCTGCGAAGGAGGGGGCTCAAGGTGACTCGCCCGTGTGAGATCTGCGGAAAACCTATTCCCGCTGAACGTCTTGCCGCACTTCCGCAAACCCGCCGTTGTGTCAAGTGCGCCGCTACGGTGGGTACCGATCTGATTACAGCCCGCCGCACCGTGGGCATGGACATCGAAACCTACAAAGATCTGCTCAGCGCCACCCGCAGCTAGTCGACGACACCTCGCTCAAGTCCGCTCGTGAAGGAGTCAGCCCATGGCGGAACACGATCTGAAACGGCTTTTCCGGATTCAGGAACTCGAGCAGAAATTGATCCGGCTCGAGCGCTTCCGGAAAACCTCTCCCGAGACCCAACTGGTGAATGAGTTACAAGAACGAGCCGGCAAGTTCCAGAAGCTGCAATCGGTACTCGACAAACGCATTGCCGTGGCGCAGCGCAGTGTCCGCTCCCGTGAGCTTGCCTTAGCCGCCGCTGAACAGTCACAAGGAGCCGTGCGTGAGCGGCTATACGAAGGCGGTATCACCAACCCTCGTGAGCTGTCGCAGTTGGAAAAGCGCCTCGCCGAACTCACGGTCCAGGTCGAAAAGGAAGAGACGGACCTTCTCCAGGCCCTCGAAGAGTTGGAGACCCTGGAAGCTCAAAAAAGCAAGGTCGATGCGGCCGAAGCCAAGGCACGAAGGGAACTCCACACCGCCCAGCAAAAGTTGGAACACATGCAAAGCGCCTGGGACTTGGAAGAGGCCATGGTGCGCGACGAACTCGAGGAGCTGCGTTCTCAGGTCTCTCCATCGGCATTAGCCCTTTACGAGCGAAAGAAGGCCTCCACCGAGGGGACGCCCATCGCCCAAGTAATCCGCGGCGTTTGCGGAGGCTGCCGCATGACGCTGCCGGCCTCCGTGACGGCGCTGCGGGGAGCGGTCACATCGACGTGTGAACAGTGCGGGCGCATCCTTTACTGGCCCGATTAGCATTGGCCCCCTCATTCGACATAGTGCTTCCGGTCAAACGTCCTCCCTCGGAGGGCGTTTTTTTCGCGTTCGCACGTTTTCGGCGGGAGGAATTTCCCGTTGGTGGACGAAAGTGGGTACAATGTGGGGGAGAGTGGTGAGAAGTGGAGGACCCCGGGGAGGTTAGGGTCTCCCCAGGGAAGCGCGGTGGGCCGGAAGGGGGCACAAGGCGCCCGTGTTCATGGGAGAATACCACCACACATTGGACGCCAAAGGTCGTCTCATCGTGCCGGCCCGTTTCCGGGAAGGCCTCGGTGACACGTTTATCGTCACCCGTGGGCTAGACCACTGTCTCTTCGCCTATCCGATGAGCGAGTGGAGGGACATCGAGGAAAAACTGCGCTCCCTGCCGCTCACCAAAGCCGACGCCCGCTCGTTTGTCCGCTTTTTCTTCTCCGGTGCCGTCGAGTGCGAGCTGGACAAACAGGGGCGCATTATGCTCCCGCAAAACTTGCGTGATTACGCACAAATGGAAAAGGACGTCGTAGCCGTCGGTGTGTCCACTCGCGTCGAGTTTTGGAGCGCCGAGCGCTGGAAGGTGTATGTGGAGAGCGCGTCCGAATCGTTCGACGCCATCGCGGAAAACATTGTAGACTTAGGTATTTGACACTGATTGGGGGTGCGCTCCGATGGATCAGCCGGACAACCGGCCCTTCGAACACAAACCGGTCCTTCTGGAGCCCGCCCTGCGCTACCTCGACCCACGCCCGGGCGGCGTGTACGTCGATGCCACCGTAGGTGGCGGGGGACACAGCGAACAGATCGCCGAGCGCATCGCTCCGGGTGGCCTGTTGATCGCCATCGACCGCGACGAGGCTGCGCTGGCGGCTGCCTCCCGGCGGTTGGGTCGCTTCGGCAATCTGGTGCGCTTCGTTCACGACAACTTCGCCCGTCTGAGCGCCATCCTGGACGAGCTAGGCATCGACGCAGTGGACGGGATCCTCTTCGACTTCGGCGTCTCATCGCCGCAGTTAGACCGGGCCGAGCGGGGCTTCAGCTACCAACTCGATGCTCCACTCGATATGCGCATGGACCGCAGAAGCGAAACGGACGCCGCACACCTTGTAAACACGCTGCCCGAGGCGGAGTTGGCACGCATCCTGAAGGAGTACGGTGAAGAACGCTGGGCGGGCCGCATCGCCCGGCAGATCGTCAGGGCGCGGTCCGCATCGCCCATCACAACGACGGGTCAACTGGTGGACATCGTGAAATCGGCGATCCCCGCAGCCGCCAGGCGCCAGGGTCCTCATCCGGCGAAGCGGACCTTTCAGGCGCTGCGGATAGCCGTTAACCGCGAGCTCGATGCGATTGAGGAAGCCTTGCCGCAGGCGATCGCTTCGTTGCGTCACGGCGGGCGCTTGGTCGCCATCAGCTTTCATTCGCTGGAGGATCGCATTGTAAAGCAGGCGTTGCAGGAAGCAGAAAACCCGTGCATTTGTCCCCCGGACTTTCCGGTCTGTCGATGCGGTCGCCGGCCGTCGGTTCGGATCCTGACGCGGCGTGCCGTTGCGGCCAGTGAGAGGGAGAAGTCGGAGAATCCGAGAGCACGCAGTGCCAAATTGAGGGCGGCAGAACGTGTTCTTCTGCCGGGAGAGGACGAATAGACATGATCATGTCGAATAGGACTTCCCAGAAGACTCATTCTGTTGTGGCACCACACGTAGGGACGGGCCGTGTACGCAGGAAGCAGCGTCGAGTGCATGAGGCCCTCCTGATGGCGGGTTGCGCGGTGGCATTGCTCGCCTTGGCCCTCGTCTATGTAGGTCAGCGTACCTACATCATGACGTTGGCCTACAAAGCCGATGCGCTGAATCAATCCGTCGCCGATGCGCTGCGGGAACGGGAGTTCCTGCAGCTACGCATAGCGCAAGCCCACTCCCTCGCCCACGTCGAACAGGTAGCCACCGGCAAACTCGGCATGGTCCGGCCTGAGGCGACGCAATACGTAGTACTCGATGAAACGGCCCGCATTGCGTCGTCCGAACCGGCCACACCCGCGCCGGAGAAACCACGTGGGTTCATCGCCATAGCAGTCGATTGGGTCGCCCAGCACTGGCCACGCCTCGAAACGGCCGAAGCGGGAGGAGAGAGGCGCTGAATCGCCGAATCCCCCTACATCCCTCGAATTGAGGAGCAGGGCTGAGGAGTGCGTCGTGTGAATCGCTTTTCAAAACTGGCCGTTCAACGGCGTATTGCGGCGCTTTTCGTCGCCGTCAGCGTTCTGACGCTTCTGCTGCTGCTCCGCCTCGCCTACTTACAGCTATGGCACGGCGACCGTTTCCTCGACATGGCGCTGGCCCAACGGTTTAGCCCCGTGCCGCTTTTGCCCGACCGCGGCACGATCTACGACCGCAATATGGTGCCACTCGCCACCAGCATCAGCGCCGAAGCGGTGTACGCGGTGCCCGTCGAGGTCGAAGACCCGGTCCGCACCGCCCACGAGCTTGCGCCTTTGCTCGATGTCGACGCGGATTGGCTGCTCTCGCGCCTGGAGCAAAACGTGCGCACCGTGTGGCTCCGCCTGAAGGTCGATCCCGAGACGGCACGTGCCGTCCGCGCCCGCGCTTTGCCGGGCATTTACATAACCGAAAGGCCGCAGCGCTTTTACCCCCATGGCAAATTGGCAGCCAATGTTTTGGGCTTTGCCGGTATCGACAATCAGGGGTTGGAGGGACTCGAGGCGTACTACGAGAATGTCCTAAAGGGAACCGAGGGCATGCTCGTACGCGAGAGGGACGCGACGGGGCGTTCCATTCCGGACGGTCTGGAACGACGTATCGAACCGACCGATGGCCTCGACATCGTCCTTACGGTGGACCATGTCATCCAGTACATCGTCGAACGCGAGCTCGAGCGGGGTGTCCTCGAAAGCCAGGCGGAGATGGGCATTTTCGTCGCCGTCGATCCGAAGACGGGCGACATTTTGGCCATGGCCACCTATCCCAGCTTTGATCCGAACCACTTTAGCGACTATCCGCCCGAGCTCTGGAAAAATAGGGCGGTAACCGACCAGTTCGAGCCGGGGTCCACGTTTAAAGTAATCACGGGTTCGGTGGCCCTAGAAGTCGGAGCCGCCACTCTGGCGTCCACTTACGTCGACCCGGTACGTCTCGAGCGGTGGGGAGGCGTCGTCAACTGCTGGCGAGCGGGGGGCCACGGCGAGCAAACCTTCGTCGAGGCTTTGGAGAACTCGTGCAACCCGGTATTCGCGGTAATGAGCGCCGATGAGATCGGCCCTGCCCGGTTCTACGAATACATCCGTGCGTTCGGTTTCGGCGGACGGCTCGGCATCGACTTTCCAGGTGAAGGAACGGGCCTTGTGCCCCGCCCGACGCCGAACCCGTCGCTGCAATGGGCCAACGTCGGCTTCGGCCAAGGAATAGCGGTCACTCCCCTCCAGATGGCCATGGCCGTGGCGGCCATCGCGAACGGGGGTACCTTATACAAGCCGCGGCTCGTAAAGGAGATCCGCACCAAGGACGGCGACATCGTCGAAGCGCGTGCGCCCGAAATCATCCGGCAAGTCCTCTCACGGCAGACGGCGCAGGAGTTTATCTCAGCCATGCGTTCCGTGGTTGCAAACGGCTCAGGGACCCGGGCGGATGTGCCGGGTTACCGGGTGGCGGGCAAGACGGGAACGGCACAAATTCCCGAGCACGGACGTTACATCGACCTCAACATGGCCACGTTCGTCGGCTTTGCACCGGCAGACGACCCGGCGATAGTGGGCGTCGTGATGCTCTACAAGGTGCACGCCCAACCCTCGTGGGGCGGCACCTGGGCGGCGCCGGTCTTCGGGCGCGTCGTCGAGGAGGCGTTGGAGTATATGGGTATTCCACGCCGCTATGAAACCCCTGAGCCGGTGCCCAAGGAGAAAGTCGTGATCCCCAACATCCGCAACCTGCCTGCCGAAGAAGCCGAAGAACGGTTGGCAGCGGCCGGACTCAAGGTGGCCCATGAAGGCTACGGAAGCTACGCTTTGGACGTCATTCCGGTCCCGGGAACGGTCGTCGACAAAGGAACCACCGTCCTGCTCGTTTTCCACGAGGAGGAACTTCCCGAACCGACGATCGTCACCGTTCCCGATGTGACGGGTCTCAGCATGCGGGACGCGGCATTCGCTTTACAGGAGAAGGGCTTGCGCATTCGTATCCAGGGAACAGGCGTCGCCACGTCGCAGTTCCCCGCCCCCGGCGAGCGCACACCTTCCGGCAGTGTCGTGGAAGTGCAGTTTTCGTCACCGGGCACGTCCGCGCCATAGAATGACCGCTAGGTGGCGAGACTAGATGCGAAGCCCTTTTTGCTTTCTTTGGAGTGAGACGGATTATGGGGATTCAAGCGCGGAACGTACATGAGCTCGCCGCGAGCGTGCCTGAAGCCCGCTACGTGGGCGAACGGAACGTTACCGTGAACGATATCGTCTATGACTCGCGGCACGTGCGGCCAGGAGCGCTATTTGTCTGCTGGAAAGGAGCGACAGCAGACGGGCACAGCTTTGCCCGCGAGGCGGTGGCGAAAGGGGCACGTGCCTTGTTCTGCGAAAGGTACCTCGACGAACTGGCGCACGTTCCACAAATCGTGGTACCCAACGTACGCGAGCGCCTCGGCGAGTTAGCCTCTGCCTTCTACGGTCATCCGTCCCGACGACTTACTCTGATCGGCGTGACGGGCACGAACGGCAAGACGACGAGCACCTATCTGCTGCATTCGATTTTCCAACGGGCTCACGGTGCAGCCGGGCTTATCGGCACCTTGGGCAGCCGCATCGGCGATCGCTACGTGCCGGGCGACCGGACCACGCCCGAGGCACCGGACATCCAGCGTCTCTTAGCCGAGATGGCGGCGGCCCGTTGTACGACGTGTTCGATGGAGGTCTCGTCCCACGGTATCGATCTACATCGTATCAGCGGCGCCCGGTTCGCATATGGCGTCTTTACAAATCTCACGCAGGACCATCTCGATTACCATACAACCTTTGAGGCTTACCGCGATGCGAAGCTCAGGTTTTTCTCGCGCCTTGAGGACGGTGCAATAATCAATGCTGACGATCCCCATGCAAGCCACTTCGCGCGGGCAACGGCCGCTCCGGTATATCTGTACGGCGTGGAGAGCCCAGGCGCCGAGTACAGGGCATCCTCAATCCGCTTCGATGCCGGCGGAGTCACTTATGTCGCTCACACGCCCAGCGGCAGCATCGAAATCCGGCTCGCGCTGACCGGTGTCTTTAACGTGTACAATTCCTTGGGCGCTTTGGCCGTAGCTCATCGATTAGGAGTGCCTTTGGAGGACATCGCTGCGGGCCTGGCCGGCGTCCAGGTTCCCGGCCGCTTCGAACGGGTGTCGGGTGCCTATCCGGTCTCAGTCATTGTGGACTATGCTCACACTCCGGACGGCTTGGAGAACGTGCTGCGCGCCGCCCGGGCGCTCGGCAAGGGCAGGCTGATCCTCCTTTTCGGCGCGGGAGGCGATAGGGACAGAACAAAGCGCCCGCGCATGGGACGCATCGCGGCCAGTCTAGCGGATTTCGTCATCGTCACTTCGGACAACCCGCGCAGTGAAGACCCGGAAACGATATGCGAGGAAATCGAGGCGGGCATGCGGCAAGTGAGCGGCGCGCCAGCGCACTGGGAGCGCGTTGTGGACAGGCGGGAAGCGATACGGGAGGCTATCAGAATCGCGGAGCCCGGTGATTTGGTGTTGATCGCAGGCAAGGGTCACGAGACCTACCAAGAAATCCGAGGAGTGCGCAGGCACTTCGATGACCGCGAAGAGGCTCGGGCCGCCTTAGAGGAGCGATTCGGTCGTGCAACCGCTCAGCGCTGAAGAGCTGGCCGCGGCAGTCGGCGGTACAATCGTGCAGCACGGCGGAGCAGACCGCATTCTGGGGGTTTCCACCGACAGCCGCACCTTACAGCCAGGCGAACTTTTCGTTCCCATCATCGGAGAGCGCTTCGATGCCCACCGGTTTATCGGTGAAGCCGTCCGCAAGGGGGCACCGGCCGTTCTGGTCGACCGCTCGCACCTCGGTGCGATCGAACTGCCCGAGGGCGTGACCGCCATCGCGGTAGACGACACGCTCAGCGCCCTGGAAGCCCTGGCCTCCTGGGACCGCAAGCACTTCTGCGGTCCGGTCGTAGCAGTGACGGGCAGTAACGGGAAGACGACGACCAAAGACCTTTTGGCCGCCGTTCTGTCGGAAAAGTACCGGGTACTGGCGACGGAGGGAAACCTGAACACGGAAATCGGCATGGCCATGACGCTGCTGCGCCGCACCGGTGAGCATCAAGCGATCGTCGTGGAAATGGGCATGCGCGGCGCCGGACAGATTGCGTCTTTGGCCCGCATTGCCCGGCCTTCAATCGGTGTCGTCACGAACGTCGGCCCGGTCCACGCCGAACTCCTCGGATCAATTGACGCCGTCGCCGCGGCCAAGCGGGAGCTCGTGGAGGCCCTGCCGGCCACGGGAACGGCCGTGCTCAACGCGGACGATCCGCGCGTCGCGGCCATGGCGGCGTATACGCAGGCGCGAGTTGTCACGTTTGGTCT
>JAAYLA010000394.1 GCA_012522135.1 Bacillota bacterium | reverse complement strand
GTACTCGGTGGTATCGTGCCGCCGGCGTCAGTTGACACGAAGGCATGAGGCTGGGGAGTTTTCAGATCGGCGAAAACGGGGAAGTCTGCTCCGGCGATTTTGGGGAATTTTGTTCCGGCCTTGACAGGAGTCTTTTTGTGCGGTGATTACGCAGTCCGGTGGTCAACGGTGAGATCAGAGCAATCCGGAGAGTTGGGTACGTGATGGACCAGGAGACCCTATGTTGTCGGTAGGTAGTAAACCAAATCTAGTAGACAGCTTCGAGGCACGCTCGATTCACAGCCGATTAATCGTTTGCAGCTGCGGAACTGGAGTAGTGGTGGTGTGCCCTGAAGTCTGCCCAAGGGGGAACGCAGTGTGAAGACTAACAAGTTAGGCATCCTCTTAGGAGCTATTTTCGTCGTCGCATTGGCCATGTACACCGGTGCCACATACTACGACTGTAACGGTTCGGGGGCTCTCTGTGGAGAAACGCGCTTAACCATCAGCAGCTCCTACCAGACAGCAGACGGAGATCATTGGAGCGGCGGTGGTGTCATGGTTCAGCCGATATACTACACTTCGGTCAGCGGAAGTCTGAGTGCAATCGATGACGGGCAGCGACAGTTCGAGGACTCGTGTTACGACGAGGGTCCTTCAGCCAGCGCATCATGCAGTACCTCTGTATCCACAGATGGCTCCCACACACTGGTGTCATCCTCAGCTTCATCGTCGCACTATGTTGAAGGATGGTATGATACTTGGAGTGGAGAGACGTCCGACTCCTGGTAAAAGGGTATAGGGAAGTGCGGGGCTCAGATGTAGCCCCGCCAAAGCAGTGATTAACCGGGAAGAGGGATGCGCCATGCGACGCGCCATTGGCGCCATCTGTTTCGCTCTATTGTTATCCTATATTGGGGCTCTTTGGATCAATTTTCCCTACGAAACACCAACATCCGAAACTACTTTCCCCACTGTCATTCTGTCCACAAGGAATGACAGTGGGGAACCACTACGCGTGCTATATGACTATACAGAAGATGAGCTCACGGTCATTCTACATCTTGTCAACCATCTTGGTGTAGCTTCCGACTTTGACATAGCGACGCTTGTCAACTACGAGTTATTCGGGGAGATTAGTACATTGACTGTCGAGGATGGAGAAACTGCCGAGTGGCGAATCCCAATTAACGTCGACAGGTACAACCTCTACGACATAGTATTCCTGGCCTATAGCCATTCTACAAACTATGTGCATGTCCATCGGATTCAAGTTGGTAGACTTCGAGGAGAACCGCCTGACATTCAGGACATTCCCCCGGATATAATCGTAAGCGATCCTCAGCCAATGACTAGAGCCGAACCTACGATACAGGGACTTGATCAAAAGGTACTTCGTGTGGTGAATCGTAACGAGTTCACCGATCGCATTGGTGTATTCTGTGTAACAAGAACTCAAGCGAAATGCGAATTCGAGAATGGGGTAGTCTCTGTCCCTCCGCGACAACAGCTTGGAATTAACCTGGGGAGGTTTTTCGGTGGTATCGTAGTGCTCACCAGCCAACCTTACGAGTTTGTGTACGATAGATACGGCCAGCGACGCTCGGACATTGGGAGAGTTTTCGCCCTTCCACACCAATGGTTGGAGTCGGGAACCTCCGGGCGTACAGAGAGACAAACCTGAACTATCCTGATAGGGCTCCTCTGCTGCCGAAGTCCCGCAGCCCTTACAGTGATGGCCTACGCGCGACTTGAGAAAGATGCGTTCTCGTTGATGGCAATCCGGCTGATCAGACCTGCTCGCGCCTGGATGTTTGTGGAACGGAACTTTGGCGAGATCTCTTTGTATCTGCGTCCACTGGCCGCGCCCAGCACTTCCGCAACTTGGTGCGGAAGAAGATGATGAAGTGCGATGAAACAAGGGGTTACGGCCCGACTGAATAAATTACGTTCATTCGAATCTTCTGCCTAAAAAGTGGCGCGAATCACGCGATTGAGACTTAAAGCCACGCGCAAAGAAAATCCCGCATCCACGCTGAATGGGTTGAGTGTGACGAACAACCTGAAAGCGAGGATACGGGAAAGATGTGGCTAAAGAGAGCACCCCAGTTCTTGCAGTACGTCGGAAAGGTTTTTGGCCTTTTCACCTTCCTGGAGCAGTATAAGGATTTCAGGAAGGAGCCTGAGATTCCTGCCGGCATCTTACTATGGATCTTGCTTCTAGGCATTTGGGGCCGTGTCGGTAGCCTAAACCAGCTCGAGGAGATGGGCAAAGATGGTGAACTGGATGAAGCAGTTTCGTTTCCTCGCAAGCCAAGCGCTGATACGCTGGGCAGAGGGCTCGCACTCGGAGATGCGAAAGCGGCGTGGGCGTACAACTACGACATTACGCGTAAAGCACGTCGCAACAAGGCGTTCCCGGGTGGAGGGACGATTAATGGGCTGATGGTAGCAGCCATCGATGGCACAGAGTACTACAATACGGAGCGACCATCGCGAGTTGCACGGGACGGATGGAGCCAACGGTCCAAGACCGTCCACAGACAGAAAGAGAACGTGACGGTGACCGAGTATTACGAGCGAGGCGTTGCAATTAGCTATGTTGGGGTACAACCTCGGCTCCAGTTAGGTGAAGAACGGATTCAGCCAGGAAGCGGCGAGCAGACGACTGCACTAAGGCTTATTGATGAACTGGACCGGTTCCATGGGTGGCACTGGTGCGATCTACTCACCACGGACTCAGGCTTTGTGAGCGGACCGTTCATCAACGCCGTTCGCGCGAGACACAAGCATGTTTTAGTGAAGGTAAAGCAAGAGAAGATGCTGATCGTCAAGGAGGCTAACGCCGAGTTCTCCGGACGTGAACCGTCTATCGTCTTGCGGGATGCCACGTGTTTGACGCCGGAAGAACGAGATGCGAATGAGGTGAATGGCAGGCCACGGTATCGGTATCAAGTGCGGATTTGGGACGGTGAAGGCTTCTGCATGTGGAGCCAGGTGAGAGAACCACTGAGGCTACTTCGCATCGAGGAAGTCCGACAGGTATGTCGCGTAGGTACGTGGCACGACGAGGCGCCTCAGACTTACTACATTGCGACCACGATGCCGCGAGCGATTCTCCCGTCCGAGACCGTGTGGCTCATCATGCACCGACGCTGGGATATTGAGAACAGCCTGTTCAATGACCTCAAACAGAACTGGGGCCTAAGGCACTGCTACACGCAGGACCCCAACGGGATTCGGATGCTGATGGCACTTGTGGCGATCGCCAGAAACCTCATGTTACTCTTCGCTTACCGACGTTTGAGGCGCCAAGACCAGAGACGAACTCTGACCGCACTAATCCGCCAGGTCGTACGAGGCATCCTCATCGGCTTAGGGCCGAACGGTCGACGCACTCGGTGGAGGCGTACACGTCCAGCCTACTTGGACAGCGGATGAAGATAGGAAATTGAATAGGTTTCTGATGCATTCCGAAGCCTATCAGGCTTGGGGGAAAGGGGGCCCTGTCGTCTTCACTCGTTTCAGAGAGACCCTTTCACCCTGGTCCCAAGATCACCCAACCCGAAACTGCTGCATTTGGGTCAGGCTGCGGAAGTGCTGGGGCCGCGCCCACCCATAGAGGGAGGAAGTTGATCCGTGCGGAAAGTGATCCTGGTGTTCCTCATCATGTTCCTAGGGCTTGCGCCTGCCTATGCAGACACCTACGTAGCCCTTGTAGAGTCCCAGAGCTGGTCACTCTTCAACACCATTTTTGCTCCGATGCAAGACCATATAGTGGTCGTCCCAACCGAGGGGAGATACATGCCCCAGAAAATGTTCCTCATGATTACGGGGGAACAGTCGCTTGATTTCGTTTTCGATAGTGTTACGCGCCTTCGTGACTATGCGCGAAACGGCCTCTTGCGCAACCTAGGATCTTACGATACCCTGCGCCACTCCCTGAAGGGCCACAGGGAACAACTGTTGATCGTTGATGGCATTATTGTGGGGTTCGTCCACCTAGGGTCCCCATCGCTAACGACACGCGTTTCAGCCCGAGGGATCGCGGTGGGCAGAGACTCAGGCGTTACGGGTGACACCGTAACTGAGTTTGCCCGACTTCTTCTGGCCGCTAGATCATCTGTACCTGCCAATCCCAATTTGGAGGCCCGACGAGCCGTTAATAATCTCATGGACTATTTGTTTCTCCACGCCGACTACCAGACTGCGTACCTGTACCTTCACCCGAGCCGAGTTAAAGAAGGTGGGCCCCTTGGACAAAGTGTCGATGACCTCGCTCACTGGGTGCAGCAAGGGTTCTACCATAGGTTTGATGTGCAACATGTGGCTACAACTGAAGTGTACAAGAAGGAGACGTGGTTAAACCCCTATGATGGAGTAGAGTATCAGGATGTCTTCGAAGTGCGTGTAAGGTTGCGATATCGCTCCGGCCAGCAAACGCTCCCGTATGAGTTCTCGGTCCACGTTCAGAAGGTCGACGGAGAGTGGCTTGTGTTCGCATCGAGATTCGGTTTCGAGTAAATCACGATGTGGTAATTTCGTCGATACCTAGTAGGTCCCACAAGCAACATCTGAGCCTGCCACATATAGGTGTAAATGAAAACACCGCGCACACCGAAGGTCCGTCTGCCGAGGCGGCTAGTCTCACAATGCAATCGAAGCTGCAACCTGAAGAGGGCGGGGTCCCTAGTCAACGCGGAACGAGCCGGCCGAGCCCACATTTGGTCGGACCAAAGAGGTACGGGGTATTGATCGCTTCATGCGTCACGGCGTTAACGCGTGTTACTATGACTGGAAGCTGATCTGGTTGACCCATAACCTACTGAAACTATGGCGAACGCGGACGCAAACAGCGAAGACGGCTCCGGATACGCATTCGATGAGACTGGTGTTGCACCGCGTATGATCTGGCCGCCGCAAGGCGGCTTTATCGCGTTCAGGGTGGCCACGTCAGCAGGGAGCGACCTGGTCAGCCAGAATTCCCATACCGGGATAAAGAAAGAGAGCCTATCGTGATCTCCGCCATACGGTCTTCCCAACCTAGCGCGTAGAGATCGATAGAACTCTCTTCGGGCCATCCCACGAGGGGAGGGTCGCTATGGCTATCGTATACGTTTTCAACGGGGATCGCAAGGAGTTTGACAGGCAGGTGACACTGTGACTGGGATCTCGTGCTCGGCGATAAAAGTATAGAATCCCGATACTCCGATGGTCCAGACCAAGTCATATCCGAGTTCAGGGTCATCGCGTACTCCTCCTGGGAGGAAACTGTATTTCCTGTCACTGACCTACAGGGACTCAGTATGGTAGATCTAGAGGCCTATCTGCGCCGGTTCATAGTGACTTATCGCTGGGACCCTACGATTAGGACATTTACTGAAACCGAGCGAATTGAGGTGATGCACGACTTCGCTGTGGTAAATCATTTTCTTGGTGCCTTGATCGAGAATGATGAAGATGCTCTATCTCACGTTGCCATTGACTCCGTCCTATACGATCGTCTTACACAATCGATATCAGGGTTTAAGTCGTCACTCCCCCTGCTTTTCGCACCCGATTCCCGACTCGTACCACTGTCAGCATACGATCTAGACGGCTGGGCGAAATCAATAGGGGTTAGGATCGCAAGTGGCCGCGGCATTCCCTTGGCTGTGGTGACACAGGAAGCTAGTGGCGGCATGTTTATAGATGATGAGGATGACTTGGCATTGGCCCTCTTTGAGTTAGATCACGAAAAGGACGCCAAGATCACCGACATCCACTATTACGAGATCGCAACATTCCCTCAAGAGCTTGTGACGGAACGGGAATTTGACCTACGGCCCAGCCTATATTTCAATAAATTAGGCATTCGAGCCAGGGCTCGAGAACTCGGATGGGCGGAAATCAACTCCCGAGTGAAACCTGTAAAGTCCGTCTTGAATGTGAGTGATTGGATATCAGTGGATGCCATTCTACGGAGTCCTCTAGTACGCTGGGTCGAGTATCACTATCGGTCAGATCTCAACTTTGAGCCGTTGAGCCAGGCGGAGTTACTCTATCAACGTAATGTAACCCTGGCCACCACGCCCTTCTTACTGGCCCTGAGGTCAATGAGTCATGCTGCTGTTCAGCCAGACAACATTCGGGTCTTCCTCGCTGATGACCGAGGAAACCGTTGGGAAGGTACTATTAGGCCAGATCCTATCGAGGAACAGCAAGTGTTTGGCGCGACCGTTTACTCCCGTATCCTGTGGCTCGACTTCACGGGACCCAGTTCAGAAGAAGAGTGGGACCAGATCAATACCCTCACTCTACACGTTGTGCGACAAGACCGGTTCGCTCGTGCCGACTTAACATGGTCCATCGCGCCCTGATCACATCGCGTATACAAGGAAAGAGGTTGCGAGTGCAGAGGCGGGTCTTGGGAGGATCCCCTAATGCACGCACGCAAGAAAGAACACCCGACCACAAAGGATCAGGTGTCCTAATCGGCCCCGACAGCGATATTTGGCTGTCAGTGTTTTTTTCGCCACATCTGAATACCGTCCTCCCCCACCTACCATAATCGTTTTAAGACACTGAACATTTCACCACCTAAGTACGGACAGTTCGCGTCTTCGTGTAAAGTTATCAGCGGTTTTTCATCTCCCAGGCTGTCTGAAGGCCTGTTCCGAGGGATGCTACCATTAAAACCCGCTTACTGACGGGCTTTTGTGGTTGGAGTGCCGATAACCATAGTTATCCGCATCCTATTGTCCCAAGTGCGCGTCGGCTGTGTTATGATGGACATAGCTGACATGTCAGGGTGATCGGACCATGGAACTCCACGAACTCAGAAACAAATTCATTCAGAGCCTCGAGATCAAGAAGCGCAGTCCGCACACTATTCGGGCGTACGGTAACGATCTTGACCAACTCGTCGAATACCTTGGTTCTGAAGAACCCGTCGATCAACTGGATGAGTTCGCAATCCATCGGTTCTTCCAACACCTAGAGACGTGTGGGTACAAACACAACACGAAAACCAGGAAGCGCAAGGCGGTCCTTTCGATGTTGGCGTATGGGCAGCGAAAAGGTTGGATTCCGCGGGATATCACCGTGGAGCTAACAGCCGGGAAATACGAGACCAGCAACAAGGATAATGTGCTGACCGAGGACGAGATCGTGGCGTTCTTTGCGTACATGGAGCGTCAGATCAGCGATCACACCTCATACCACAAAGCCTTGGGGATCCGTAATCGGCTGATCGTCGAACTGTTCCTCAAGACCGGGTGTCGTATCGCCGAAATCGCTTCCATAGAGAAGGATAAGATCACCCCGACGTCCCTCACTGTGGTAGGAAAAGGCGAGAAAGAGAGAACGATCCCGCTGTTCGCCAAAACAGCGCGCTGGATCGATCGCTACTGGACCGAGGCTCTGCCGTACTTTCATGCCTCCGAGTATCTGTTCCCCTCAGGCAGTAGCGGCAGGCACCTCTCCTCTCGGCAAATCAGAGATATCATCACTAAGGCCGGCTACGCTGCACTGGGCAGACACGTCCATCCTCATTTGCTGCGCCACTCCTTTGCAACCAACTTGCTCGCTAAGGATCCCAGCATGACGAACCTCAAGCGTGTGAGTCGGATCCTGGGCCATGTCAACCCATACTTCACTTTGGACACCTATATCGCAGCGTCCGATGACCGTGATCGAGACGAAATGGCCGTTTATCTCGATTACTAATCTTCGTCCGCCCCGAGGAACCGGATACAACAAGAAATGCCCCGACTTAGCGCCGGGGCTATCGCATCAGTGCCTCTTGTTTTCGACATCATCATCGCTCGGACGCAGAAGATTGAGCTCATAGGCCAGGATCAACAGGGCTTCATCGCGAATGCGATACGCTGTACGCCGCTCCGTATGGATCGCCTGAGCAATATCCTCCCAGGTACGTCGTTCCCGGTAGCGCAGATCGATCACCAAGCGTTGCTCAGGCGAAAGACGTTCCCTTGCCTGCTCAATCACCGAAGCCACTCTCATGGCGTCAAAGTGCCGGCTTACCCAGGCCTCCTGTTGGCTGGTGCTTCGATATCCACCTTCCCGGACAACACCATCTGCCCTATAAGCTGACGACACTGCAGGGGCTGGAAGTTCGTTCATGAAGCGCCCCCATTCATAGAGACGCCCTTCCACAATCGGCCTGATCTCATCGAAGGTCGTTGTCAAGGTTACATCTCCACGCCTTCAATCCGTTCAAGCTCCTCAGGGCTTAAGTCAGCTTGATCAGCCTTCACAAAAAATCCCCGCTCAGTTGGGTAGATTTCCACCATGTGGGAGGGTCCAAGACCAAAACGCTCGAGCAACGGTTTCGGCAGGACGATCCTGCCCCATCCATCGATCTTTCGTCTGAATCCGCGCAGCCTCATCGCCATCGCCTTCCGCCTCCCTCTTGTCCCGAGATGTATGTTGCTTGAATAAACTTGCAATCAATGCCCCGCTTTCGGACCACCTATCATCCGTCCCTCGGCCAGAAAGTCGAACCTGGGGCTTCTAAATGCGTCAGTTCATCCAGCTCCGTCTTGCCACGTCCATCTGTGCAGCGATATCATCGATCTTGATTTGCCTCACAGAGAGACCCGGCGCCGTTTCGATCCATGCAGCACACGCACACAGGACGCAGTGATCACTGTATTTACCAGCCCATTTCATTACACAGCCAGTGCAGTACAGGGCATAGAGAACGGTTGCCATTTGGCCAGTACTGACACCATCACCTACCACAAACGATCCCCACGCCACGCCGGCAAGGGTTGCCTCAATCACTTCATGGCTTGGATGTGGGCAGCTCT
>JAAYLA010000044.1 GCA_012522135.1 Bacillota bacterium | reverse complement strand
TTCGAAATCAAGCTTACTGTATCGCGCAAAGGAGGTCAATCTGTCGAGTTTGATGCCGGCTCGGCCGAGGCGGGCAGGAATTCGGCGCCAGCAGAGGAAGATTTCACCGTGACCATTTCAGACGAACCGGGTAAGGAGTGTGCACTCATGATAAGGCCAGTGACGTTGTTTACGGGACAGTGGGCGGACCTTTCCATCGCGGAGTTGGCTCAGAAGGCGGAGTCTTTCGGATATGAAGGTCTCGAGCTGGCCTGCTCCGGAGACCACTTCGAGGTCGCACGGGCTCTGGAGGAAGAGGATTATGTCAAGAACCACCGGGAGCTGTTGGCGAAGCACAATTTGAACGTGTGGGCCATCAGCAACCACCTCGTTGGCCAGATGGTGCTCGATCCGAACGACCATCGCAGCGACGCGTGGGCTCCCAAGGAGCTTGCCGGTGATCCCGAGGGCAAGCGGGAGTGGGCCATTGAAGAGATGAAGCGGACCGCTCGGGCCGCGCAGCGCCTCGGCGTCGAGGTGGTGACAGGCTTTACAGGTTCGTCGATCTGGCACTGGATTTATCCCTTCCCGCCCGTTTCGGAAGACGACATCAAGAAGGGCTACGACTACTTCGCCGAAAAGTGGGGTCCCATCCTGGACGTCTTCCAGGAATGCGGCGTGAAGTTCACGCTCGAGGTCCATCCGACGGAAATCGCGTTCGATCTCTACTCCAGCCAGCTGGCCCTCGAAGCGATCGGCAACCACCCGGCTTTCGGCTTCAACTTCGACCCGAGCCACCTCCTGTGGCAGGGCGTCGATCCGGCTGAGTTCATCTACACCTTCCCCGATCGCATCTACCACGTCCACATGAAAGACGTGAAGGTCAACCTGGACGGCCGCACGGGGATCCTCTCATCCCATCTGCCCTTCGGCGATCCGCGGCGGGGTTGGGACTTCCGTTCGGTCGGCCGCGGCGACGTGGATTTCGAGGCCATCATCCGGGCCCTGAACTACATCGGTTACTCGGGTCCCCTCTCCGTCGAGTGGGAGGACAACGGTATGGATCGCGAGTTCGGCGCCGCCGAGTCCTGCAGCTTCGTGCGGGATCTGCAGTTCCCGCCGGCCGAAGGAGGCTTCGAGGACGCATTTCAGAAGGCCAGGAAGTAACTGCCTTCGTTAGCGTCCGGCCGGGGCGCGTTCTCTGCCGTCCGCCAGCGGCAGGGAACGCGCCCTTGTTTTCTATATAAAGTTTGGCTTTCTTGGAATACGCCGCTTGTCCGTGGACCAAACTGGGGACAAAGGGAGGTCGGTCGCCGTGTCCACGGAGCAAGCGGTTTTTTCGAGCGGCGCGGAGCAGACGGAACGCCGCCCGGTGCACAAGCTGCGGGTCCGCTTTCTCGGCTTGATCAAGGGCGCGGCCGTGACGTGGGTCTGGGCCGCGCTCCTCGCCTTCCAAGCCCATACTTTGGATGCCGTGCGGCCCGCACCCCATCCTTTGCATCAGCTCCTGCAGGCAGGACGCGTGCAAGTCGACACCACCGCCGTCACCGTCGTTGCCCGCCTGTCCGAACCGCCGTCTTACGACCTGAGCGGATGGAAGCCCATGTTGCAGGGCGTCGCGGGCTCTCTCGTGGTGAGCGGCGGCGACGTGCCCCGAAATTGGGAGCTGACCGCCGAAGTGACGGAAGGATTCCGGACCTTGCGCTACGAGGGCCGCGGCCTGCAAGGAACCCATTGGGTAGTCAGCGCCTACCAGATGGGAAGGGATCAGACCGTCTACGTCGCCGTGCGGAGCGAGATCCGGGGGTTGCCGGAAGATCTCCGCCTTGCCGCGTACGACCTGCAAAGAGACGTGAAACGCGGTCTCGGCCCGATCGCCGCCGGATTCCACGAGACGCGGATCGTCGTGACGGGCCGCACCGACGTGCGCATAGGGTACAGTTTAGCTGCCTTCGGCGAAGAGCTGCTGCAGGCGCTGCACGTCGGCGACAACCTGCGCGTGCGCGAGGAGCCCGGAGCCGTGTCCGTGGCCGGCTATACTCCCTACTTGGAGCGTGCTGAACAAGGGGCGATGAACATCGAGGTCCAGCTCGTGCCGGAAGGGGCCAGGACGCGCGTCACAGTCGCTACGCCGCAATTGGCTGCCGCCGATGCCGCGCTCCTGGCGGGCCGCACGACGACCGTCGGGTATACGTCGCTTGGTTCCGGTCAAACTACCCTCGCGAGGTGATATGCGGAATGCGGACCAAAGGTATCCAACGCATCAGGGATTGGACCGTCGGACGGCTAAGGCGGGCTGGGAACGATCCAGAAGCGAACGAGCAAGAACAATCTCACCGGCGACCTGCACCCGTGCGCCGGCTCCTCGGCTGGTTCGAGCGAGTCGCCGGGGGACTGTGGCAGCCGCGCCGGCGCGTCCTGCTACGCTGGCTCACATTCGTCTTCTTGATCGGGGCGGCGTACGGGCTGTGGCAGGGGTCGCAAGATTTCATCGCCCCCGGTGGGTCCCTTCTCTCGAACGAGATGCCGCCAGCGGAACCATCGGCGACGGTTCCGGAGCCGGCGGAAGCGGCAGGTGGTACGTCCCTTGCGGGCAATTTGCCTCTGCCGCTGACGGGCAACGTGGCGCAGGCCCAGTCCGGCGAACCCGAGCAGGCGGCCCCGCGGCTACCGGACATCTTGGATCTTTCCCAAGTCGTGTGGCCGGTGACGGGAGGCGTCGAGGGCGCGTACGGATGGTATCGCGACCCCGCGACCGAGGCCTGGCGCTTTCGTTCCGGGTTGATCTTGAAACCGGATCGGGATCCCGCACCGGTGCGCGCGTCGCTGCCGGGTGAAGTCGTCTCGGTCGACACGTCGGGAATCGGATATCGTGTCGTTCTGTCGCACGCCGAAGGATGGGTGAGCGAGTACGTCGGTCTGGCGGCGGTGGCCGTGCACGCCGGTATGCGGGTAGAGGCGGGCGATACGATAGGCGAGTTTGCGTCTGCGCCCCACCGGGACGGGCTGCACTACACGCTGCGCGACGCATCCGGCCAGCCGACCGATCCGAGCCGCATCTTGTACACTCCGGCCGTCCGGTAAGTGACCCGTTTCGTTCGCCGCCGCGAGATGTCGCAATAGAGCCCGGAACCCTTCGGACCAGCCCTGCGCTCCGCGTATACGTGCGGTCCCCACGCATATAAATGAGTAAACACTGCGAGGGGGCCAGGGCGATGCGTGACTACATCCGCAAACGTGTGGTCGACGTCTCCCATTACATTGTGGAAACGAAGGCTACGGTGCGACAGGCGGCCCTTGTGTTCGGAGTGAGCAAGAGTACGGTGCACAAGGACGTGACCGAGAGACTGCCGAGGATTAACAAGGACCTCGCCCGTCGTGTCAAGCGCGTCCTGGAGCGGAACAAGGCGGAACGGCACATCCGCGGCGGCGAAGCGACCCGCAGAAAGTATAGCGTGGCCAGGAAGGCGTCGTAAAGCACGGAGCGGAGAAAAGAGTCCCCGCTGGGATAAAGGGCAGCCCTCTGCAGGAGTCGCCTGGATCGTCGTCGAACTCCCGAGAAGTTATGGGCGCAGTTTTGCGAATCCCGGTTGGGGGCTGTTCTCATGTTTGGAAAGGATATCGGCATCGACCTCGGCACTGCAACGGTGTTGGTGTACATGCGCGGCAAGGGGGTCGTGCTCAACGAACCGTCCGTCGTCGCGATCAATACGGATACGAACCAAATCTTAGCGGTCGGTGAAGAGGCGCGGCGCATGATCGGGCGCACGCCGGGCAATATCGTGGCCATCCGCCCGCTCAAGGACGGCGTGATCGCAGATTACCAAGTGACCGAGACCATGTTGAAGTACTTTATCAACAAGGTGTGCGGTAACCGGCGCGTGTTCAAGCCGCGTGTCGTGATCTGCGTGCCGACGGGTGTGACGAGCGTCGAAAAGCGCGCCGTGCTGGAGGCGGCGATGGAGGCAGGTGCCAAGAAGGTGCTGTTGGTGTCGGAGCCCATGGCGGCCGCCATCGGTGCCGGGCTCAACGTGGCAGAGCCCGACGGCAACATGGTGGTCGACATCGGCGGCGGCACTACGGATATTTCCGTCATCTCGCTCGGCGGTGAAGTGGTGAGTACGTCGCTGCGCATCGGCGGGGACAACTTGGACGATGCCCTGGTGCGGTACGTGCGGCGTGAGTTTAATCTTCTGATCGGCGAGCGCACGGCGGAACAACTGAAGATCGAACTCGCGAACGTGTACGATCCCGATCCGCGCAAGACCGCGGAGGTGCGCGGCCGGGACGCGGTTTCGGGCCTTCCCCGAACGGTTGAGATCCGTCAAGACCAGGTGGCCGAAGCGCTCGACGAGTCGGCCCGAGCCATTGTCCAGGCCGTTCGCAGCGTGCTCGAGCGCACCCCGCCCGAACTGTCGTCGGACATCATCGACAAAGGTGTCGTCCTCACCGGCGCCGGCGCGCTCTTGCAAGGCTTTCCCGAGCTCCTGACCGAGACGACCGGCATACCTACGCACCTGGCCGACAACCCCGAATCGTGTGTGGCGATAGGGACCGGCAAGATTCTCGAGTCGGTCGACATGGTGAAAAACTCCCTCCTCGCCATGCAGCGGGTGTAAGGGGCAGAGCGGGAGTCGCGATGCGTTCCTCCGGGCCGTCCACGAAGGTGGGCGGCTTTCTCGCGTCTTTGCCCTAAAGTGTGGCGCTCGCCCAGCCGATATGGAGATTGGATCCTCACCCCCGTTGTAAGGAGAAAAGGCCATGATCAGGGGATTGTACACGGCGGCGTCGGGCATGTTGGCCGAGGGGCTGCGCACCGACGTCATAGCCAACAACCTGGCCAACGTCGACACCGTCGGTTTTAAGCGTGACCGGACGATTGCCACGGCCTTTCCCGACATGTTGATCCGGCGGATCAACGACTCGTCCCCGGGGCCTACGGCTCGGGTGGCGGCGGCTCCGCGGGTCGGCCGGCTGGGCACGGGCGTCGCTCTGGAGGGAACTTACGCCGACATGCAGCCCGGTGCACTGAAGCATACGGGTCGCGCCTTGGACGTCGCGCTCGTCTCCGATGGCTTTCTGGCCGTGGTCTTCGGCGACGACCTGGCGTTCACCCGTGACGGGCGCCTGCAGGTCGACGGCGAAGGCTGGCTCACGGATTTTCGGGGCCGGCAGATCGTGGGTGTGGACGGACCCATCCGCCTGTGGGAGCCGGGCGAGGCTTTGCCCCAGTCCGTGCGGATCGGGGACGACGGCATTGTGTGGGTCGACGGGGAGCAGGCCGGGCAGCTGGCTGAGTACCGCTTCGATCAACCGGCCTTTCTGCAGCGGGCAGGTGACAATTTATGGCTCGCAACACCTGCCGCCGGCGAAGTCGAAGTAGAGGCCGCGCGGGTGGCCCCGGAACACCTGGAGGCCTCCAACGTCAACGTGGTCAGCGAAATGGTGACCCTGATCGCGGTGCAGCGGGCATACGAGGCGAACCAACGGGTCATTCAAGCCCATGACCAAGCCTTGGAGCGGGCGGTAAACGACATCGGGGCGGTATAGGGCTCCTACGCGATGCGAGGTTCGGGTACGTAAGCGCAACGGATAGAAACGACGGCTGGACCGTTTACCGGAGGCCGTCAGGGGCTGCTGACCGACAGAGGCAGCCTCAAGCAGTTCGATCACAGATCATATTGCCGAGGAGGAATCCAAAATGATGCGGTCGCTCTGGACGGCAGCGTCCGGTATGACGGGTCAACAGTTCAACATCGACACCATCGCGAACAACTTGGCCAACGTCAACACGACCGGCTTTAAGAAGAGCCGGGTGGACTTTCAGGACCTTCTCTATCAAAGCGTCCGCCACGCGGGTGCGCCGGTGACCGACGGAGCCCAAATTCCCACCGGACTGCAAATGGGCCACGGTGTGCGCGTGGTGGCGACCCAGAAAATCTTCACTCAGGGCACCTTCCGCCAGACCGACAATCCCTTCGACCTGGTCATCGAGAACGACGGTTTCTTCCAGATTCTCCTTCCCGACGGGACGATCGCCTACACCCGCGACGGGGCGTTCAAAAAGGACGGAACCGGCAGGCTCGTCACGTCGGACGGTTTCTTCCTGGAACCCGAGATCGTCATCCCCGATGACGCACTGGAAGTCACCATCGGCACCGACGGGACCGTCTCGGTGACCTTGCCGGGCGATCCCGAACCGCAGTACATCGGCCAGATCGAACTCGCCCGCTTTATCAACCCCGCCGGTCTGCAAAGCTACGGCCGCAACTTGTACTTGGCCACGGCCAGCTCCGGGCCGCCTATCGTCGGTACTCCGGGGCTCGACGGGTTCGGCATGATCACCCAGGGCTGGATCGAGATGTCCAACGTCCAGGTGGTCGAGGAAATGGTCAACATGATCACGAGCCAGCGGGCCTACGAAGTGAACTCAAAGGCTATTCAAGCCTCGGACGACATGCTGCAGACGGCAAACAACCTGCGTAGGTAATGCGGGCTGATGTGCCGTGATGCGCCGCCACAAGACCGCGCAAGTCCATAGGCGATTGATGCCGGTCTTTGCCGCCTTGCTCCTTCTGGCCTTAGCCGCGGACCCGGCTGGCGTGCTGAATGTCATAGCGCCGGTGCGTGCCAGCGAAGATGTGCCCGCCGGCCCGGCGTGTCCGGCAGAGCCTCTCGAACAGGCACTGCCGGCCGGCATCGCGGCCCGCGTCGTATTGGAGCCCGAGCCGGTGGTAAGCGGTTCCGAGATCTTGTTGGGCGACGTCGCGTGCATCGTGGGGGAGGCCGACCTCGCCCGGCGTCTAAAGGAGCTGCCCATTGGCACGGCGCCACTCGTGGGCGGCACGCGGGAGTTTCTCACGGCGACCTTGAACCTGCGTCTGCGTCAGGGTGGCATCGACGATAAGACCGTCGAAATCGTCGGACCGCCCGTGTTTACCGTGCGGCGCGGCGGCGACGTCCTGCCGGGCGTCTATCTGCAGGAGCGGGTGCGTGAACTGGTGCTCGCGACGTTGCCTTCGGGTGCACGGCTTACGTTAACGTTCCAACCGGTCGCCGACTTGGTCGTGCCCGAGGGCGACGTGGAACTGCGGCTCGCCCGCCTGCCCTTGCGCTGGTCCGGTCCCATCTCGATCGGCGTCGATGTGCTGGTGCAAGGCAAGCCGTGGAAGAGCCTCACCCTGCGGGCGGAAGCGAGCCTGCTGTACCCCGTCTGGGTCACGACGGAGACGGTGCTGAAGGGCGAAACGCTCGGGCCTCACAACACGGAGCTGCGCCTGATCGAGCTGGGCGGGACCGTGCAACCCGCAGACCTGAGCGGAGAGCGGCCCCTGCGCGCGAACCGGGTCATCCAGCCGGGCCGCATCGTCGAAGCCCGCTTCGTCGAACTCCAACCCGACGCGCCGAAGGGCAGCCCGGTGCACGTGACCCTTTCGAAAGCAGGTCTGTACATTCAAGCCTTGGGTACGCTTCTGACCGACGGGATGCTCGGAGAGCTCGTTACGGTGCGCAACGTCGACTCGGGACGCACGTTTACGGGCCGGCTCGTCAGCGCCGACCGGGTAGTTGTAGAGATTCCCTGAAGGTGAGCGAACGGCAGGAGGGAGCGCGCATGGTACGCACGCGGACAATGACTGCCCTTCTCGTGTTGACGGTCGTCTTTTGCCTGAGCCTGCCGGCCGGGGCCACGTCTTTGTGGAGCGACGGCGCTTCGCTGTTCGGCGACACGCGGGCGCGGCAGGTGGGCGATCTGGTTACGCTGATCATCGTCGAGAAAAGCCAAGCCCAGCAATCCGCCAACACCCGCACCGGACAAGATACGTCGCTCGCCTTGGGTCCGGGCCTGGGCCTGTTTGATATCGTGCCCCTCATCGAGCTCGGCGGAGGCGACAACTTCAGCTCCGGCGGAACGACAACCCGCGGCGGGCAGCTGACGGCCAGAATGACCACGCAAGTCGTAGAGGTATTGCCCAACGGAAACCTCGTCATCGAAGGCCGGCAGACGATCCGCATCAACGAAGAGGAGCAGGTCATCGTCGTAAAGGGAACCATTCGGCCGCAAGACATCTCCCGTGACAACACCATCCTGTCTACCTTTGTGGCCGATGCCCATATCACGTTCGAAGGAACGGGTTCCTTAGGAAGCAAGCAGTCGCCGGGCCTTCTGACACGGCTTTTCAACTGGCTGTTTTAGTTCTCGATGCGGAGGCGTGAACCATGAAGAAAACTATGCGGCCCCTGTCGATGGTGCTAGCGGTACTCCTGGCCGTTTCCTTGGGCCCGGTCCGTGCCTTTGCCGCGGAACAGCCGACGGTGCGCATCAAGGACATCACCCGGGTCGAGGGCGTGCGCGACAACCAGCTGGTCGGCCTAGGGCTCGTCGTCGGCCTGAACGGTACGGGCGACAGCCGCTCGAGCCAAGCCAACGTACAGATGGTGGCGAATATGCTCGACCACTTTGAGGTCATGGTCACGCCCGAAGATCTGAGGCTGCGCAACGTCGCGGCGGTGATCGTGACGGCCGATCTGCCCGCCTTCGTACGATCGGGCGACCGCATCGACGTGACCGTATCCTCGTTCGGCGACGCCCGCAGTCTGCAAGGTGGGTACCTGGTGTTGACCCCGCTGCGGGCTCCGAACGGCGAGGTGTATGCCGTCGCGCAGGGACCCGTTTCCATCGGCGGGTTTAATGTGCGTACGGCAGGCGCCGGCGTGCAGCAAAACCACACGGCGGTCGGACGGGTAGTAGGCGGCGCGATCGTAGAACGGGACGCCCCCGGTGTCATCGGCGAGAACGGGATTATCCGCCTCGTCTTGACCCAGCCCGATTTCACCACCGCGGCCCGCATTGCCCAGGCTGTAAACGAGCTCTTTCTCCCCGACACGGCCGTGGCCTTAGACCGTAGCGTGGTGGAACTGCGCGTGCCCGAACTTTTCCTCGATCATCCCGTCGAGTTTCTGTCGATCGTCGAAGAGTTGACGGTCACGCCGGATCAAGTGGCCCGCGTGATCATCAACGAACGGACGGGAACGATCGTGATCGGCCACAACGTGCGCATTGCGAGCGTCGCCGTCGCCCACGGGAACTTGAGTGTGCGCGTGGAGTCGGAGACGGTGGTTTCTCAGCCGCCGGCCTTTTCCGAGGGAACGACCGAGGTCGTGACGGAGACCCGTGTCTCGGTGGAGGAGGGCGACGGGCGGCTTATGGTACTGCCGTCGGGCGTCACGGTACAGGAGCTGGTGGATGCGCTGAACGCGATCGGAGCCGGGCCGCGGGATATCATCAGCATCTTGCAAGCGATCAAGGCGGCCGGTTCGCTCTTCGCCGAGTTGGAGGTGCTGTAGGTGGAGGTCGGTGCCGTCGGTGGGGCGGGAACACGTGCGGAAACGGCTGCCGCGCAGCGGATGGAGGCGGCCGTGCGGCGGGCGCAGGACCGGCTGGAGGCCGAGCGAGACTTACAGCGCTTGCGCGAGGCGGCGGCGGACTTCGAGGCGCTTTTCCTCCAGCAACTCTTTTCCGTGATGCGGCGCAGCGTTCCGCAAGGCGGCTTGTTCGAGAAAAGCTTCGCCCGGCAAACCTACGAAGATATGTTCTTCGAAGAGCTGGCTAAGGTGTCCGCTCAGGCGGGCGGGCTAGGCCTGGCCGACATGCTGATGGAACAGCTCGGCAAGGCCGTGTATGACTTGAAGTAACAAAACGTCGGCTGCGAGAGGGCGATGACGACATGTTTGTAAGGCTCGACCGCTCGAAACCGGGGGCCCGCAGGCCGGCGGGCGCTCCGGCGCGGGCGCGTGGAGCAGAGCCGGCGCGAGTTGGCCGGCCGCCGAACCTTGGCAGTGTGCGGTGGGAGTTGGTGACGCTGATGCGTTCCCTTGCCGGTTTCAAGGCTATGCGCGAGATCGCCGAGGCTTGGGAGGACGTCAAAGCCGGTCGGGGGCAATGAGGCGGGCAACCCGCCGGATGCTCCGGCCCGCAGCCCCGGTCCCGGAGTCTACGTTGCAATGCCCCTATGATGCAGGGTCTTCTCAGTACGGTTTGCGGGGGACGCGACACCGAATTCCTGCCCCGGATAGGCAGCG
>JAAYLA010000043.1 GCA_012522135.1 Bacillota bacterium | reverse complement strand
GACGGGCTGTTCCTTCCCACGCATCTGGTTGTGAATCGTGCGCACGGCGATAAGGAGGCGGCACTGACGGCGGAGCGAATGGTGTATGCTGCACGGCGCTTCTTGCACTATGAACTGGAACTCCTTGGGACAGTGCGGGAGGATACAGCCGTGCGCCAGGCGATCCGTTCGCAGACCGACCTGTTTACAGGTTATCCCCGCTCGCGGGCAGCCCGTGACGTGCAGCATCTTGCCGAGGGGCTGGCGCAAGCCGTAGCCGGCGACGCACGCCAAGGCGACACGAGCCGAGGGGGCGCAAGTGCCTTTTTACGGCGCGTCCGTTCGTTGTTTTCCGGGCGAACGGGCGATCCGGCCGGTGTCGAAACGGATTAGCGGTGAATGTTCCACGTGGAACACCGGGCCGTGGAACGCAGAAAAAGGCGTTTAGTAGGCTTCCTCGCCGGGAAGGCGTGGAACAACAGCTCCCAACGGCGGCACAATGTTCCACGTGGAACATTCGCTGCCGGAAGCCCAGCCCTTGCCCGGAAGAAATCCTCCCCTGTCACGGCGCGAAAAACCGGCCCTCACAGAAGCCCTCTGCTGGACTTTTGGCGCCCTCCTGGCACGATCACCTATCGCCTTCGCGAAGTTGGCTCTGCGGGGCTGTAAAGCGCCCTGGCGCGGTTTGTTACGTCGCGGGACAAGTTTCGTCCCTTGTCACCAAGGGTGTCCGGCTGGAAGCGGTCTGCCGGCCGCTCCCGTCTGCCGAGCACGCACCCAAATGGCCAGCGCTTCAGCGATGGCGTCGGCCATGCGCATCACGAGATGGAGCCGTGTGTTCTGCAGCACGAAGTATTCCATGAACCCGCCTACGTTCACGATGCCGACGATGTGGGCGTGGCCCACGGCAGGGAGTCGCTTGTTTACGCCTCGGCCAGGCAGTAGAGGACCGGGTCGCACGCCGATTTGCCCCACATGTTCTGATTTCCCGAGGCAAGCGTCAATGGCCACCAAGAGCGCTTCGGGATGCGCGCGCTCCACTTCTTCAATGACGCTCGCGAGGTTTCCCGCGTGTACCGGATATGCCAAAGTCCCGTACACGGCCACGTTCTCTGATTGCAAACCTTGGATCTTGGTACCTATGAGCGGTCCCAGAGCATCTCCAGTCGACCGATCCGTGCCGATACACATGAAGACCGCCGGACGTCCGTGGCCCACCGGAGACAGGCACTCCTCCAGCGCTGCGGCGACGAGCTGAGGCGCACGAGGAGTATCGAGATGTATGCGGGGAGCGCTGGCTCCGCCGTGCTCCTTTGCGTGTCGGGACCGATGGGGCAACGGCATCACCTCGTCAAGACATGGCCATCACGCTGATCTCCTGCTCGGATTATATGACGCGGCAATCCCTTCTATTCAGATGAACCCCTATAGGGCGTTTCCCCCGTGCTCCCGTGTCGTATGCCGCGCGACAAGATAATACGTTGTTGACGGAGGCCAGGTGCGAGGGGGCGTATTGATGGGAAGGGCCTGGGGATTGGCTGGGGCTTATGCGGGAGCGATTATCGGCGCGGGTTTTGCATCCGGGCAGGAGTTGCTGTTCTTTTTCGGCGCTTTCGGTCCTTCCGGCCTGTGGGGCCTGGCCTTGGCCGGCCTAGTTTTCACGGTCATCGGCGGGTCGCTTTTCGAATACGCCCGAAAAGTGGAGAGCGGTTCCCACGAGGCGGTCCTTGTGCGCCTGTGCGGGGCGAACATCGGTCATATCGTCGATACGGTCTTGAGTGCGTTCCTCTCGCGTCGTTGGGCGTGATGTTGGCGGCAGCGGGGGCCCTCTTCGCGGATCACTTGCGCCGGCCCTTTGCGCTCGGCGTTGGCACGACCGCTCTTCTAACGGGCGCGATCGCACGGAATGAACCGACCCGCATGTTGCGGCTGAACGGCGCGATCGTCACCCTTCTCGTCCTCTCCCTGTTGGTCGTCCTATTGCCGGTTATCGGCGGTACGTACTGGCCCGTCACTTCCAGAAGGACGTTGCTGCCCGTTCTCGCACCGAGCCACTGGTGGTCGGGTGCCGTGCTCTATAGCGCTTTCAATCTCGTACTCGCCTTGTCGCCCATCGGCGCCTTAGGACGCGAGGTCCGTTCCCCGGTTGAGGCCTTTCTGGGAGCAGCCCTCGGCAGCGTCGTGCTCATCCTGACAGGGGCCGTGGTCTTGCTCGCGCTTCTCCGACACCCAACCTTGATCGCAGAAGCCGAACTGCCCCTGCTGAGCCTGCTCGTCGGCAGACTGCCGGCCGCGGCTGCAGTATACGCCTTCGTCCTATATCTTGCCCTTCTTACCTCTTGCGTAGCGATTACCTACGGACTTGGACACCGGGCGGCAGGAGGGGATACGGTACGGGCTCGCAGGATTGCGGGATGGTTACCCCTTGCGGCGATGCCCCTATCCTACCTGGGATTCAGCAACCTCGTACACTCGCTCTACCCGCTCATCGGGTATACCGGGCTCGGGATCCTCCTTTTCGCTCTGATCAGACGACTTTTGGCTTAGTTTGCATTTCCCATGTCAGTCGCCAAAAGACGATGCTTAATTTCTAAGTACAACAGGATCCTGCTTTTTCGTGCGGAAGTACTCAAGGGTGCGTGACGAATGACCCTAGGCGGAAGGCGTGTGTTTCGCCCGGTCTTTATGTTTGTCCTTATTTCCCGGGAAATAAGGACCGGGCGGAGGCCTCGCGCCCCGTCTTTGGGACAATAGAGCGATATGGAGGGTTGGTATGTGAGGCTGCTAGAGTACCAAGCAAAACGTGTGTTTAGCAAGGCCGGCATCCCCGTGCCGCGCGGCCAAGTCGCCTCCACTGCCGCCGAGGCCGAAGTCGCTGCGCGCGAGCTTGGTTCCCGGGTTGTCATCAAAGCACAGGTGCCCATCGGCGGTCGCGGCAAGGCGGGAGGCATCAAACTGGCCGATGCGCCTCAAGCGGCACGGGTGGAAGCGGAACGGATTCTCGGCATGCGGATCCACGGCTATCCTGTCCGGCAAGTCCTCATTGAGGAAGCGGCGGAGATAGCGAAAGAATACTATCTCGGGGTCACTCTAGACCGGGCCGCTCAGTCCATCGTTGTCATCCTATCCTCTGAAGGCGGGATGGATATAGAAGAGGTAGCGGCTACCCGCCCCGAGAAGGTGCGGAAATTATGGATCGACTCGGCCCTGGGATTGCGCGACTTTCATGTACGCCGCCTCATCTCGGAGGGCGGGGTGGAGGCGGACCACGCGAAGGCCATCGCTTCCATCATAAAGGCTATGTACCGCACGCTCTTCGAGCACGACGCTACCTTGGTCGAGATTAACCCGTGCGCAGGCCTTGCCGACGGGCGCGTGGTCGCACTCGACGGCAAGATGGAGATCGACGAGAACGCCTACT
>JAAYLA010000042.1 GCA_012522135.1 Bacillota bacterium | reverse complement strand
CCGGCGCTCCAGTACCCGTTGATCTCCATGGCCAAGATGTTGCTGTTCATCGCGCTGAACCAGCCGTACTGTTGATGGAAAACTTCGGTGTCGTTGATGGGCATTACTTCGTAAAACTGTTGGATGTACTCCATGACGGCGACCATCTCGGGAGTGTTGACCCGGATAGTTTGCGTCTCGGGGTCGTACAAGGAAACATCGAAGATGCGCGTCCAGATGTCGGCAGGGTAGGTGCCGGTCATTGCATTCAGAGGGCTGAAGCCGATGCGAACCAGCTGATCGTCTTCGTAACGAGTGAGTCGGCGGTGATACGTCTGCAAGTCTTCGAGGGTCTGGGGCGGTTCGACAAGGCCCACCTCGGCGAGGAGACGCTCATTGACCACGAGCCCCGACCAAGGTCCGCCTTCGATTCCCGGAACGGCGTACTGATGCCCGTCCCACGAGAACAGTTCGAGAAGCCCCGGCGGATAAGCTTCTGGACCGATGGTCTCGGATGCCGCAATGAACTCGTCGAGTTCTAGGAAAAGCCCGCTCATCATCATGTCCGCGGCAGGCGAGACGACCAGCACCAGATCGGGCGGTGCTCCACCCGCAACCGCCACGGTCAACCGTTCCCGCAGGGCAACTCCTTGTGGCGACAGCGACACGTTGACCGAGATATCCGGATTCGCTTCGTGGAAGGGCGCCAGGATCTCCCGGAACTGGCCGATCTGGTCCCAGACAATCCAGAACTCGACTTGCTGCTGGCCCTGCGCGAAGGCGACGCCTCCGGCCACCGCAGCAACCAACAGCAATAGCGGCACCGTTGATCGGTACATCCGTGACGTCACTTTCATACGGCCACCTCCTGAAAGACTATCCCCTTCTGACGTGTACCTCGTCTTTCAGGCTAGGGGTCGCCGGGGCAGCGGACAATGGACAAATAACAGAAAACAATGGACTATATCCATTTAACACTTATGTCGACTTAATATGGATCCGGGTGCGCGGCGCCACTTCTTCGTTGATCTCCACACCGTACCCCGGCGCATCCAGCACCGGCAGATAGCCGTTCTTGACAACCGGTACCGCTCCCGTCACCAGATCGTAGTACCAAGGAATGTCATCGACGTGGAATTCCAACACCAGGAAGTTCGGTGCATTGGCTGCGACGTGGGAGTAAGCTATGGTGGCGACAGGCCCGCCAACGTTGTGCGGGCGAAGGGCACGCAGTGCATTTCGGCCAGTTGCAATGATTGAGGCCGGCGACCCATCCGTGGGTCACTGAGCCGTAGCACGGGCTGCAGCCAGGATCTGGCAGCGGCGTGCAACGCTGATAGCTGGGATGACGCGGGCGCCGCGCTCGAGGACGGTGCCGCCTGTGAAGATGACCATGCCCTATGACCCATCGTTGCATCAGCCAGACGACGCAGTGACCCACAGGTGGGTCGATCTGCTCCATGCGCGACCCATTTTTGGGTCGCGCGCCTCTGCTCGGCGGCGAGCGGCCCGTTGGAAACTGCTTCCAGCTTCCCTAGCTGCGAAAACGCGAGGAGGCGGCTGGCAGCCGCCGTTCTGTTTAAGCCACGGGGCTGTCCCGAATGCACTTTTGGGACAGCCCCTTGTGCGCTGTGAACCACGCTGGCCTGAGCAGACCGAAACCTACTTTCCGCCAGGTACGCTCCCGTCAGCGACATTCATCACCAAAGCGCCCCGCCGTGTCCCCGCGGCAAGGCCCCGGATCCTAACCGCGCCTGCAGCTCTACGTGGCCCGTACCGGACCACTCCATGTGCAACAACGTGCCGCCGTCGCTCGCCGGTTCGGTCGCAACCACGGTGCGGCCGGCACGGCCTGCTGCCTCCACCGATTTCGCCTCCAGCGTCAGCGGCAATCGCACGGTACAACGGCGCATCGTGCCAGAATCATCGCCGCCGTCGCCGATGCAAGCAACCGACAGCCACAGGTTGCCTTCTTTCACTTGGTAGACCACCGTACCGGGCGTGTTGAGCCCTACTTCGGGCGTTTGCTCGGGTCGGAAGAACACGGCTGCCACCGTGCCGCTCGGCACATGGCGCACCACGTGGGCGCCCGCGTCGCGACGCAAAACTTGCACCTGCGGCTCGGCGGCGTATTGCGCCACAGCACCCGGCGCAGCGCCCGGCAAGTACACGACTGCGTAGCCTCCGTCACGCACACGCACTCCGTGCTCGACCACCAACGTACACGTGCGGTGCCTGTACTCCCGCTCGGGCGTTGTACCGTAGGGCACGTAAGCAGTAATGTCGGTGAAGCGCCCCACGCGCTCCTCGACGCGTACCCGAGCTCCGGGAACGAGGAACACGTACCCGACCGAGCCGGCGTGAATCCAAGGTGCCTCAGTGTGCAGCTCCAAACCTTCCGTAGCAGCGTAGCGCTCGTCTCCGACGTAAACACAGTCCACTCCGTCGATAGTCCGCTGGTCTACGACCGACTCGACAGCCAGATCGGCGTCCAGCTCGATGCCGCTTCCCAAGGCGACGATCGTCTCGTCGGGAAAAGCCGTCCAGCTCTTGCGGGCAATGAGCGGCGGTCCTCCGTCAGCGGGCGCGACCCGAAACTCCATGGCGCAAAGGCCCGTCTCGTCTCGCAGCGTGGCACCCGACACAAACTCGGACATGCCGAGCTGCCCCTGAGGACGCTTGTAGGCATCGCTGACTACCCGCGTGATGCCGGGCAGCCGCTCCCAGTCTTGCGTCGCCAGTACGCCGTCGTGAAATTCCCGGCCCGTCTGCATCAGAACGAAAGTACCGTCGCCGGCGTACCAACCCCGCCTGTTCTCGTTGTGAATCGAAAACCACCCGATCCGCTCCTTGCCGTGCATGCGAACCCACGCGGCATACCCGTCCCGGTGAACAGCCAGGTAGTCGGACCGCGGGTAGTAACGCACGCCGCGAGGCGCCCAGGGCACCGCGGGGCCTTCGAGGATGGCTTCTACCAGGGGCTGCACTTCCAGGGGCAGGTTGTGAGCCCCGAACCGGGCTACCCAATCTTTGACGTAGCCGGCCAGAGGCAGCTCCTTGCCCAACGACCGCTCTTTGCCACGTGACATGTCGTCCCCGTCCGGCAGCCCTTGCCCGGCGTCCATGTCGTCGAGTTGCGCCTCCACTCCCGAAGCAGCTACGTAGACAATCGCGCTCAGGTGCATGCGTACCGTGGAATGCCCCACGTCACCCCGCGTGCCGGCCCGGCCCATGGAATAAGGATTTTGCCCGCTGCCGCGCATGTTCCATAGGATGAAGTTGCGGATCCAAGCCAAGTGCGTGGCCAGGGCTTCCGGTGGCAGCTGAAACCGCGATCCGGCGGTCACGTAAATATACCGGGATACGTCGAAGAGCTGGTCTCCTCCGTAGCCCATATTCAGACCCGGGCCGTGGAAATGGTAGCTCCAGTCGTGTTGGATTCCTTCGGTAGGCGACACCCGGCAAATCCCGGCAATGACCGAACGGGCCGCCTCGATATAACGCGCATCGCCCGTCACGAGGCCGTACTTAAAGCCGTTGAAAGCAACCCAAAGGCCGTTGGCGCCCGACTCCGGACCCGGCGGACGCACCAAAAGGTCGGGACTTAGATACGCCATCGTCTCGGTCCAGCGGGAGCGGACCGCCTGGGGCAGATTCTCTCCCGCATGGAGCAAAATGTCGCCCAGCCGCATCGGGATGCCGATCTGCCAGGCCCACCAGTTACCCGGCGTAGGACAGCCCGGGTAAACGAAGACACCCAGTCGCTCCAGGACCCCTTCGATAGCCTCCAAGAGCGCCGGCGAACGAAAGTGGCGGCTTTGGGGTGTTGCGTACGCCTTGCTGAGCTCGGCGGCAGGCTGGAAGGCTTCGCCTCCGCCCGATATCCGGCGGTCGTTCACGTCCACGACGGATGCCGACAGCTGATCCAGTACGCCGCCGGGCTCCAGCAGGCGATCCACGTGCGTATCCAGCTCAGCGGCGCTGCGCCAGACGGCATCGGTCATCTGAAAGGAGATTTGCACCTCGCGATACCGCCGGCGCAGCAAAGACACTTCGTCAAGCGACATGCTCAAGGCAACGCACCTTTCCGTCAGTTGTCAGCGGCAAACTCGGCTAACAGCGCATCCACTTTCGTCTGAGCATCGGCCATGGCCTGCATCGGCGTCTTGTTCCGGGCGATTGCGGCTTCGATCTCCTGCGCCAGCACGTTCTGCCTCTGCTCGGCCACGGGGAGCTTCTCGTCCGTCACCGCGTAAGCCAGATTGGCGATGAAGGTAGAGAAGTACTCGGAGCGGTCCGCAAAAGCAGGGCCGTTCAAGTCACCCCGGAACGTCGGCACCGAACCCAGGGCGGCTTGTACCGTACCTACCGCAGTCATGCCGTTCTCGCCGGCCTGTGTGGCGAGCCACTCGACAAAGCGCCAGGCCTCTTCCTTGTTCTTGCTCGAGGCCGGCACCGTCAATGACCAACCGTACTGGTAGCTGCCGATGCCCGCGGGTCCGGCCGGCAGCGACGTGACGCCGATGACGTCCGTGAAGTCCTCACCTTGCAACTGGGTGAAGAAGGTGGTCCAGAAGGGGAAAGCCAAGCCGAAATAACCCTGGCCCGCGGCAAAGCCCCACCGGTTCAGGTCGGCCCAGCCCTCCGGACCAAACCAGTCGACGATGAGCTCGAGCAGCGCCACGTTCTCGGGCGTGTTCAAGGTGACGTCGCCGCCCCGGCCCGCGTACGATGCGCCGTAGGCAGCCGCGAGCGTGAACCAGTTAGCCGCCCAGCCCCATCCGCCGCCTTGACTGGACAGCCCCATAAAATCGGGACGCGCCGCCCTCAGCTTCGGCGCCAGCACCGACATCTCATCCCATGTGCGCGGCGTTCCGTCCACGCCGGCCTCGGCCAACAGCTGTTTGTTGTACGCCAGCACCGCCACTTGCAGCTCCACCGGGACGCCGTAGTAAACTCCCTTGTATTCAGCGCCCTCCAGCGACGCATCGTACAAGTTCGTACGGATGCGCTCGAGCATGTCGGCGGGAATGGGGTCGAGAACGCCTTGCTCGACGAAGTCATACAGATGGAGGTTATACAGGTTCATGACGTCGGGAAAACCCACGGACGCTCCCAAGATGATGAGCTTTTCTAAGTACGCGTCATGGTATCCTTCGGAGATGTACTCGATCTCGATGTGCGGGTTCAGCTCTTGGTACGTCTCGATTGCCTGCAGCCACGCCTGGCCGCCCGGCGTATCGGGTGTGTACCGTCCGGCGAAGACCAGTTTCACCTTCTCAGACTGGGCACTTGCGGGCGCAAGCGCTAGAGCCACGAGAAGCGCTACCGCCCAGAACGCAACAGAACGCTTCCTCATCGTCTCCAACCTCCCATGCGTGAATTGCGTCTCCTAACCCTGCAATTTCAATATAATTGTCTGCCAACTACGACAACAATGGACGATCGACGCGCGATGATGGACAATCCTCAGATTTCATTTCTGCTGCGCAGCGCCAATGATCCGAATATACTCCATTCCGATATGCAGATGTTCCATTGTACAGGCGCCGCCGCAAGGCTAGAATGGGTGACAGCAGGTCCGAATGAGCCTGCACTTTTTGTCCGAAATCCGTCGCGAGAGGATGTGGCCCATGGGTCCGCGCCATTCGCAAAGCAGGCGGCCGGCTCGCCTACCCACGCCCGTGGCCGTTGCCCTCCTCGCCCTCCTCCTCGCCCCGTCCGCGTGGGGAGCGGCGAGCACGGAGCAGGCCGCGCTTACCGTCACGGCCCGCATTACCCTACCTCCGTCACCCGTCGCCAGCCCCAGCGGCTTCTACCTGGCGGCCATAGGCGTCCCGCAGGCGCAGGGCCCGGCCGTCGCCGTAGCCTGGAGCAAAGTGCCCGCCGGCTGGTTCGGAGATCTTTGGAGTTTGCAGCTCGCCATCGCTCCGCATCTTGCCGAGGGACTCGCCTTTGCCCGGGAAGGTACGGGCCTGCTCACCGGCGTCCGCTCCATCGAACTGCGAAACGTCGATCCAGCCTGGGGCCACACGTACGAGACGCGTCTCGCTTACGATTCGGAACATGGAACCGTCGCCGTCACCGTGACCGACATCACCACGGGCGAGCAGGTGTATGCGGGCGGTGCGGATGTCCGGCCGCATCCCGTCGCGCAGCTGTTGGCCCTTGCCCCGGACGGACGGACGGCCTACGACATCATCGAGGCACGCCCGCTGTTTGCTCCCGGCCCGGTGCGCTGGCGGCTCCTGCAACGTTCGGGCAACGCCCTTCTCGCCACCGAAAACGTGAACCGCCGAGCCGAGACAGTCGTTCGCCTGCAAGTGCCGTGGAAGTCCATGCCGGGCACATTCCAGCTGACGGCCGTTGTCGAGGGGCGCCGCATCGTCCTGGCGTCCGCGCACGGTCCGGGAGCTGCCCTTGACATTCCCGTCGCTCCCGAGCTGCTAAGGGAACTGCCGGCCGGCCGGTACCCGGTCGAGGGCGCCTACATCGTGGACGGAGAGGTCGTGTCGCATATGGCTCAGGAGATGACCGTCGGACGCGTCGAGACCCGGCTGACCGGCTTGGCCGTGCACCGTGACGGAAAGGCCGTCGCCGGGATGCTGGAGGTCGAAACGGATGGTCCCGTGCCCCAGGTTGCGGTCGACCTGGAGGCCACGTTCCTGCTTCACCTGATGCAACGGGACCACGTCGGCGTGCCGCAAGCCTCCCGCATCCGGCTGGCCGACAGTGCGCTTCCGGTCTTCAGCCAGAGCTTAGACGGAAGCCACAGGGTGCCGGTACAGATCCCCTTGCCCGCCGACGTCACCAGCCGGAGCGGCCACACCGAATATGCCGTCGATGTGCGCGTCGTCGCCCAAACTCCCGTGCCCGTACACATCGTGTCCGAGCCTGTCAGCGCCACCTTCGCTTGGCAAACGCCGGTCTTCACCGTCGATCCCGCGGTCACGTATCAGGTCATCGACGGTTTCGGAGCATCCGGTGCTTGGTGGGCGCAATACGTGGGCCTGGCGGAGGGGATTCGGGAGGACATTGCGGACCTGCTATTCTCGCCCACTCACGGCATCGGCCTGTCCCAATACCGCTACCACGCCGGCGCAGGCATCCAACCGGAAATCCGCGACCCCTGGCGGACGGCGGAAACGTTTGAAGTAGACCGCGGCGTATATGATTGGAGCCGCGACCCGGGCGGAAGATGGATGCTGCTGGCGGCCAAAGAGCGGGGTGTCGAAGATTTCACCTTGTTCTCGCTCAGCCCTCCGCAGCGCCTGTCGGCTAACGGCAAGACCTTCGCCGACGAAGGGGCTACCAGCAACTTGAAGCCGGAGAACTACGCCGAATATGCCCAATACCTGGCCGACATCATCAAGCACTTCGACGAGGAGTACGGCGTCCGCTTTTCCGCCGTCAGCCCCTTGAACGAACCCGAATGGGACTGGTCGGGCGGCGGGCAGGAAGGCTCCCAATATTCTTTGGACGAGATCATCGCCTTGGGGAAAGTGCTGGCTGAAACCTTGGAACGGGAAGGGCTCGATACCCCATTGCTCCTACCCGAAGCCGGCGACTGGGCGTTCGTGTATGGCAGCGACCGGAACTACGCGGACGCGCTGCTCGGCGATCCGGATTTGGGACCGCACCTTTCCCTTCTCGCAGTGCATTCCTATTGGTCAACCGATGCACACCGCATGGCGGCCGCACAGAAAATGAAGGAGTACCCGCACGTCCGCCTGTGGATGACCGAGTGGTGCGAAATGCGAACGGGTCGCGACCTGGGGATGGATCAGGCTCTCAATCTGGCCCGCACGATCCACGCCGACCTCACCCTGGCGGGCGTCTCGTCGTGGCAATTTTGGCTCGCCGTCAGCCGCCACGACTACCGGGACGGCCTGCTGTACGTGACGCCCGATTACACCGCGTACGAGACGTCCAAGGCGTTTTGGGCGATGGGCAACTTTAGCCGCTTCATCCGTCCGGGGGCCAGGCGGGTCGCCGTTCAGACAAGCGCACCCGCTTCGGTGGCCTATCAGTCCAGCACGGTCGTCTCGGCCTTCCTCGCACCGGAGCCGGATCAGCTCATCGTCGTGGCCATCAACGAACTGACCACGCCCGCGCCGATCGAGCTCGTCATCCCGACCGACGCCGCGGCGGCGACGCTGACGCCCCACATTACGAGCGCAGCGCACGACCTGGAGCCCGGTGAAGCCCGCACCGTCCTCGCTGAAGGCGGCCGTATCCGTGCCACCGTCCAACTCCATCCGCAAAGCGTCACAACCTTCGTCATCACACTCGAGAGGTGAAAAGCATGGACCGAGAAAAAGCCCTCGCGCCCAACCTACCCGATGCCGAACTCGTCGAAGTAGGCGGATACACGGTGTTTCTCATGACGCCTGCCGCGCCCCGCTCCGGCGACAGGCCCTGGGTGTGGTACGCGCCGACGATACTGCCCCACCTCCCGGACGAGCACATGGGTTGGCTGTTCGAAAGGTTCTTGGCGGAGGGTTTAGCGGTCGCCGGCGTCGATGTAGGCGAATCGTACGGCAGCCCCGCGGGCACCGCAGGGTACCACAAGGCGTACGCGTGGCTCACGGGCGAGCGGGGTTTGAGCAAGAAAGCGGCCCTTCTGCCCCGCAGCCGCGGCGGTCTCATGTTGTACAACTGGGCCGCGCGGCATCCGGAGGCCGTCACGTGCATTGCCGGCATTTACCCTGTGTGCGATCTGAGCAGCTACCCCCGTTTGGAGAAGGCGAGCCCGGCCTACGGCATGACGGTCGACGAGCTGAGGCGCGAGCTGCACAAGTACAATCCCGTGGAATTGCTCGAGCCTTTGGCCTCGGCCCGAGTGCCCCTTTGGCATATCCACGGCGACCAGGACGAACTCGTTCCGTTGGAGCCGAACTCGCTTGAGCTGATCGCGCGCTACCGCAACCTAGGCGGCCCGGGCGAGCTGGTCGTGGCCGAGGGACAGGGCCACAACCTTTGGGACGGGTTCTTCAAGTCGGAAGATCTCGTCGCGTTCGTATTGCAGCACGTGGACGGCCAGGCTTAATCCGCTCCTGACGTTCCGGCTATGCGGCGCGGCGCCCGTCACAACCCCAGCTCCTGAAGGTCCCGGGCGTGGATGAACCGTTCACTGCGCAGCTCGTCAATCCAGCGTTCCCAGATGTAACTGTTGATCTGGATGCGCGCATCGCCCCAGCCGAGTGCGGCGTACTTCGTCCCGCGGTAATCCTGGCTCATGTAATTGAAGCCCTTAATCTGCGGGTACCGCTCCAGGAAGGCGAAGAAGGGCGCAAACCACATATCCCAGTCGTGCCTGCCGTCGGCGAAGGCGGTGTCCAACTCATCGCCCGTAATGTGCGCGTCCACGGCCGCGAGCTCGGAGATGAAGACCGGCTTCCCGTGCCGCTCGGCCATGGCCAAGAAGCGCACCGTTCGCTCATACGGCGATTCCGATCCACGCCCGCCTGCACGCTCCCCTTGCCGCCGCCCGGACTGCCCATCGGCCACGAAGGTCCCGTGCTGGAACAGGTCGATGCCGAACCAGTCGACGTAGTCATCGCCCGGGTACCACAAATACTCTCGGTCCGGGCCCACCGCGTCGAAATCGCCCGGCCCGTTCGGCTCGTAACACCAAATCGTCGCAAAGTTTTCCGCGCCTTCTTCCCGCAACAAATCGACGAACTTACGAAACGCAAGCGGGTAAAGGCCTGGATGGTAATTGTTCCAGCTGCCGTTAAACTCGAATCCGATGCGGACGAATACCGGGTCGCCGAAGTCGCGGATCACCCCGCCGATAGTCCGGATCAAGTCGTCATAGCGGTCGGTCAACGCGATGAGGTCGTCCACCGCTTCCCCGTCGCCGATGCTCATGGCGAACGACAAATGCGGTATGCGCCCGGCCTCGCACACTCTCTCCAGAAACTCGCGAACGGTGCGCTCCAAAAACCTAGGACGCGTGCCCGGCACCGCCGCATGCATTCCTTCGACGGCCGGATAAAGCGCAGGATCGCCTAACGCCGCAATGTAGGCTTCGACGTCGGGCACATGGGGCGATACGCCGTGGTACACGTAGCCGTCCGGCGGTTCCAAAAAGGCCAGCTCCCGTGCCGCAGCGAGGCCGAGGCAGCACGTCAGCGCAGTAACGCCCGCGAGGAGCATAGGGATAATCTTTACAGCGTTGATCGTCTTCGTTCGCAAGCAGTTCTCCTCCCGCGTCGATGTGGAGCAAGGAAACGTTCAAGGAATGCTTTCGAATCGCCGGTAACTTCGCCTTCCGGAGGATGCCAACCTGCAGCCCCACCTGCGCCATCCACGTGGGAGCCATGAAACGAGGGACCCGTCGTGTGCGGCGCCGTCACGTATAGGACCCCCGCCGATTCCGCACCTGCTTGATCCCGTGCTCGCTGCGTAAAGGAACGGACTTCCTCAAATCGACCGCAAATCGACCGCGCCGCAGCCTGCACGTCGACCCACTCCGCCGAAGGGAGGCCGTTCACTCAGGACGTCGCCTTCTCTACGGTAGCCCGAGACTCTGACGTACACTGTCCGCTACGGCTTGCATGCGGCGCTGAGCGTCATTGAGAACCGTGGCCAAAGGCAACTCCTTGCTCCAGGCCCGCGGCAACACCTCCGCGGCGATGCTGCGAAATTCGGCCCAGGCGTGAAACACGTGGTCCTGGCTTTCCACCCCGTGGGTCTGCGATCCGACTAGCACCTCGATGACGTCTTGGGGTGACATGCGCAGCCGTTCGGCCAGGTCGGTCACGTAAGGATTCAAGGCCGAGATGCGCGCCGGGCCGAACAAGGTGCCGCGCGAGAAGAACTCCATCGCCTCGCGGCTCGTCAGGAACTTCACAAGCTGCCACGCCTCTTCCGGGTGATTCGTGTGCTTCCAAATGTGCCACGCATCGTTCGCCACCAGGCTGTGGCGGCCGGCCGGAAACTGCGGAATGGCGGCGATGCCCCAGTCCTCCAAGCCGGCGTCGAAGTACATCTCATACGCCCAGCTCGATGTAATGCGCGTTGCGATTTGGCCCGAGGCGAAAGGCTCCCAATGGACCGGCCCCGTTGCCCATGCCGCGCCTCCGGGACCCGGCATCACCTGCATGTCATGGATCAGTTTGATGATTTCCTCGTAGGCAGCCATCGTTTCAGGCCTGTTGATCGTGACCTGGTTCACAATTCCCGTCTCATAGCTGGCCGCATCGAACCAGTCGCCGCCGAAAAGATGCGCCCACGTGAGCAGGTAATCTTCCCAAAGCCACGTTTCAAATCCAAAGACCTCTACCCGCCCGTCCGCAGTGCGCCTTGTAAGCTGCCTGGCGTATTGCAGCAGCACGTCGTAGTTCCAGCTCGCATCGGTCCAGCTTACGGGAGGGTAAGAGAGCCCCGCTTCGTCCAGACGTGCACGGTTGAAGGCGAAAGCGGAGGTCGACATCCCCCACGGCATGCCGATGATCTGAGAATCCCGGTAGACGTTGGCCCAGGCCGCCGGCAGGAAATCGTCAATATCCAGCTCATCCCGGTCCCGCTCCACGAAGGGAGCAAGATCGAGCACCCAATCGAACACGTGAAAGGTTGCCGTCGACCCGCCCTCGCCCCATATGTCCGGCATTTGGTCTCCGGCATACAGGACCGTCAGGCGTTCATCCCGAGCCGATCCTCCGGGCAAGCTGAGGATCTCCACCTTGATGCCGGGATTTGACTCTTCGAAACGACGGAACAACACTTCATAGATCGGTCTGTGTTCCGGACGTTCCACGAGAGCAACTTGCAGCACGACCTCGGCCGAGGCAGTCACTGATGCGCCTGCCAGCATAATCACCATTAGAAGAGTCAAAGGCCCAAAGCGTCGATACGTACACATTCGACGGCTCCCCCTTTCTTTTTGTGAAGTTTTGCCATTTCACATATTCGTCTCTCACCACCGGCCGACCTTTGTGTGAAGAAAACAGTGGCAGCACGCCGTTGTGATGCAGATTCATGTGCCCACGAGCAGGAGGATCGCTTAGTTGGAACGAAATGGAATTCTGGAATACCAATTTTTGGGAGGTCGGTTCCGCTGAAAAATCGCTTAAGCATCGTACTCGTCCTTGTCTGTCTTCTCGTCGTAGCACCTCTGGCCCAAGCTGCGGGTACTAAGGTGATATCCGTCTATCCCACGTCGTTTCTGGCCGGCGTGATCGCAGGCGAATATGAATGGGCAACAGACATCGACCGGTCTTATGCCATTCAGGTCTCCGCTCTCGGCGCGTCGACCACGGACGTCAGCGTATCAGGACTCGCGGGTGGCCTGAGTCTGCGCAAGTACGTCGAGGGTACCGCGCTCGACGGCCTGTACCTCGGCGGAGCGGCGACCGTGGCCTATGTAAACGCGAAGGACGCCTACGAATCCGCGTCAGCGGCAGTAGTCGCTCTGGGCGGCCGGGCGGGATACAAGCTGACCCTCGGCGCGTCTCTCGTGCTCGACCTCGCGGCCACCGTGACGGTTCCCGTCTTCGCCAGTGCGTCCATCGGAGATGAGAGCGGCAGCGCCTTCGGTATCGGTCAGCTGGGAGCCGGGTTCAGCGTAGGCCTCGGCTACAAGTGGTAATACAGTGCTTCCTACGTTCGGAGTAGAGGCTGTTCCCACGGGGGACAGCCTCTCTTTCTCCGGCCGCATCCGGCTCCCCGGGTGAGAACGCCCCGGTTAGCCCCCGAAAACGTGGAGCCAGTTCCTGCAATGCACACGGTCGTTCGTGGCGAGACAGACCTTGTTCGACGTAACAAAGGGAATCGTACTCCCCTTAATCCGCAAACGTAGGCTGCTATCCCGGCGTATCCCACTCGCTCAGCTACAAGGCAGATGACTCTCTTATTTCCTGTGCACCGGCTCGCCTACGTCCTCCGATTGGCAAGCTGCATTTCACCGAACAGACTGCACTCCACCGCTGGGATCCTAAGGCCGCATCTCTACCATCATGCCGTACTCGATCAAGCTTTGGACATACCGCAGACTCCTCAATACCCCATCGCGCACGGCTTCATCTGCCGGCGAATCGAATAGGCGGCGTGTTGTCTCGGCCAAGGTTGCGGCGAGCTCGAGCATTTCCTCTGCGGCTTCCCGCGAAATGCCCGTCTTCCGTCGCACGTCATACATTCCGGCCGGTTCACAATAAGCCCCTGCTACGGATTCAAGCCGCTCCCGCAACGGCTGGACGGCCATCAGTAAGGGCTCTAAGGTCTCGAAATGCAGCCCATTCGATTCACCGCCGAGCGCGTACAGGACTTCTTGTAGCTCCTCCACGAGCCGCAGAGCTGACATAAAGGGTTTGTCGTGGGGAACTAGAGCGGGCTCGGCAAAGGGACCCTCGTGCAACGCCTGCAGATGCTGTAAGCTCATCCGGCCATAGGTGAACAGCCGGAACCCGGGAATCCCCATCTGACGCAGGAGTTCTATCTGTCGCACCAAAGTGTTCGGATCGGGATACACCATCAAGCTCGGGTAGATGACGACGGGACCATCTGCCTCGGTTGTCCGAGCCAGGTCGCGGATGTTGCTCACCTCACGGATCAGCACCACGTCCTCTTCAGTGTAGGAAGGCGGTGTCAGGCCGTCCACGTATCCCGCCTCGATCCAGGCCGTCCAGTGCTGATTCAACAGGAAACGTGCATAAGGATACGTCGTTCCACTCCATAACGCCGGAATGACGCCGAAAAAGAGAGGCAAGTCGGGCCGGACGGCGCGCACTTGTTGCGTCAGTTCATCCAAGAAGCTATGAATCTGGTTTTCCCGCCATATGGTCCAGCTTTGCCATTCTGGGGGCAATGACTCCAGCGTCACGCCGGCGCCCGTCAGCTGCGGAAACGTGGGTGTGGGCAGGTCGATGGGGTCGAGGCCGGTAGCTTTTTGAAACGCCCGCCTGGAGTAATCGTCATAACTGTAAACGGTGGGGATATGTTCCGGATAGGTGTTTGGATAGCGGATGTAGTCGAGCTGTAACCCGTCGATATCGTAGTCCGTCACAAGCTCCAGTATGGCCCGTTGTATGAACTTCCGCGCCTCGGGATGTGCCGGGTTAAACCAAGCCAGCCCGTAACTGGTGAGAATGTTGCCGTCACTGCCTACTGCCGCCCACTCAGGACGCTGTTCCAAGACGGGTCCCAATTGTCCGTTAGCTGCCGCAAAAAACGTCTTGATCCACGGCACTACCTGGATGCCCTGAGCATGAGCACGGTCGATGAGCATTTGCAGGCGATCGTTCTCGCCTTCCCGATGCGGCCACACTTTGCTTGGATAGTTCATGTAACCGTCGTCGTTCAGAACTTCGACAAAGATCATGTTGGCATTGATGTATTTGGCAACTCCGATCACCATGTCCATTTCAAAGGCGGACTCAGGCATGTCATGGGTCGAAAGGGTGAGGATGCGCGCTTCGACGGAAGTGCCGAGGCGGTCAAGTATTTCTTGGGTCGAGGGATCAACTGCGTGTGCCGGTCGAACCAACAGCGGTGCGGCTAACACAAACAATACCATTGCCAGAACACGACCGCTTACGCACGGACGACTAAGCCGTTCGGTGCAAGCCGAGTCTTCCATACCGGATGGCCTCCTTCACGTCGGCGTGTTTCCTTTTCGTAGGTTCTTCCGGCAGAAACTTCACTTGAGTTTGTCCGACCTCCTCCGTATTCGTTCGATCGAACCGCGGTATTGCTGCGATACGGTTTCCAAATACGAGAAGATCGGTTCGTCTGCGCTTCGATCGAGCAGCGGCATGAACTTGCCGAAAAGCTGCCGCAGGCGGTGGAAGGTTAAAT
>JAAYLA010000309.1 GCA_012522135.1 Bacillota bacterium | reverse complement strand
TTCGCCGAAATCGGAGCCGAGCTGAAGCGGCGCTCGCCGTTTGCTGTGACCCTCGTGTCTGGCTACACCAACGGCGCCATGGGATACCTGCCGACGGAATCCGCCCACCGGGAAGGCGGATACGAGGTAGGCGCGAGTCCTTTTGCGCCGAAAGCGGACGCCGTGTTTGTTGAAGGATGCCTGCGCTTGCTGCGGCGGGCGCATGATCGGGTCGCCGGAAACTGAAGGCCAGGGTCATCGGGCGGCGTAGCGTGCAGTATGCGCTAACGGACAGGACTCCCTCCTCGCGAACCTCTCCGCGGAAGGGCGGATCCCCTGTACCGAGGTCCCCCGGATCCCCCTTGCGGACGATGGGAGCTTCTCCCGATTCATGACGAGGGCCGCCCCCTGCGAGTGAGGCCCTCTTTCCCCCTTCCCCCGCTTCGCCGGAACCCGCCCTAAGCTACCAGTCCCCCACGGAACCGTCCGGGTAGAACGTGCGCTGGAGAATCTCGGGCTGGAACGGGTGCTTGGCGACTTCTTTCTCGTTAATCTCGATTCCCAAGCCGGGCCGGCTGTTGGGACGCACGATGCGCCCCTTCGGATCGACCTCGAAGCCCTCGGAGACGATGTCCCGGCGCCACGGAACGTCCTCATGCACGGTCTCGCAGATGATGTAGTTCGGCTGGCTGAAGCCGAACTCTAAGGACGCCGCCGTGCTTACGGGTCCTTGCGGGTTGTGTGGCGCCAAGGCAATGCGGTAGGCGTCGGCCATAGCCGCCACCCGCCGCGCTTCGGTCAGCCCGCCCACGTGGGTGATATCGAACTGCACTATGTCGCATGCACGTTTTTCGAAGAGCTCGCGGAAGGCGTATTGGCTGATCAAGCGCTCGCCGGTGGCGATGGGCGTCGTGACGGAGGCATTGATGCGGGCCAGGCCGTCAACCGCCTCGGGCCAGCAAGGCTCTTCGAGAAAGTACAGACCGTAGTCGTCGAGGGCCTTGGCGAACCGCAGGCCCATGGCCGGGCTCGGCCGGGCGTGGCAGTCGACCATGATATCTATTTCGTCCCCGACGGCTTCCCGCATCGCCTTCACGCACGCCTCGGCGTACTTCACGGGGCGCAGGCCCTCCAGCGGCATCGTGGGCGGCACCGCCATCGCCTTGAACGCCGTGAAACCGTCTTCCACGGCTTTTTGTGCGAGTTCCACGAATCGCTGAGCGTTCTCGACGGGCGTCTCGTAGAAATCTTCCATCTTGCCGCCGCCCAAGTGGCAGTACGTCCGGATGTAATCGCGCACCGGTCCGCCCCACAGCTTGTGGCACGGGACGCCGTGTACCTTCCCCACGATATCCCACAAAGCCATGTCGATACCGCTGATGGCCGTCGCCCGCACGATGCCGTTGCCGTGCCAGAAATGTTGCCGGTACATCATCTGCCACAGGTACTCTACCCGCGTGGGATCCTCGCCGATCAAAAGGTCAGCTAAGTCTTCGACCGCTCCCACTACGGCCCGTGTGTGCCATTCGAGGGTCGCTTCGCCCCAACCCCAAAGGCCGGGCTGATCGGTGAGCACCTTGACGAAAACCCAGTTGCGCATCCTGGCATGGCAAACGAGCGTCTTAATACCCGTGATCTTCAATGCGATTCCTCCCCGTCCGTCAGGCCCGCAGCGCAGGGGCATGCTCTTAGCCGGCGTACGCGACTGCGGGAGTCCCCCGCACACCGACGCGCGTCCGGAAGAGCCTGCCCGCCAGCGGCTGCTCGGCCAGTTCCTCGTCCGTCAAGCCGATGCGGGCCGTCGTGATGTACAGGTCTCCCAGGTCCTCGCCGCCGAAGGTGCACGATGTGACGCGGCTGGCCGGTACGGGAACGCGCTCGACGACCGTGCCGGTTCGGGGGTCACAGCAGATGACGCAGCCTCCGTTCCAGAGGGCGATCCACAGGTTGCCCTCGGAGTCTATGGTCATGCCGTCCGGGATGCCGATCTCGCCTTCGAGATCGATGACGGTGCGGCAGTTGGCGATCGCACCCGTCTCCGGATCGAAGTCGAATGCATCCACACGGCGGAGCGGCGTATCGATGTAGTACATGACCGTGCCGTCGCTACTCCAGCAAAGGCCATTCGAACACGAGACCCCCGTGAGACGCACGTGAACCCGGCCGTGGACGTCAAGCATGTAAAGGGCCGCTATACCCCGTTCGCTGTTCCGGGCCATCGTCCCGGCCCAGAACCTGCCCCGGGGATCGCACTTGCCGTCGTTGAAGCGCGTCCTCGGCTCGTGGGACTCGGGATCGGCGATATGTTCAACGCGCCCATGGGCATCGAGGAAGGCGAAGCCGGTCTCCTGCGCAATGACCCAGCCGCCCTTCTCCCGGGGAACAAGGGCACCGACCATCTTTGGCAGTTGCAGCGACGACCATTCCGCACGCCCTGGATTGTAACCGTGCACACGTTTTTCGGCAATGTCGACCCAATGCAACGTGCCGTCATACCAAACGGGACCCTCGCCCAAAGTGGACACTATGCCGGTCACAGCGTCGACCTGGTACATCTCCTATTCCTCCTCGCCCGTATCGGAAGGGCTGACACGCCCAAGCTCTCTCGCCTTTTCTTCCACCTGACGCCGCAGCTCGCCGCTCAGGACAAGGTCCTCCTCGCCGAGCTCGAGTAGTTCCAGAAGGGCCCGGGCCGCGTCGCTTTCCGGATATGCGCCGACAATGCGTCGCGCCCGGGCGTAGGTGGACGGAAGGTCGTCGATCTCGCTTAGGAGAGGCTCTACGACTTCCTTATAGAGAAAGCCTTCTTCCCTGACCTGCCCGGCGACGTTCATCCAATCCACGAACGCCCGGACGATCCTGGCGTGCTTGATGAGATCCTTCATAACGCTCGTGAAGTCTGACGCTTGCGACACGTCGGCGCCCGGCGGGAACGCGGTGCGGACGTCATAGGACTCCTGGTGCCAGTCGTCACCGCGGAACTTGTCCCGCTCGCCCTTCTTGCGGAAATCGGGTATATCGTACGGCAAGCCGTTGTCGCGCGCAGAGCGGTAGGCGAAGATACCGGGCAACGTGACGTCAGCCGCCCGATAGACGTCGAAAGGCCCCTTCTCGCCGTACAGAAGCTCCCGGGCAAAGTGGTACAGCACCCAAAAGTCGCCGCCCTTGTGCCCCGCGTCACGAGCCAGTACGTCGAGTTCGTCCATCGCCGGTTCCACCCGCGCCTTCGGGGAACGTCCCCCGCCGCCGAGCCGAAGCCACAGTCCGTCGCCGTCGATGCCGGCCGACCCTCGTGTGCCGAAGATGCGCTGGATGTTCGTATCGTCGGTAGTATGGCCCATGAGGTTGCGCACGACCGCCCCGTCGGACATGCAGATCAGAGAGGCGCCGATGGGTCCCTTGGTCAGACCAGCCGGGGTGATGTGCCCCGGGATGCGGTTACGCCCGGGCAGTGCAACAACCCGTACGGGCCGGGCGCCGGTGATGACCATGACCGGACCCAGGGAGTGGGTGCAGTAATAGTGCGAGTTCAGCCAGCTACGCCAGGTATGTACGGTATGTCCGGGCTCGACAGGCTGGCCATTGAGATAGGTGTACGTGAGGCGCAGCGTTTCGTGCAGGTAGGAGAATTCCGCGTAGATGATCTTGCCGAAGAGACCCTCCCGGTACTTTCGAGCTAGGTAACGGTTTACTGCGGAGAAAGGATAGTTCTCGGCCAACTGGTAGACAAGGCCCGTTTCCTCGACCGCCTCGACGAGCCGCACGCCTTCCGTGGGTGTGAAAAAGGCCGGAACTTCGGAAAGGACGTGCTTCCCCGCTCGAAGGCACTTGATGGCGTGATCAGCGTGGGCCGTGGCGTAGGTGGCTACCAGTACGGCGTCCATGTCCTGGGCGAGAAACTCCTCCTCGTCCGCTGTCACAAAGGCCCCCGGGTTCTTTTCAACAAAACCGCGGCGCAAATCTTCGTTATAGTCGCAGCCGGCCACCACATCGATGTTCAATGCCGCACATGTCTTGAAAAACGACATGCCGCGCCCGAGTCCCCAGATTCCAAGGCGGATGCGCCGATCGGTGTTGAAAACGCGCGTCTCGCTCATGCGTGCTCCCTCCCGTCTACCATGCCCTGTCGCGTTGGGCTGTTTCCCGTCGCGGCGGGCAGAACTAGCTGGGTATTGCAATGACTGAAACATACATTCTATATTTCGCAATAGATCCCTTCCTTTGGCTCCCTTTTCGGCCAGCCCGCACGCCTCTCCGAAGGCCCGGCCACGGGCGATACCGGGAAGGAAACGGGAACGAAAGAGCGAAACGGCGATAAAAGAAATGGCTACGTCGATAAATGGCATGGTCCGGACGACGGCGAATCGACACGACGTGACTAGGGGGTTATGACAATCAGACTCGTTCGCGTGATCGATCATCAAAGGCGAGGCCAGGTAGGCGTTGTGCACGGGGAACAGGTGGTGCTCCTGCCATATGCCGATCTGCCGGAAATGCTAGAGGATGGGGCCTTCGAACCGGCTGACTTGCTCGATGCAGCCGAGTCCGGACGCGGCGAAGCAGTACCACTCACAGGCGTACCACTAGGGCCGCCCGTCGCTAAGCCGCCAAAGATCGTCTGCATCGGCCTGAACTACTACGACCACGCGTCGGAAAGCGGGATGCAAGTCCCCAAGCAGCCCATTCTCTTTTCGAAATACTCGACGGCCATTGTGGGTCCGGGTGAACCCGTCGTCATCCCGCCCGTTACGAAGCAGGTTGACTACGAAGTGGAGCTCGGCGTGGTCATCGGGCGGCGCGGGAAGAACATACCGCTCGAGAATGCCCTCGACTACGTCTTCGGCTACACAATCTGCAACGACATCAGCGCCCGGGATCTGCAGTTTGAAGACGGCCAGTGGCTTAAGGGGAAAACGCTCGACACCTTCTTGCCCGTGGGCCCGGCCGTCGTGACATCCGACGAAATACCCGACCCACAAGCCCTGGAGATCTCCTTGGAACGCAACGGTACCGTGGTGCAACATGCCTCGACCAAGGACATGATTTTTCCGGTGGCTGAGATCGTCGCATACATCTCACTCCTTATGACCTTGGAACCGGGAGACTTGATCGCGACAGGTACACCGCCCGGCGTCATCTTGGGACAGAAGGACCCGCTATGGCTGCGTCCGGGTGATATATTGCGGGCAAAGATCGAAGGCATCGGTGAACTGGTCAATCCGGTGGCGGAAGGGTAGTGTTCGACGGTAGACGTGGGACCGCCTTGTAAGCAGCCTAGAGTGCCGCGGCCCGACGGCCCGGCGGCGGCGATTTCCATGGCCGGCTGGGCACTCCGGGGGGTCACGGTGCCCATTTCCTGTCGTGTGTTTCTGCCGCGGTTGTGCCTCCCGTCCGGCTCACTGATCGTGCGCGCCAGCTCGCGTCGGGATACGTTCCCTATTAGGGGCGGGGCAAGCGGCTGTCCATGCTCGGACATTCCCGTTCGCCTGTATCACTGTGGGAAAGCCAGCCTGCCAGCCGCTTCCCGTCCCTCCCTTCCCGTCGGCCCCGAGCATCACTCCTACGATCGAATCGGCCGTCGCACCGTTGCAACCGGTGTCCTAGCCTCCCTGTACGGCGATGCCGATGGTTCGCCGGAAGTTGCCGTCGCCGTTGAGCAGCCCAGCAGCACCAAGGCTGCACTGTTGATCGTGTGCACGGCATGCAAATTCCCATACTCCTCATTGATGCGGTCCCATGCGTCGCGCCAGTCCGAGCATTGCCGGCGCTAGGCGAGCACGTCATCGACCATCTCCCTGCAAATTCCGGCCCCCGCACCTGAGGAAGCTTGGCAGCCTGGGGCAGCCTTCTTCCGGATGGAACCGTCAAGTGCAACAGCCGGCGGATTGCTCAGCTCCCGGGAAGGAAACGATGGACGGATATGGGAACCGGTATCCGAGAATACGGACAGGGTACGGGCGCGATACCCTTCCTTCGCTCCCGGAATCACACCACCGTGAAAGGTGATGGGAACGTGTTGCTGCGACTGATCCTCGCGCTGGCGCTCGCTTTCACACCTGCCTTTACATCGCATGCCGTGAACGAGACCGGAGGTACGGCGGAAGGAACCGGCGCACCTGCCGGTCCTTCCGGACGCATAATCCGGCCCGAAGAGCTGTCTGGCAACATCGGCGCTATGGTTACGCTGCCTGTGCCCGGGTTTATGCTGGCGACGGGTACGCTCTCCTATCGTGATGTAAACGGCCCGCTCCTTTTCAGCGACAATCCCGAGAGCATCACGGGAGAGG
>JAAYLA010000308.1 GCA_012522135.1 Bacillota bacterium | reverse complement strand
TCCGAGATCCGCGCGGGATCGCCCAGGTCGCCAGGGATTTGTTCGCGAACGTTCCGGTGTCGATTGGCGTCCGGGCACCGGATGACTCCTGGACCCGAACTCGCCTGCATTGCGGCGGTACGCTTTTTATTCCGGAACAAGCAGTCCTCGACCCAAACCGCGGCGATCCTCCCGAATCGATCGTGAAAACCTACGCGGCGCCTAGGCTTTTGCTGGTGGGCGGCGCAGTCGACGACCGTCACCTCCGGTTCGACCTCGTTTTCGTCCCGTTGCGCCCTGCCGGCATCGTGGCCACTGCGACCGCAGAAGAGATGGTCATCCCCTCGGGACCCCACACCGTCCACATAACACGCGAGCCGCGGCAAACGAAGTCCGGTCAAAGGCAAAACGGTCGAAAAAGCGTGACGGCCGCAGGGCGCCTCGAGTTCGGTGCGATCCACGTGCGGGGCAAGCTCGCCAGACCTCTCGATCCGCAGCGTTTACACCGCATACGAGAACCGGCGCGCATCGCGGAAGCTGCCGAGGCCATGTTCAACGGCTTGCCCGTCGCCATCGTTGTGGAGGCGCGCGGCCACGATCCCGAGGTTTTGGTTACCCACTTTCACGGGATCGAGCTGACGTGGCGCGACGACGGCGACGAGCCGGCGTCCGAGTTCCATCGGGCTGCAGAGCGACCCGAGCAGATCGTGGAAGGCATTCACGTGGAAGGTCTGACCCTGCACGAGTCCGACGTGCACGTAACGACGGTCGCCATGCCGTTTACGGTACCGGACCGGGCGGAAGGCGTCATAAAAGACGAGCATCTGTTCATCAAGAGCGGTCACCGGTCCATGGCGATCGTCGACCTGCAACGGCTGGAGATGGCTTAGCAGGCCGCCCGGCGAGGACAGGGCGTCTTACATGCTTTCCACGAGCCCGGCATAAACATTTAGGAGAAAGGGCGTTTCCATAGAGTGGATCAGCTTCACGCCCAGTACGTCGAGCAGTGGTTGTAGGGTATCGTAAACGTCGGCCCGTCCCGTGACGACCGCGGCGGGAAGGTAGCCCGCCTCGTCGATCAGCCTGAGCAGGGTAGAGGCAGGGCGAGACGGATCCTCCCCGGCCGTCATATCGAAGCCGAGGACAAACTCCGCCTCCACGTCAACGGCGATCGCGATCTCGGCGGTTACCGGGCGACCGTGACCTTCGCCTATGCCCGCGGGCAGGGCCAAGACGTCGAATTCCCACACGCTGTCCGTCCGTCGTGCCTGTGCCCGAGCCCGCTGAGCCGCGAGTTGATCGAAGGCCGGATCAATCTTAACCGGAGTTTCGGGCACCACGGACCGCCACTCCAGAGAAAACGCTCCGCAGGGCGTGGTAAGAAAGGCCTCCGGATCTTCCGTAGGCACAAGACATAAGACCGTCACGGCGTTCTGGTCCCAAGCGGTGCTTTCGCTCAAGCGGTCCCACTCGTCGTAGAACGCCTGGTTGTCGCGGATCCATTCGGCGAAAGCCGTGGTAACGTGGAGATACCGCGCCAGCTGGCCAACTTCGTCCCCTTCCGGAGGCCAGGTGTAGTACCCCGGCCGCCAACTGGAAAAGACGAGCCAGTCGTTTTCGCCGCGGAAGGAATAGCCTAGTTCACGGTATAGCCGCCGCACGGCAGGATGGACGTCGTGGCGCCCTCCCAAGGAAAAATTCAGGGAATCTATGTTGCGCATTGTGAGCCAGCGTTCCGACGAAGAGGCCGACTCGTCGGCCAAGAAGCGCTTCAGCGCCCAAAGGCCCGTCGCCCCCCGGAAGACGGCTAGGCCGAATTCTTGTCCCGCCGCGCCCATCACGCTGCAGTAACCCACGGCGCCGGACTCGGGATCCTCCACGCCGAGAACCGGTGTATCGTACATCCACTTCCACGGCGCCAAATCGCGGTACTTCTCGGCGGCTTGGATTAGTTCCGCCCACTGAGCTCTATCTAAACGCAGCCTCGACATGGAACGGCATCTCCCTCAATTTGCAGATGACGCGCTATTTGACGCCGGCACGCAAAATCCTGTTGGGAACGATCTAAATCTGGCACCGAGCTGAAAGACGGAGCGGGCTCATAGCGCGAAGGGGCCGCGGGTCGGGCGCAACGCGCCAAGGGCGGGCCACTCGCCGGATTGTCGCGACCCACCCTTGGCGCATTGCTCCGCCGCCTGCTCAAAGGAGGGGCCTTACACCACCCGCAGCGTCTTCACCTCGAAGGGACGCATCGTGACGGTGAAGGCAAGCCTGTCCGCGGCCAGGACGACGCTTTCTCCCGCACCACCGTCTCCCTCCCCGGCGTGCATGGGTTCCTCCAGAATGTTGCACTCCTCCACCCGTTCCGCAGGCCTGTCCAACCGCACGGTGACCCGGCTCTGTCCCCCTGCTGCCTCGTAGAATCGCAGGATCAGGCCCCTTCCGTCTTCCGCCGCCTTCACCGTATCCAGCACCGCATGGTCGGCCTCAACCGCTAAGAAGCTATGGGTTGCCGGCAGTTGCCCTTTGTCCGAGGCCGCTTCTGCCCGGCCCTCGTCGCCCAACTCCACGGCGACGGGCACGTTGAGCTGATACGCCTCGCGCACCGTGCCGGACTGAATCCACGTGCCGGCGTGGGGATACAGCGAGTAGGTGAAGCGATGCTCGCCGCGGTCGATGGCCGGGGAAGGCCAGTTCGGCGCCCGCAGAAGGGACAGGCGCAGGACGTTGCCCTTCACGTCGTAGCCGTATTTGCAGTCGTTCAGCAGGCTCACACCGTAGCCGGCTTCCGAAAGATCGGCCCACTTGTGCCCGCACACTTCAAACTGGGCCTGTTCCCAGCTGGTGTTCGAGTGGGTGGGCCGCTGCAACGCGCCGAACGGAATCTCATACGTCGCATGGGCCGCGCGCACGGCAACGGGGAAGGCCACTTTGAGCAACCGGTGGTCCTCCTGCCAGTCCACCCAAGTATCGAAGTCGATGCGCGGCGTGTGGGTGTACAGCACGACGTCCTGCTCGATACGGGAGTTGCCCACCGACCAGCGCAGGCGCAGCACGTCGCAGACCGGGCCCGTGTGCCGCACCTCCCACCCGAGAAAGCGCGCCTTCTCCGCCGGATGTTCCAAAGTGCGCCTGTCGATGTTCCAGGCGTCATACAGGGAGGGACGATCGTGGAAGAGCTGGAACTCGTTGGCAGCGCTGCCGGCCGGGATCACCTCACGCTCCTCCACCTTGTCGAACAGGCGCACGATCCTGCCGTTGCCGTCCAGCTCCAGAACGAACCGGCTCGTCTCCCAGCGGCCACCGGCGGCGGATCCACCGGAGTCACCGTCTTCCGTTGCACGGGACTCGGCCGCGCGATCCGTTCGCCCGGCCTGCCCCGCGTCCGGGACCAGCCAGAACGTCCTGTAACCCATGGGCGGCAGCGTGGCCACGAACCAAAGTTCCGTCCCTTCGTCCGTCGTGATGCACTGACCGGGCAGCTCGTTTCCTTCCTCGTCCACCACCTTCACGTCCCGCGCCGCGATCCGCTTCACCTTCACGACGTCGGTCCGCCGCCAGCACAGCGAGTTGAAGGCGACGACGGGCCGTCCGGGTCCCTGCGTGCGGATCCGCCCCGTGAGCTGTCGCAAAGCCGACGTGCGCACCTTTTCCCCGACGTCGAAGATGAACTCGTAGTCGGCGTCGGAATCCCGGTACACCTCGGGCACGGACGAGCCGGGGATGATGTCGTGGAACTGGTTGAGCAAAATTTTCTCCCAGCCCTGGCGCAGCTCACCGGCGGGGTAGGGCGCGCCCGCGGTCTGAGCCGCCACTGCGCTCCACAATTCGGCGTCGCGGTACAGCAGCTCGGCTTTGCGGTTGAAACGTTTGTTGCGGGCCACCGACGTGTACGTACCCCGGTGCGTCTCGAGGTACAGTTCGCCCTGCCAGGTGGGGAGCTTCTTCCCTGCCTCGGCCGCCCGCTCGAAGAAACCGTGCGCCGTACCTTTGCGCACCCGCGGCAGACCGGGCAGCCCTTTCTCCTCCCGCGCGATGAGCTCGAGCATTTCGTGGGTCACGCCGCCTCCCCCGTCGCCGTGGCCGTACAAATACATCGCTTCCGGATGGACGTCCTTTTGCTTGTAATGGCGCCAATGGTCCAGTGCGTTGCCGGGCGTAGCGGGCTCGTTCAACCCGTGGTTGACGTACGTCAGGATGCGCGTGCCGTCGATGCCTTCCCACCAGAAAAGATCGTACGGAAACCGGTTCGTCTCGTTCCAGTAAAGCTTGACGGTCATGAAGTAGTCGAGGCCGGCCTGGCGCAGGAGCTGTGGCAAGGAAGCGCAATAACCGAACGTGTCGGGCAGCCACTCCACCTTGGGACGCACGCCGAACTCCCGCTGCCAGAAGCTGATGCCGAACAGCAGCTGGCGCACGAGGGACTCACCGGTAGGCAAGTTCAAGTCGGGCTCCACCCACATGCCGCCGACGATTTCCCACCGCCCGGCCTGCACGTAGTGTTTGATCCTTTCGTAAAGCTCGGGTTCTTGCTCCTTCACCCACGCGTACAGCTGCGGCTGGCTTTGCGTGTACAGGAAGTCGGGATATTCCGCCAGAAGGTGCGTCATGGTAGAGAAAGTCCGCAGCGCCTTGCGCATGGTTTCTTTGAGAGGCCAAAGCCAGGCGACGTCGATGTGCGACTGGCCTACCATAACCAGCGTGCCGTCGAGCCTGCCGCCGATGCGTTCCATGCGTGCCCGCAGCTCGGCCAATACGCCGGTTATGTAATCCTCCGTACGGGGCCCGGTCTCCAGCTTTGCCACGGCGTCGGCCAGATTATGGAGCATCGGCTCGCGTAAGGGATCGGTCGCGGGCAAGGCGCCCAGGGCATCCCGGTAAGCCCGCAACGTGAAGTACAGATCGGCCGCCACCCGATCGACCCGTGCGAGCGCGGCCTCGCTCAAACGCCCGGGATCCGGCACTGTGAATCCCTTCTGGTCATTCAGGCGATCCGGCGGCGGCTGGACGGGATTGAAGACTTCGATCTCGACCTCGTACTCTGTGCCGCCGGAAGCTTGTCCGGGGAGCAGAACGGCCCGGTGATTGCGGTCGATGCCCTGATAGGCTCTGCCGCCGATACGCACGAGGCCTTCGCCGCCGGCCTGCAGGAGAAGCGCGGCCCTGTCCTCCCCGTACTCCTCCGGCACGCGGACGGTGCGCGCGAAGAAGGCCGTCGTACCCACGTCGCCCCACACGTCGCCGACGTTCACGACCTGCTCGCCGCCCGGGCGGAACGTGTAGGCGCCGGGCCCCGTGTAGTCGGCCAGGCGCACTCTCCATCCGTCGAGCTTTACCCGGTCTATGAATATGTCCTGTTCTATGGCCCGAAGAAAGCGATCGATGTACCGCAGCACGAATGCGCAACCTCCCTCGCGCGCAGAGGAAGGTGCCGCCCGGGAGCCGAGCGACACCCCCCTCTCCCTCGCCGTTTTGCCTATCTACATTTTATTCTACATGGCACGCTCAGTCTCGGCTAATCGCGTTGCGG
>JAAYLA010000307.1 GCA_012522135.1 Bacillota bacterium | reverse complement strand
TTCTTCCCCACTTCCTCGCCGAAAACCATGTGCATGCGGACGAGCTCCACGATGCGGCACGTTTCCCTCTTCGGCATGCGCAGGCGCCGGCAGGCACGCAGGGCGACTTCGGCGCTCGCTTTCTCGTGGCCGTGGAAGATGACCCTGCCCTCGGGCGTTACGGCGCGGGTGGTCAGTTTTCCCACATCGTGGAAGAGGGCGGCAAGGCGCAGCACCGGATCGGGCGGGCACGCGTCGACCGTCTGGATGAGGTGGGCCAGCAGGGTCGGCGCGCCCGGCTTGCCTTGGGCCATACGAAAGGTACCTTGGAGCTCGGGCAGGCAGTAGCGCATGAGGCCCAGCTCGTGCAAAACCCACAGCCCTTCGCCCGCCCGGTCGGTCTCAAGCAAGCGCAACAGTTCATCGCGTATCCGTTCGCTGCTGAGCTGCTGCACACGGTGGGCTTCCCGTTCAATGGCCGTCCAAGTGTCCGGATCGATCGTAAAGCCCAATTGCGATGAGAAGCGCACGGCCCGGAGCATCCGCAGCGCGTCTTCCCGGAACCGCACGGTCGGATCACCTACGGCGCGGATGAGCCCGGCCTCAATATCGGAGAGACCGTGGAAGGGATCGACCACCGCGCCTGCGGCGGGATTCCACGCCACCGCGTTCATGGTGAAGTCGCGGCGGGCCAGGTCCTCTTCGATCGACGCGCCGAAGGATACCTGAGTGGGGCGCCGGCCGTCTTGGTAGCCCAGATCTTTGCGGAACGTGGTCACTTCGACGCTGCCCACGGCCTCGTCCCTTGCCGCCTCAGGTGGGATCACGCCGACGGTACCGAAACGGGCGCCGACGTCGTGGGTGCGTGGAAAAAGCCTTCGCACCGCCTCGGGCCGGGCGTCGGTGGCCACGTCCCAATCGTGGGGAAGGCTGCCGAGATATATGTCACGCACGCAGCCGCCGACGAGGAACGCAGCGTAACCGGCCTCCTGCAAGCGGCGCACTACATACATGACCGAAGAGGGTACACGGGATGAGTCTAAGAGCCGGCGCATAGCGGATCGAAACAACGGCGCTCCCAGTGGCCCGCATCCTCGCCGTCCCCGGCTTCCCCTACCCAAACCCAGGCCGTAGGATGGCCGCAGGCGGGACAGTCGTGTTCGGGCGAGTGGGAGGCGCAGGCGTCATCATCGCACATAAAAATGAGGCCCAGTCCGTCGACTAGACCGCTCGCCACCATCGGACCGCCGCAGACGGGGCAAAATTTTTTCGCAGCCATTCGGTCAAACTCCACCTTTCCAACGGGTGAGGTTCGACCCGCAGGCGCCAACTCCTGTACGGCCGGACGGACTTCGGGCCTCACCACGTCTTCATGCTGAGGATGCGGTCGCATATCATTTGAATGCGCTCCCGGTTGATGAAATAGCACGTCCGGGTCCCCTGCTCCTCCACGTCGATGAGGCCGGCGTCCCGTAAAATGCGCAAGTGGTGGGAGACGGTGCTCTGCGCCAAACCCGACTCGCTCACCAAATCGCCACAGTAGCGCCGCGACGTCGAGAGCCTGCTCAAAAGCTTGATCCGGACGGGATGGGACAAAGCCTTAAACAGTTCGGCCAGCTCTTCCGCGTGGCCGTCGAACGCAGCATCCGACCGAGCCTGCGAAGCCCTCGACGTCATGGACGCTCACCCCCTACCCACTGCACACCGGGCGTCACTCATCGATCAGACGGTCGAGCACGTTGGCCAAGGCAGCCTTCGGTTGCACGCCTACGATCTGGCCGACGGGCTCTCCGTTCTTGTAGAAGATGAGCGTCGGAATGCCCTGCACGCCGTACTGGGAAGCGGTGTAAGGATTGTCGTCGACGTTGAGCTTCGCAATTTTGGCCTTGCCCTCGTACTCGGCAGCCAGCTCCTCGACGATGGGACCCAAGATCCGGCACGGGCCGCACCAAGGCGCCCAAAAGTCGACCATCACAACCTTATCGGACTGGAGCACTTCTTGTTCGAATGTCGCATCGGTCACTTCGATCGGCATATCGTTTCCTCCTTAACAAACCGGCAAACCATCAAGAGCCCGTCTCCATCGAAAGTATTCGATCAAACGGAGCGGGCCGAGGCCTGGGATTTCTCGGCACGGCAGGATTCATCGAAGAACTTCGATGATATGTTACCACCACGCTCCCGATTTGTCTACCGCTGCCATTCCCATTTCGCTACCCGTCAGTATCCCCCTGCAGAAACACGATGATGCCCCGCACGATGGCCTCGGTCACGTCGGCGCGGTAGGTCTCTTGCTGCAACAGAGCGCGGTCTCGGGCGTTGGTCATGAAGGCGATTTCCACCAAAGCCCCGGGCATTTCGCTACGCCTCAGCACGGCGAAGTTGCCGGCCATAGGCTGGCGGTAGTTGTCCGGATCGACTTTGAGCAGCTCCTGTTGGATGGCAGTGGCCAGACGCTTGCCGGCCTCCGACGAGGGAAAGTAAAACGTCTGGGCCCCGAAGCACTCGGGATGGCCGGGGATGCGGTTTACATGCAGGCTGATGAAAAGATCGGCTCCGAAGGCATTGGCCATGGCAGCCCGTTCCGCAAGGGGGACAAAGGTGTCGTCGGAGCGGGTGAGCAGCACATCGGCACCTAGATCCTGCAAGGCGGCGGCGAGGCGCTGGGCCATATCGAGGTTGATCTCCTTTTCGATCAAGCCCTCTTCAAAGTAGCAAACGCCCCGGTCCTCTCCGCCGTGGCCCGCGTCGACAGCGATGCGCACGCCCGCGAGCGGCGTTTCTTGCGTGACGGAGACAGCCATGTAGACGCACATCAATGCCAAGATACCAGCCGTCAGAAGGCCCATCAGGGTGCCGCCGCGCACAGCCCCGAAGTGGGCTCGCACCGCGACACGTTCCGTGCCCCGTCCGTCCGCCATACCTCTACCTCCAGCATGCCGTTGGCGTTTCTCTCACCAACCTATGCCGGAGGAATCAGAGCTCATGCGTCGGGCTGGGTCCCTTTCCGACGATCCAGGCCTTCGGCCGACTCCTTGAGCCGCTTCACCTGTTCCCGGGCCAGCCGGTCGCACAGGTTGTTCAGCTCGTCGTCTGCGTGGCCTTGCACCTTGATCCACTCGACGTCGTGCACCTTGCTCAGCTGCAGCAGGCGCTCCCAAAGGTCTCTGTTTTCCACCGGATCCCCTTTCGCGTTGCGCCAGCCGTTCGTCTGCCACCGTGCAAACCAGTTTTC
>JAAYLA010000306.1 GCA_012522135.1 Bacillota bacterium | reverse complement strand
GAGCTGCGGGATCCGTTCGTAGCCGATCCGCTGGGTCCGTACAGCCTCTTGAGCAACCCGGCGTCGATCTACCAGGACAACCACTTCGTGCTGCGGGCCGGCCTGGCGCAGGGACGGGTCGGAAGCTCCACGACGCAGCTGGTAGCGTACGTCGAACCCGACATGGGCAACGGCGCAGGCGCCTTGTACTGGCACGGGGGGAACCTGGCCACCGGAAGCAAGCTGCGGGAAGTTGGCTACGTCGTCTCGCGAAAGATTGCGAACGGCCTCGCGGTCGGCTTTACGTTGAAACATGTGAAGGAAGACGCCATGGGCACTTGGGCCACGGATGCGGGCGTAATGACCGTAGGTCCCGGGCGGATCCGGCTGGGGCTGACGGTGCACAACTTCACCGGCGCCACCGTGCTGAACCCGACGCGGGTAACGGCGGGAATCAACTTTGCGGTCGCACCGATGTTCATGAACCTTTCCGTTGCGGTGCGAACTGCATGGATGGGCGAGCCGAAGGACATGGAAGCCGCGGTGGCGGTAGATATCCGGCCCGTTTCGTCGACGACGGTGCGCGTAGGGCGGGTAGTCAACATCGATACGTCGGCAGGGTACTGGTTCGGTGGTGTGAAGTTCGATTTCGAGCGGTTCTACATCGACGCGAATATTGCGATGGCCGGATCGGACCGTCGCATTATGATAGGTGCCGTGTACCGGTTCTAGGTAGACTCGGCGGGCCGTGCCGTTTTGACGTGGCATACCATCTTTTTTGCCCGCCAATATCGGACAAGGGGTCGTCGCGATGAGGCACAGAACGCAGCCAAGAGGTGAGGCGGTCACCATCACGATTGCAGACGACGATGCACTCGCGCGCGAGGATCTCAAGAGCCTGTTACATGCGGATGAACGCTTCGCGATCGTCGGCGAAGGAGCGGACCGGGTGGAACTGCTACAGCTCGTACGCACCACCCGTCCCGACATCGTCATGGTCGACGCCGACCTGCTTGCCGCCGCAGGCCAGGGACTTATCAGGGACGTGCGGGAGATATCACCCGATACAAAACTGCTTCTTATGGGTATCCGCGCCGATCCCGAAGCGATCATCGAAAGTCTGCAAGCCGGCGTCTCGGGCTATATCGAAAAGAGCAGCTCGCTCGACGTGCTGGCCGACGCGTGCCTACAAGTAGCCGAAGGTGTGCAGCCCGTTTTGCCCCAGATGGCTACCGACTTGCTCTGGTACATGTTGGAGCACCAAGGAGAAGCTCGGCGCGGACGCCAGCAGACGTCGCTCACAAGACGGCAGCAAGAGGTCTTGTATTACATGGCGCAGGGGATGTGCAACAAGGAGATCGCCGCCATCCTGAAAGTAAGCGAAACCACCGTCAAGTCCCATGTGACCGGCATACTGCGCAAGCTGGGGGTTTCGGACCGGACGCAAGCAGTCGTAAAAGCGCTGCGCGACGGCCTGGTTACCTCCGACTGGGATAACCATACGGCCATGGGATAACCGGCGGCAAAGGCACGCATGTTCGATACTAGCAGTGAAGGGATTCCGCTGCGGCCCTTGAAACTTTGAGGGAGAACACTCCTGCAGCCCGCCGGAGGGTTCAAATTCCATCGGGAATCAAGGGGGGAGCCGGGGAGAGTCTCCTCGGGCCGCATGAGTCAACCTGTCACTGCCGTCATCGTCGGGGCGGGCCATCGCGCCCTCGTTTACGCGTCTTATGCCAAGCACCGGCCGGACCAGCTGAAAATCGTGGGAGTCGCCGATCCCAACCCGCAGCGCGTCCGGCAAGTTGCGGAGATGTACGGTATTCCGCCCGAACGCTGTTTCCGTTCGGCCGAAGAGCTCGCGTCCGTGCCCCGTTTTGCCGACGCGGTCATCAACGGCACGATGGACAGACAGCACGTGCCGACCAGCATCCCGCTTCTCGAGGCCGGCTACCACATCCTCCTGGAAAAGCCGTTCGCCATCGACGAGGACGAGATGTGGAAACTCGTGGCCGCGGCGGAAAAACATGACCGCACGGTGATGATTTGCCACGTTCTGCGCTATGCGCCCTTTTACGCCCGCATTCGGAAGCTCGTGGCGGACGGCGTGATCGGTGAAGTATTGAACATCCAGACCGTTGAGCACGTGAGTTACCACCACATGTCGGTCGCATTCGTCCGGGGCAAGTGGAACAACAAGCAGGTCTGCGGCTCGTCGATGCTGATGTCGAAGTGCTGCCACGACCTGGATCTGATCACCTGGATGAAAAGCGGCGTCAATCCGAAATACGTCACGAGCATGGGAGGGCTCAGCTATTTCCGCCCCGAGCGTGCCCCCGAAGGAGCCGGGACGCGTTGCCTGGTCGACTGCCCGATTGAAGAGTCGTGCACCTACTCGGCCCGGAAGATTTACTTGAACCATCCAAACCGCTGGTCCTTCTACGTTTGGCAGGAACTGGAACACCTGGAGAATCCCACCATGGAAGACAAAATCGAATCCTTGAAGACGACCAACCCCCACGGGCGTTGCGTGTGGAAGTGCGACAACGACGTAGTCGATCACCAGTCGGTCGTCATCGAGTTCGAAGACGGTTCCACGGCCACGCACAATATGATCGGCGGCGCAGCCCGCCCGTCCCGTTCGATCCACCTGATCGGCACCGAGGGCGAAATTCAGGGCGTGCTGGAGGAGAGCAAGTTCGTCGTCCGCCGCATCGACACCCGGCCCGGTCACGAGTACTCGGAGGAAGTCGTCGATCTGAACTTGGATACCGACATGCACGGAGCGTTCGGCGGGCACGGAGGGGGAGACTTGCGCCTGGTCGCCGACTTTTGCCGTACGCTGATGGGCGAGGAGCCTTCGCTTTCGTGCACGTCG
>JAAYLA010000305.1 GCA_012522135.1 Bacillota bacterium | reverse complement strand
GGACACGAAGCTCGAACATTTCCGTCCACCGTTCACCTTCTTCGGGATCACGAGCGACTCGCTGCTCACCCACGCGCGCTCCGATGGCTGGGCCTTCCATACAGAGGACCCGGGAGCGTTCTTCGGCGACGAACATCGCATCGCGCCGGTGGCCACCGGTCAGGAGGAGTATCTCATCTGGCACTACCCGGGCTTGCGACGCTTCGTCCTGACCGTATATGCGGCGGATGCTGCGAGCGTGGAGGCGGTAAGGGCTTCGGCCTCGCCCGACATGGAGGTTTGGCTGCCCGTGGACGTTGAGATGCGCGTTGTGACGGAGTTCGAGGCGGGCTGGGTCCGAGTCGAGCTCACCGGGGCGATCGATGCCGGGCTGGAAGCAGCTTACCTGAAGATTGCAGTGGAAGGGTTGGATCCTGCTGAGGCGCCCTTCCAGTTCGGCGAGCTGGTGCTGATGCGGCCGGGGGACGCGGAGCGGTGAGATCGGAAAAGGGTGGAAGGGCATAGCGACAACCCCTCGGCAGCCAGGACCGCCGGGGGGTTCCTTCCAGAGTATTGAGTCCGGCCCGGGATGGCTCAGGACTCCGTCCCGGACCGTCCGCCCTACAGGACACGGGCTGCTCCCGTCGAACCCTCTTTCTCGAAGCGCCTGCGCGCCCACTAATCGCAGAAGGAGGGAAGCGCCGCCCGCATGTGTGCCTGCGGCCCGGCGCACGTCATGGCAGCGCGACACTTGCACCGCCGAGTCCCGATCCTTTTCTGTCTCATCCTGGCGGCCGGACTTTCCGCCCACGCGCAAACGAAGGTGCTCTTCTCCGACGACTTCGCCCAAGGCACAAACCTTTGGACCGAAGTCGTCGGCACATGGGCGGAGCTCCCCGGCGGCCTGCGAAGCGATGACCGTTACGTATCCGAGCTCGTCGGCGGCCATCCGGACTGGGCGGACGTAAGCTTCGAGGCCGCCTTTCAGCTCGTCCGCCCCCTCACGGCGAGCGACAACATCAAGCTTTTCTTCCGCTGGCAGGGCCAGTGGCACGGGTACGGCCTCCTGTTCGATGCGACCGGCACCCGCCTCGTACGCTTCGAAGGAGGTCCCGGGCAGTTTCAAATGTTGGCGCAAAGCGCCTTTGTGCCCGAGGCCGGCGAAGCCATCGCGGTGCGGGTCGACATGCAAGGGCGGCGCATGACAGCTTACATTAACGACACCCCGATCTTGCAGGGCATGGACCCGGTCTGGCGCCACCGGACGGGGCTCGTGGGCATGCGCACGGAATCGGCTCCTATCGTGGTGCACTCGGTGCGGGTCACGGGGCCGGAGGATGCGCCCGTCCTCGATGCGACCTGGCTCGCGGGGCAGACCGACCTGGACCTGATCTTGAACCGCTTTCCCGCCGGCGGCGTGTGGGAAGGTCCCGGCTACCATCCGCCGGCCAGTGCCGCGGCAGCCGGTGCCCGCGATATCGTGCTCATCTACACCCACGGCACGGTCGCCTGGCATTTGACCGACGTCCTTCCTTATGTGGGTTACGGCGAGATGAGGCGGGAATTGGGCGGCCTGCCGCGCCTTGAATGGTACGACTGGTTCTTCGATACGTTCCTGTTCCTCTCGCTGCGCACCCCCGACGG
>JAAYLA010000304.1 GCA_012522135.1 Bacillota bacterium | reverse complement strand
TTCGGGAGGTGGCGGTGTGGGCGCTGTTCGCTATGCCGACGTCGTGCGGGAGCTGAACGAACTCGCCGAAACGGGCTGGAAGGTGACCGAGCTGGCTACGGCCGACGGGTATTCTATCCTGGCACTGACGGATCCGCTGCGAGGTAGGGGCGGCGGCGACCCGTTGCCGCAGCTTCTGATCGCCGCGGGCATCCACGGCGAGGAACCGGCCGGTGTGTTGGGCCTTGTGCAGTGGCTCAAGGAGCACGCACCGCGTTGGGTCGGAAGGTTGCACATGGACGTCGCCCCCTGTCTCAATCCGTGGGGCTTCGAGCGGGGCGTGCGCTACGCAAGAAACGGGGAGGACCTGAATCGCCAGTTCGATAGCCCCCGTCACCCCGCCGTACAAGCCTTTGTCCGCTGGATCGCCGGGCGCCGTTTCGACCTGTTCATGGACCTTCACGAGGATTCGGATTTCGAGGCGATGTACCTTTACGAGCTGCTCGATCCGTGGCCGGGTCATGGTGTTCGCACGCTGGGCCGGCGCATCTTGGACAGGGCCGCGGTGAAAGTGCCCCTTTCCGACGGGGACGACGTAGGCGACCTGAAGACTTCTTTCGGCCTCATCGCGGGCCCCCTGGCGCGGCGCGAAGCAGCTGCGTTTGTGGAGCGTCCTGTTGCCATCGAGGTATTCGCCCACCACGCAGCCCATGTGGTGACGGTCGAGACGCCGGGACGCGCCGAGCTGGACCTGCGGATACGGTTGCAAGTCGACGCGCTCGAGACCGCGGCGGAACACCTTGCAAACCAATCCGAGGCCGCGACCGTTCCGTGAGCGGCCGTGCCTCGTTGGGTCTGCGGCAGCTCACGGACTCACCAGAAACGGGTTCGTAGCGCGCTCTGCTTTGATCGTCGTTTCGGGTCCGTGGCCGGGCAGCAGCACGGTCTCGTCGGGAAGGGTCAGCAGCCTGGAGCGTATGCTGGCCATGAGCGTATCATAGTCCCCGCCGTATAGGTCCGTGCGGCCGATGGAGCCTGCGAATAGTGCGTCGCCGCTGATGACGGCTTCCCGCAAGGCGAAACTCACATGGCCCGGCGAATGGCCCGGAGTGAAAAGCACACGCACCTCCGTACCGGCCAAAGTCAGCACTTCGCCGCCGGAAAGGAGCCGGTCGGGCGCCGGCGCGGTGATGGGCGTCTCCAGCCAAAGGGCGGAGCCGTTTTTGCTGCCGTCGGCGAGCCAGTCCCTCTCGCGTTCGTGCACCCAAAGGCGCGCCCCCGTGCGTCGTTTGAGCTCGGCCACGCCGCCTATGTGATCGAAGTGGGCGTGCGTGAGCAAGATGTCCGTCACGCGGAAGTCGGAGACCGCCTCGAAGAGAACGTCGTCCGGCGCGCCGGGATCGATTACCACGGCCTCCTTCGTCTCCACATCCCCCAAAACGTAACAGTTCGTAGCCAGCGGTCCGAGCACGAGCCGCACGAGACGCAGTCGCTCCACGACATATCACCTCGCTCACCAGTGTACCACGCCATCACTCCCCGGGTAGCACGGAAGTTGGAAAACGTCCGCGGACAGTCAAAAGGGGGCATGTATTTGTTCCACTTTCGTACTCATTAGAAGGGAACAACGTCCCAACGGAGAAAAGCAAATGCTGGTAGGGGAAACGGGTCGACTGCAACTTTTTCATGTAGCGAACGTCTTGAACTCGGGTTAAAGGAGGTAGGACGTATGTACCGCGGGCGCGAGGGGATGTGGTCTTGGATCCTGCACCGCGTGACGGGTGTAGCGGTCCTTCTGTTTCTCTTCGCACACATTCTCGACACGATGCTTTTGCTCTACGGCCCCGACGTATACAACACCGTCGTCGGCATTTATCACAACAAGTTCTTCCTGCTGATGGAGGTGGCCTTGGTTGCGGCCGTCATCTATCACGCTGTGAATGGACTGCGCATCATCATTATCGATGTTTGGCCGGCCGCGACCCGGCACCAACGCAAGCTATTTTGGGGCGCCGTGGCGGTCATATTCGCCATGCTCATTCCGGCCGCGTGGCAGATGCTGCAGCCTTTGTTTGAAGCGTAACGCCGGGACGAGGCGATCTGCGGGAACAAACGGACCGTTTTCTTCAGAGAGGGGTACGAAGAGTGGCAACGCCTAATCCGGGGACGGGCATCAGGTACGCTGGGAGGCCGCGGCCGACCCAGAGCAACTTTGAGCTTTACTCTTGGCTGTTCATGCGTGTGTCGGGCGTGGTGCTCTGGATCTTGGTCTTGGGCCACCTGCTCATCATGCACGTCCTGAACAGCGTGCGCGATATCGACTACGCTTTCGTCGAGAACCGGTGGGCCAATCCCCTTTGGCGGATCTGGGACTGGACGATGCTCATTCTCGCTTTGATCCACGGCTTGAACGGTGTGCGCCTGATGAGCGACGACTACCTCCGCAAGCGGAAACACCGGGTCATCGCGACGATCCTCATTTATGTGGCGGCGTTTGCATTCATCTTGATCGGATCGATCACCATTCTCATGTTCCGATCGCCAACTGGGATGTAATGGGGGCGTGAAGATGGTACATCAATTCGACGCAGTGATCGTAGGTGCCGGCGGAGCGGGGCTCATGGCTGCGCTAAATTCTGCCGAGGCGGGGCGCGTCGCGGTGCTCAGCAAGCTGTACCCCACACGCTCGCACACCGGCGCGGCCCAGGGAGGGATCGGCGCCGCCCTCGGCAACGTCGAGGAGGACCACTGGGAATGGCACATGTTCGATACCGTGAAGGGGAGCGACTACCTCGGCGACCAAGACGCGATCGAGGTCATGTGCCGTGAGGCCATCGACACGGTTTACGAGCTCGAGCACATGGGCCTGCCCTTCAACCGGACGCCCGACGGAAAAATCGACCAACGTCCCTTCGGCGGGCATACCAAAGAGTACGGCAAGGCTCCGGTGAAGCGTGCGTGCTTTGCCGCGGACCGGACGGGACACATGATCTTGCAAACCCTCTATCAGCAGTGTATCCGGCGCGGCGTCACCTTTTACGATGAGTTTCAAGTCGTCGACCTCATCATCAACGACGGCGTCTGCGTCGGTGTGGTAGCCTACGAGATGAGCACCGGCGAGCTGCATGTCTTCCACAGCAAGGCGGTGCTCTTTGCTACGGGAGGATTCGGGCGCATTTACAAGGTGACGAGCAACGCCCTCGCGCTGACCGGAGACGGAGTCGCCATCGCGTACCGGAACGGCGTGCCGCTAATGGACATGGAGTTTTTCCAGTTCCATCCGACGGGCATCCACCGTATGGGCATACTCATCACCGAGGGTGCCCGCGGCGAGGGAGGCATTTTGGTCAACAGCGAAGGCGAGCGCTTCATGCAGCGCTACGCGCCTACCCTGCTCGACCTTGCACCCCGGGATATGATCTCGCGGGCCATCTATCAAGAGGTAGCCGAAGGCCGCGGCATCAACGGAGAGGATTACGTCTATCTCGATCTGAGGCATCTGGGCCGCGAACTGATTGAGACGAAGCTGCCCGACATCACCGACTTTGTGCGCACCTACCTCGGTATCGACCCCGTCACCGAGATGATACCGGTGCAGCCGACGGCGCACTACGCAATGGGGGGCATTCCGACCAACGTCGACGGCCAGGTAGTCATGGACGAGAAGAACACGCCGCTGCCGGGTTTCTACGCAGCCGGCGAATGCGCATGCGTGTCGGTGCACGGAGCGAACCGGCTGGGCACGAACTCTCTGGTCGACATCGTCGTCTTCGGTCGCCGGGCGGGGCGTCACATGGCCAAGACCGTCCGTGAGATCGGCTTTCATCCGCTGCCGAAAGATCCCGCGGCCCGCGTGCGCGACGAGATCGAGCGCATTCGCCACAACAATGGAACCGAGCGCGCGGTGGAAGTGCGCCAGCGGCTGCAGGAGGAGATGATGAACCGGGTCGGTGTGTTCCGTGAGGAGGGGCGCATGACCGAGATGCTGCACATCCTGCAAGAACTGCGGCAGATGTACGCGAAAGTGCGCATCGACGATAAGGGCCGGCGCTGGAACACCGACTTGCTCGAGGCTTTGGAACTCGGCTACCAACTGGACATCGCTGAAACGGTGACGGTGAGCGCGCTGGCCCGCAAGGAAAGCCGGGGCGCCCATTCCCGGGTAGATTATCCGCAGAGGGACGACGTGAACTTCCTGAAGCACACGTTGGCCTACCGCACGGAGAACGGCCCGCGCCTCGGGTACAAGCCGGTCGTGATCACCCGGTTCCAGCCTCAGGAGCGCAAGTACTAGAGGCCTTCGCAACACCGCTTGGAATATGAAACAGGAAGGGTGGCGCCCGCGTGGAGGTATTGGTCCGTATAAAGCGCTTTAATCCGGAGAAAGACGAGGCACCCTACTGGGCGGAATACAAAGTGCAGGCACAACCGTCCGACCGGGTTTTGGACCTCTTGAATCATATCAAATGGAACATCGACGGCACGCTTTCGTATCGCCGTTCGTGCGCCCACGGGATATGCGGATCCGACGCGGTAGTGATCAACGGTGTGAATCGCCTGGCCTGCCGCGAGCTTGTCAAGAACGTGGGAAGCCGGATTGAAATCGAGCCGATCCGGGGCTTGCCGGTGATCAAGGACTTGATCGTCGACATGGAACCGTTCTTTGCGGGGTATAAAGCGATTCATCCTTTCCTTATCGCCGACGATCCGCCTGCCGACGGCAAAGAGCGGCGCCAGTCGCCCGCAGAGCGTGCCCGTTTCGACGATACGACCAAATGCATTCTTTGTGCCGCCTGCACCACATCTTGCCCGATCTTTTGGACGAACGACGTGTACGTGGGTCCCGCGGCCATCGTCAATGCGCACCGGTTCATTTTCGACAGCCGTGACCGCGGTGCGAGTATCCGTCTGGACGTGCTCAACAGCCAGGCCGGCGTTTGGCGCTGACGGACGATCTTTAACTGTACGGACGCTTGCCCGCGGGGCATCGAGGTGACGAAGGCGATCCAAGAAGTGAAACAGGAGATCGTACTCGAGAAGTTGTAAGCATTGGAAGGAGACAATACTTCAAAATGGCTTTTGATTCGCTTGCGTTTCGTAAGGCGTTGGGCCAGTTCGCTACGGGCGTGACGGTTGCCAGCGTCAAAACGGACGCGGGCGTGCACGGTATGACGGCGAATTCTTTCACGTCGGTCTCGCTGGAGCCGCCCCTCGTCCTCGTCTGTGTCGACAAGACCCGTCAGACGCACGGGCTTCTGCTCGCCGAGGGACGCTTCGGCATCAGCGTCCTTGCACGTGAGCATGAGGCCGTGTCGAACTGGTTTGCCGGGCGCAGGGGCCAAGCGGCGCATTTTGTCTGGCGGAACGACGTTACCGTCTCGCCTGTGTTAGACGGTGCGCTCGCCTGGTTCGATTGCACCTTGGAGCACGCCTACGAGGGCGGCGATCACACGATATTCGTTGGACGGGTGGACCGTTTCGGCACCGGGCACGGTAGTCCGCTCCTTTTCTTCCAGGGGCGGTATACCTCCGTGGCACCCGAGGAAGAATAACTTGCAAAAGAAAAAGGACGGCCACCGGGTGAGGCGCAGGCCGCTGCGGTCCTGCGCCTACCAACCCGGTACGACGTAGAGGGTCGGCGGCAGCTGGTTCGGCGTAAAGCGGTCCTCCACGTTCTCGTCAACCGGCAACGCAGCTATGATCGCGTCGAGGAGTTCCGTGGCCCGCTCCGCCATGGACGAGGCGGCGTAGATGCCGAAATACAAGGGCCGGCCCGGATGCGGAACACCGTACCAAACGCCTTGCACCTGGCCGCGCAACAGACGCTCCTGCGGCAAGTCCCTAAGCGACTCGGGATTCGACGCGACCCACTCCGACAGGTCATGGTAGGCACCTTGCACTGCTAAGTTGGCAAATTCGGGGTAGGGCAGCACGAAAATGTCCGGCGCGTCCCGTGCCCCGATCATAATCATGAGTTTTTGCAGATACAGATCGCCCGGAGGACCCAGGATGACCTCTACCTGGATGTCGGTGTTGAAGGCGGCGTAGCGGTCGGCGACGAGGTTCAGGACGGCTTCGTCGGTCCCCGAAGGGATCATGACCGTCAGCTTGGGCCTTGGGTCTGCAAATACGTACTTACGCAGCACGGGCACGCCGATCAGGAGGAAAAACACGAGAAAACCGACGGTCCACGGGACCCATTTCGGCACGGGCTTAATATATTCTTTCGCGCGGTCGTCGTCGGTGATGCGCGGACGGTCGCGCTCGATCACGCTGGCTGCCACGTGCGGGCACCCGAGCCGGGCGCAACCTCGCTCGTGCCAGCAGGCCTCGTGGTGCTTCGTCTTGCATCGTGGACAGGCGATCACCATATCGCCGAAAGCCAATGCCTTGTGGCAGGCAGGGCAGAGTTCGCCGATGCCGTCAGCCCCTTCGCGGAGTACAAACGGATCTTCATGCGGCACAGCCGGACTCCCCCTCTCACAAGACAGAATACCACACAGCCGTCCCGTGCGTAAGGTGGTGAATCCAGGGCAGACGGCGGCTCAAGTCGGGCCAGGCAGGAGACAGTGCCCCGAACCGAGAACAGGTACACATTTGCAATGTTGTGTCATTAATGGCAAGATGTGGCAAAGGCCTAGGGGAGCGTGGCCGCAATGGTCCGATACTGTGTCGCGTTACTGGTACTCTCGCTTCTTCTGCCGTGGGGCGTGCGGGCAGAAACGCCGTCGCTCCCAGCGCTGCTCGAGAAGGTGGCTCAGGCGACGGATCTGCGCGCCGATCACGTTCGCTTTCAGCAACAGGTCCAACTGCGGGCATTGATCTTTACCTGGCGCTTCCACGCGATCATTGAAAAGCAGGGCGACACGTACGACGTCTCCGTGGGCCAAGGGGCACCGTCGTTCTTGACACCCAGCGTGCTGGCGGATCTGGTGGACGTGCAAAGCGCCATTCACCTGTTCGAGCTGGAGCTGGTCGGTGTGGAGACGGACCGGGCGGGACGCACGTACTATGTGATTGAAGGTGTGCGCAAAGAGCCGGCGTCGCAGGGCGCACAGTCAGGACGACTGTGGATCGATGGAAGTGAGTGGTACATCGCCCGGGCTGACCTGACATACACTTGGGGTAAGCTCGAGGTCGAGCAGACGTACCGGAGGGAACAGGGCAGGCTCGTGCTCGACGTGCAGAAGGGTGTCACATCCCTGCTGGGAGGCAGGGTGGAAGTGAAGTACCTGGACTACTGGTTTGCCGAACCGTAATCTGGTATACTAGAATCGACATCTCATATCCATGCGTGGCGCTTGCGGTCACTTTTCGTTCTGGAAATCCGGGTTCCTGTGGGATGGCTAGGTCCTTTCATGCCCGGTCTTTCTTTTCCAAATAGTGCAAAAGTATCTAAGCGAGGTTGAAGCTCCATGCGTATGGACAACGAAACCTATCGGTTGCGGGTCGAGGCTCTCTTGCGAGAGCTTGGGCGGGAGGAAGATCCCTTCGCGTCGACGGCCCTTGCCGAGCTTGAGCGCTTGGCGCTGACCCCCCGGAAGGCCCGGTACTTCCTGCGCGCCCTGCTGGCGACGGAGCAGAGCGAATCGGTACAAGTGCATTTCTACCGCTTGATCATGGAGGCGGCCCGCAACAAGAACGCATATTCCGACCTGGAGCGCCACATACGCCATGCCTTTTACGAAGCGCGAGAACAGACGCGCAGTGTGCTGTCCCAGGTCCAGACGCCGAAGGCGCTGCTCGCGCTCTTCCACGTGATCGCGCTCACCGAAGAAGGTTGGCTTGCGGGCGAGCTGATTCGGATTGTGCTGTCTATGCCGCCCGAGGCGTTGCAAGAGCCTCTGCAAGAGGCCCTCATGTCCGAGGATTACCTTCTGCAGTGCCTGGCCATTTATTTGATCGGAAAGACGGCCGACGAGACGTTGCTTCACATGTTGGCACGCTTTTACCGCAAGCCCGTCGGCGACCGCGTCGACCGCCTCGAGAAGAAGGCGTACGATGCGCTGCTCGAGGGCGCGCAAACGGCCGTGCCTTCACTATTCTCCACGTGGCTGAAGGATCGCAGCGTGCGCGTGCGGGATCTGGCCCTCACGGTGCTCGCGACCCGGGAAGTGCCCGAAGTAGTCGTCGACTTAGCCGGTCTTATTCTCATCGATGCCCAGACGCGCACCCGAGCGGCTAAGATCCTTTTGCGCTACGCCGAAGCCGGTCTCTTTGAGTGGAGTCCCGACGATCCCCGGAGCCAGCAGATCCGCGAGCTTCTGACCGCGGCGAAAGAAGATGCGCTCACTCGCCTCCTGCGGTCGCTGTTGCGCCATGAAAGTCCGGCGGTGCGCGAGGTCGCCATACAGCTGGTAGGCCTGCTGCCTGAGCCGGCGCCGACGCTCGTCAGCGAGGTAAGCAGACTTTCCGTCGAAGAACCGCTGCCCGCTCTGCAGATGGCTGCGCTGCAGGTGCTCGAGCGGGTCGCGCCGGACCTTCTTGTCGGCAGCCTGGTCGAGGTTTACGCCGACCACGGATTCGGGCAGGGGTCGCCCGAGCTCCTTTCGTTGGCCAACCAGATTATGCAGCGTACCCTCACGCCCGAACAGGTACTCAAGGTACAAGAGGGCATCGAAGAGAAGAAGGAAAGGCGCGCGTCGGCCCTCGAACGCTTCGCAGCCAGCGTCGAGTGGTGGCGCCACGAGGTATGAGGAGAAGCAAGGGGCGTTTGTCCCGGGGCAGGGTACCTTGACGTCCCTGGTACCGATGGCGTAGACTAGCCGTGACGGGAGGTGGGAAGCGTGGCAACCATTAAGGAGAGGGTGCAGGAGGCACTCGATCAGATCCGCCCGGCAATTCAGATGGACGGCGGCGACGTCGAGCTGGTCGATGTTACCGAGGATAACGTCGTGCAGCTTAGACTGATGGGCGCTTGCCACGGCTGTCCGATGTCCATGCTGACCTTGCAGGCCGGTATCGAGCGCATCGTCAAGGCCCATGTGCCGGAAATCGCGGGCGTGGAAGCGATCTAGTTTCGATAGCATTGTTCGCAAGCGGATCCCGGGGGCAGCTGCATGGCTGCCCTTTATTTCGCGTCCGTCTGGGCGCCCGATCTTGACGGACGGGGGGCGACACCGAATATGGCCGACATTTTTGAGCTGAGCGACGGCGAGTTTGAAGACATGGTTCTGAAGGCGCCGCTGCCCGTGCTGCTGGCGGTCGGCGCACCGTGGTGCGGTCCCTGCGTCCGCCTGGAACCTATTCTCGAGCAGGTGGCCGCCGCTTTCGCGGAGAACGTACTGGTGTTGAAGCTCAACACCGATGAGAACCCGCTTGTTCCCCGCCGCCTGGGAATCATGAGCATTCCGACGCTCGTCTTTTTCCGAGACGGCGAGGAACGGGATCGCATCGTCGGATTCACATCGGCGGCTGAGCTGAAAAGACGCCTTGAACAGGCACTTAGGTAGGTGGAGCCCATTGAGACCCTTTGGATTTGCCATCGCCGGTACCGGCGCCATCGCCCGTGTGCACCGCGACGCGATCGCGAACATCCCCGGAGCGAAGCTGGTGGCCGTCTGGAGCCGCACACCGGAGCGGGCCGCCGCCTTTGCCGCGGAATCCGGCTGTGAGGCCGAGCCCACCCTGGAGGCTTTGGCCGGGCGCGACGACGTCGATGCGGTAATCGTCACCACGGCCAGCGGCTACCATCTGGAACCCGCCTTGGCTGCGGCTAAGGCCGGAAAGCACATCTTGGTCGAAAAGCCTCTGGAAGTGACGACCGAACGGTGCGACGCCATGATCGAGGCGGCTCGCGAGCACAACGTGAAACTGGGCTGCATCTTCCAGAGCCGGTTTGCTCCGGTTAACCGGCGGGTGCACCAGGCCGCGACCGCGGGCGAGTTTGGCCGCCTCGTCCTGGGGGATGCGTACGTCAAGTGGTACCGCTCCCAGGAGTACTACGATCAGGGTGCTTGGCGGGGCACTTGGCAACTTGACGGCGGCGGGGCCTTGATGAACCAGGCGATCCATCAGGTAGACCTCTTGCAGTGGATTATGGGTCCCGTGGCGTGGGTAAGTGCGCAAACTGACACGTTGGCCCGGGAAGGCATTGAAGTGGAAGACACGGCCGTGGCCGTACTGCGGTTTGCGTCGGGCGCTCTGGGCGTCATCGAGGCCACGACGTCGATCTATCCCGGCTATCCGAAGCGGCTCGAGATCCACGGGTCGGCTGGCGGGGCCGTCGTCGTCGACGACGTGCTCACCGAGTGGACCGCGGCAGGCGCTAGCGAGGAGGAAAACCGCAAAGTCCTCGAGGAGTTCGGCGGCGGAGAGCGCAGCGGAACGTTCGCCGATCCGATGGCCCTTAGCTTCCAGCGTCACAAGCTGCAGATTGAAGAGTTTATGCAAGCAGTGACCGAGGGCACGCCGCTTACGGTCGACGGCGAGGAAGGGCGAAAGTCGGTGGCGTTGATCGAGGCGATCTACAGATCGGCGCGCACGGGCGAGCCCGTTACCGACATCTGATTCGAGGCCAGTTGCAGGGGAGGCGAGCAGCGTGCAAGAGGGAGGCAAACCTTTGGCCCGGGCGCTCTCCGTCGTGGTTGCGGCATTGCTGTGCCTAACGGTGGCAGCCGGAGCCCAGGAGGTGCCCGTTCGGGTCATAGACGGCAGTTTTGAATCCCTTGCCGCGACTCCCGGGATGGAGACCTGGGTGTTGAACGGGCGCGGGAGCATCGACGTGACGATGGCGCGCGACGGTCGAGCGTCCGCGCGGCTCGACGGCCCCAATGCCTTTCAGTCGGAGTGGGTTCACCCGTTTCATATGCCCTTAGTTCCCGGTAGGGAGTACGTGGTGTCGGCTTGGGTACGGGCGACGGGAGAAGGCAACATCGCGTCCCTCGGAGTGCGTTGGCCGGGGGATGTGACGTACATTTACCGCGGCCTGCGCGCCGAGGACGAGTGGCAGCGGATGGAGCTGTTGTTCCGCGTCCCGGATCCGGCGCCCGAATGGATCCAGATCGTCCTGACCGGCGACCACGAGGCCGCGCTCTGGTGGGACGACGTCAGCGTCGTGGAGGCCCAGACGATCCGTGAACGACTGGCCCGGGAGTGGGCCGAGCGTTTGGAACAAGGCGAGCAGCTCTACACGGGTCTCGTCGTCAACGCCAAAGGGCTGGGAGTTTTGCGCGGCATGAGCCCGCGCATCTATGACGAGGACGGCCGGGTCGTATATGCGGGCGCAGGGGCCTCGAGCGACCTGGTGATCGGCACGGGGATCGTCGCGTACACGCGCGAGCTGTCCGAAGCGCTCTCCCACAGCCGGCTCAACGTCGACCCCAATTACCCACTGCGCCATCCCCTCGTCGTAGACGCGATCGACGGGGCCGACTCTCCGCGCACGTCCGTAGTGATAAGCAATTACGACGCAGAGGTCCTGTTTCGGGCGTTGAACGAATATGACTTCTTAGGTCGCTTCGCGGTAGTCTTCGTCGTCGAAAGGACGTTTTGAGGGCGCGCCGTGGCCGGGTCCGTCAGCCGGCGGCTTACGCCTGCGCGGCGTGGGCTATGGCCGTTTCGATCTCGGAACGCACGTAGTCGGAAGGCTCCACGGGGAGCCTTCTTTTTAATGCCGCCACGGCATCGTCGCCGCCGATTTCGCCGAGCGCCCAGGCCGCCGCGCCGCGTACCTCTTCCTTGCCGTCGTGCTCGAGCCGGTCGATCAAAGGCGGCACGGCCAGCGGATTCTTGATGTTGCCCAGGCAAATGCAGGCGTTGCGTTGCAGGATCTTCTTCCCGCGCCAGGCCATGGCCGTGCCGCCGAACCAGCGCTTAAACTGGCTATTGGTCATAGTGAGAAGGGGAATAAGTGCGGGGCGGCTGCCCAAGGCGGCGCGGGGCCGGAATTCGGGGCGGTTCGCGGGTGCGGCTTCCCAGTTCCAAGGGCAGACGATCTGGCAAATATCGCACCCGAAAAGCATGCGCCCCATGGGGCGGCGGAACTCAACCGGGATCACCCCGGGCATTTGGGTGATATACGACAGGCAGCGATTCGGATCGATGCGGAACGGTCCCGTGATCGCACCCGTCGGGCAGGCGTCGATACACCGCGTGCACGTGCCGCACGACTTGCCTTGGGGCGTGTCGGGAACCAGCTCCACGTTCGTAACGATCTCGCCCAGGAAGACCCACGACCCGTGCCCGGGCACGTAGATGCAGTTGTTTTTTCCAAACCAGCCGACACCGGCCCTTTCCGCCACGGAGCGTTCCACGGGCGGCCCCGTATCGACGTACGGCAAGGCCCGCACCGGGAACGATACGTTGGCCGCGAGAAATTCGACAATGCGGTCGAGTTTCTCACGCAGGACGTGGTGATAGTCGACGTCGCCCCACGCGTAACGGGACACCCAGGCGCGGGGTACTCCGTCGTGCACCGCGGTTCGCGGGGAGTCGTCGGTGAGGTAGCTGACCGCGATGGAGATGATGGAGCGGGCATCGGGCAGCAGTTTGCGGGGATCGGTGCGGCGCGGGATGTCGGTGTCGGTAAAGCGCGGGTAGCGGCCGGCGGCGGCTTGTGCGCGCAGCTGGGCCTCTTCGCGCGGGAACGGCTCGGCCCGAGCGATACCGATGTGGTCGACACCTATCGACCGTGCAAACTCCTTTACGGCCCGGGTAAGCTGCACACCGACCGCTCCTTTCGCCGTCATGATACCATAGAAGAAGCCGCACTTCACATGGGAGGATTCATGCATGGAGATTCGGGAAGCGCAACGACGGGTAGACGGTTGGATTCAGCAGTTCGAGGAAGGTTATTGGGGTCCTCTCACCAATCTTGCCCGCCTGATGGAAGAGGTGGGCGAGCTGGCAAGGGAGGTAAACCACCGGTTCGGCCAGAAGCGGAAAAAGCCAGACGAGCCGGATAAAGAGATCGCCGACGAACTCGGAGACATCTTCTGGGCCCTGATCTGCCTTGCCAACTCCTTACAGATCGATTTGGATGCCGCCCTTGAGCGCACGCTACGAAAGGTGACGGAGCGGGACCACGACCGGTTCAAACGGAAGGAAAGCTGAAGCGGGCACACTGAGGTGTCCCGCATCGTGGACAGGCTGGAAACGGATGTGCTACACTGGCACTAGTTGTCACAACGCAGGGAAATGGGGAGCGCCCAGTTTGATGCATGACACCATCGCGACTTACCGGGGGCTTACACTCGATCCGTTCCAAAGGGACGCCATCCGCGCCATCGAAGCGGGTCAGTCCGTTCTCGTCAGCGCGCCCACGGGCACCGGCAAGACGTTGGTGGCGGATTATATCATCGAAAAAACGTTTCGCGAGGGCCGGCGGGTGATCTATACCGCGCCGATCAAGGCCCTGAGCAACCAGAAATTCAAGGAATTCAAACGGCTCCTCGGCGATGAACACGTCGGCATATTAACCGGCGACGTGGTGATTCAGCCCGAAGCGCCGATCCTCATCATGACGACCGAGATCTTTCGCAACCTGCTCCACACCGACCGCGAGCGCGTCGCGGACGTTGCTTACGTCATATTCGACGAGATCCACTACATCGACGATCCCCATCGCGGCAGCGTGTGGGAGGAGAGCCTGATATTCATGCCGCCCGCCATGCGCTTTCTCGGCCTTTCCGCGACCATTCCGAACGTAGACGAGCTTGCGGATTGGATCGAGAGCGTGCAGGGCCGCCCGGTCGTGGTGGTCGGGCATACGGAGCGCGCGGTCCCCTTGAAGCACCACTTGTTCGAACGGAACCTCGGTGTATGCGACCGGGACAAGCTGTTCAAACGGTACAAGCGGCGAGCGAAACGGCTGGGAACAACCGATGCGGGCCGTATTCGGGCCAAGATGGATCCGACGACGCACATGGATTTGCTGGCCGAGATTGTGCCCGAATACCTACCCATTCTGTTCTTCACGTTCAGCCGCCGGCGGTGCGAGAGCCACGCGAGCGAAGCGGCCGCGGTGCACGACCTGTTGAGTGCGGGAGAGAAGGCTCAAGTGCAGGCTTTACTCGCTGAGCATGCCGAACGGCATCCCGGTACCGGCGCGGCAAGGCTTGCGGAAATCGAACCGCTCCTTTTGCGCGGCGTAGCCTATCACCACGCCGGCATGCTGCCCCTGGTGAAAGACCTGGTGGAGGATTTGTTCGAGAAAAGGCTGATCCGGCTGCTCTACTGCACCGAGACGTTCGCGGTTGGCCTCAATTTCCCGTGCCGCACGGTGTGCTTCGACGCCGTGACGAAATGGGACGGCACCACGTTCCGAGCCCTCTCGAACCGGGAGTACTTCCAGATGGCCGGCCGGGCGGGGCGGCGCGGGCTGGACGAGATCGGTTACGTATACACCGTGGTCGACTTCAACTTCTTCTCGCCCGACGAGTTTCCGACCATGTCGGAGGCCGACGTGGAGCCGCTCCGCAGCCGGTTCACCCTGACATACAACACCGTGCTCAACTTGGTTGCGAACTACTCGCCGGAGGAGATTCGCGACGTATTGGATAAGAACTTCGCGTCGTACCAGACGAGGCGCAGGACCGAGCGGCTGCAGCGGGAGTTGGAAGAGGTAGAGGTCATGCTAGCGGCCTCGCCCCGTGGGAAAGGAAGCCGCAAATCCCGTAAGAAACAGGGCGGCACGGGAAGTATGAACCCGGCGAAACTGAAGAAGCGCCGCATCCAGCTGAAGCGCCTGTTGCGCGAACTGGGGGGCACGGCCGCCTTCCACGCCGAGTTCGACGCGAAGCGTTCGCTCCTGGAAGCATTGGACTACATTTCAGATGAGGGCCTGACGTCACGGGGGCTGTTCGCCTCGCGCATATACGGGAGCGAGCTGCTTGTGACGGAGCTGTTTTTCCGCGGCGTCTTTCACGATTGGGACGCGGACGAGCTCAACGCCCTTGCCGTCTCCATCGACTACGAGCCACGCAAAGGCGAGGTACGGCCGAGGAGAGTCGTGTTCGATATCGGCACCGTCATGCGGGCTGTGAACCTGCTGCGGAAGATGGAAGAACTGTATCTAGGTTACACTCTGCTCGAGTTCAACCCGCACATCGCGCAGGCCGCGTATGAGTGGAGCCGCGGCGCGAGCTTCTCGGCGCTGGCCGAGTACACAGATGTCGATGAAGGCGACCTGGTCTACGCCATGCGCCGGGGTATCGACATATTGCGGCAGGTACGCAGCGCAGCGCGGGAAGATGCTGCTTTGGCGGCGAAGCTGAGCGAATGCATCAAGAGGATGGATCGGGACGAAGTGTCGATCCTACTGTAAGGACGTGGTCGCATTGACGCAACAGGTACAGCGCAAGCCCGACTGGCTGAAGAAGGCTTTGCCGGACGGTAAGGCCATGAACGAAATGCGCAAGATGCTGCGCGGGCTCAACCTCCACACGATATGCGAGAGTGCGCTCTGCCCGAACATCGGCGAGTGCTGGGGCGAGCGGACGGCGACGCTGATGATCATGGGCGAGATTTGCACACGGCGTTGCGGCTTTTGCGACGTCACGACGGGGCGGCCGTTGCCCCTCGATCCGAACGAACCCGAGAACGTAGCGAAGGCCATCGCCGACATGGGGCTCGAGCACGCCGTAATCACGACGGTCACCCGAGACGACCTGGAAGATCAAGGCGCGCGCCACTTCGCCCGGACGATCGAGGCCGTCCACAGGCTATGCCCTGACACGACGGTCGAAGCCTTGATCTCCGACTTCGCTGCCCGCGAGGACCTGCTCGCGATCGTCCTCGAGGCCCGTCCGGAAGTACTGGCCCACAATCTGGAAACGGTGGAACGGCTGCACCGGAAGGTTCGGCCCCGCTTTCGGTACGAGCGGTCCCTTGAAGTCCTTGCCATTTCGCGACGCCTTGCGCCCGACGTGTGGACGAAGTCGAACATTATGGTGGGCCTCGGCGAGACGGAGGAAGAAGTCATCCAGATGATGCGGGATCTGCGTGCGGTCGACTGCGACTTTCTGACCATCGGCCAGTACCTGCGGCCGTCCGCCATGCACCTACCCGTAGTGGAATACGTCAAACCCGAGACGTTTCAGCGCTACAAAGAGATTGCGGAGGACCTCGGGTTTCAGTACGTGTTCGCGGGGCCCTTCGTGCGCAGCTCGTATCAAGCCGGTTCGGCCTTGAAAGCGGCTGGCAGGCGGCGGCCCGTGGCTCAGAGCGAGGCCCGGTGAGTTCACGTTCTACGGGGGGTGGACGTGTGTCCGACATCACCTTCTCCACATGGGAGCTCCGGCCCGGCGTACATTTGCACGTAGCGCCGACGGAAAAGTTTAAGACGGTGCGCATCCGCGTGGCGCTCGAGACGCCGTTGGCCCAAGACACCGCGACGGCAAACGCTCTCGTACCCATGGTGCTTCGCCGGGGTTCGCAGCGCTACCCGACCCTGCGCGACATTGCCCGGCATTTGGAAAGTCTGTACGGCTCCGCCTTCGGTTTCGATACGCGCAAGATCGGCGAGTCGCAGATCATTGAGGCCCACTACCACGTGCCGTCGGAGCGGTTCTTGCCGGGCGCGGACGGGCTTCTGCGCGCGAGCGTGGAGTTTTTGGCCGAAACGCTCCTGCGTCCTCTTCTCACGGCCGACGGGGCTTTTCTTCCCGAGTACGTGCAGTCGGAAAGGGAATCGCTCCGCCAGCGCATCGACGGGCTGGTCGACGAGCGGATGCAGTACGCGGTCCAGCGGTGCTACGCGAACATGTGCCGGGATGAGCCGTTCGGAATTTACCGTTACGGCAAGAGCGAAGACTTGTCTCACATCGACCCGGCGGGCCTTTATGCGCGTTACGAGCGGCTCATAGGCGAGTCTCGCGTCCACATCATCGTGGTCGGGGCCGTGGACCCGGAAAAGACGCGGGAGCTTTTTGCCGCCGGATTTCCGATTCCGCGGGACGGGCTCGTCGACATCCCCGCGCCGGCCGTCGCGCAGCCGAAGTCGGTGCGCACGGTCGTGGAGCGGCTGGACGTTCTGCAAGGCGTATTGGTGCTCGGCTGCCGCTTGCCCGTTCGCTATGCCGACGATGCGTATCCCGCCCTGCTGATGTATAACGGCGTGCTCGGCGGCTTCAGTCACTCGAAGCTCTTCATGGAGGTACGGGAGCGCGCGAGCTTGGCCTATACCGCCTTCTCCCGCATGGACACGGTGAAAGGCGTTCAGATTCTCTTCGCTGGAATCGACGTGGGCAAGTTCGAGCAGGCCCGGGACATTATGCTGCGGCAGCTCGACGATGTGCGCGAAGGGAAAGTCACGGACTCGGAACTTGAGGCCACCCGAAAAGCGCTCGTGAACGGACTGCGATCGGGGCTGGACGATCCGGGGCAGATTATCCACGCCAGGCTGCTCGGTGCCGTTGGGGGCCGGCAATGGGGCGTCGACGAGCTCGTGGCGGCCGTCGAAGACGTTACGCGCGACGATATCGCCGAGGTGGCTCGGGGGGTTGCCCTCGACACGGTCTACTTTTTGCGTGACCATGCCGGAGAGGATGAGGGCCATGCAGATTGAAGTGCGGGAGATTCCCGTTCTGCGCGAGGAACTGCACGTGGGACGCCTGAGTTCGGGCCTTACTGTTTTCGTCTTGCCACGTCCGGGTTTTCATAAGAAGTACGCATCCTTTGCCACGCACTATGGCTCGGTCGACAATTGCTTCGTACCGCCCGGAGGACGGCGGGTATGCGTGCCCGACGGGATCGCCCACTTTCTCGAGCACACGCTCTTCGAAAAGGAGAACGGCAATGCGTCCGACTGGTTCTCCGAGCTGGGCGCCTCGTCCAACGCGTATACGTCATACCTGCTCACGACCTACCTCTTCTCGTGCACCGACCGGTTCGAAGCGTGCCTGGACATCCTGCTGAACTTCGTTCTGGAGCCCTATTTCAGCCCGGCCAATATCGAGAAAGAGCGCGGGATCATCGAGCAAGAGCTATTGATGTACGACGATATGCCCGACCGTCGCGTCATCCTCGCGCTACTGGAGGCCCTTTACCACGAACATCCCGTGCGGGTGGATATCGGCGGTACGGTACAGTCGATTCGCGAGGTGACGGCCGAGCTGCTCACGGCCTGTTACGATACTTTCTACCATCCGGAAAACATGTCCCTTGTCGTGCTCGGCGACGTCGAGCCCGTGCGCGTCATCGAGCAGGTCGCCGAGAACGTGGACCGGCGGGGCTTTGCCAAGCGGGGCGCGATCGAACGTATCTTTCCTGCCGAACCGCCGCAAGTACGGGAGCGACGGGTGGAGATCGAGATGACCGCTTCCCGTCCGCGGCTCGCCCTCGGTTTCAAGGAGCTGCCTGAGGCGGCGCCGGGGAGGGGACAGCTGCGGGAGCGCCTCCTTATGGGGCTTGTCTTGAGAAGCCTTTTCGGACGCAGCTCGCCACTGTACTCGGCGCTCTACGAGGACGGTTTGATCGACGATTCTTTCTACTCGTATTATGAATCGTCGCCTACGTACGGGCACACTTTGGTCGGCGGCGAGACGGATGATCCGGACAAGCTGTTGGACCGGCTGCAGTCGGGCATCGCAGAGCACGTGGACCGGGGCATCGACGCCGACGAGTTCGAGCGGCTGCGCCGCGCGTACCTTGGAAGATTTCTCGACAACTTCAATTCGTTGGAGCAGGTCGCCGCGAGCTTCCTGTCCCATCACGTGAGGGGCTCGTGGCTGTTTGACACCTTCGAACTCGTCGAGTCCCTCACCGTCGAAGAGGCGAACGATAGGCTGCAGCGCCATTTCGCCTCGGAGAATTTCTCGGTGGCGATCCTGCGGCCTAAGGGCTAGGGGAAGGGCTATGGCGGCTAAGGACGTGCGGGCAAT
>JAAYLA010000303.1 GCA_012522135.1 Bacillota bacterium | reverse complement strand
TCCCTATCCGCTTCAACTACCTGGACACCATGGGCGGCAGCAACTTGAGCCTGCAGGTGCACCCGCACACCGGTTACATCCGCGAGCACTTCGGCGAGCGCATGCCCCAGGACGAAACGTACTATGTCGTAGAGAACAAGCCCGGCGCCAAGGTATTTCTCGGCCTGCGCAGCGGCGTCACCCGCGAAGCGTTCACCGAAGTCATCCGCCGCGCGGAACAGGAGGGCGTGCCCTTTGACGTCTCGCAGTACGCCAAAGCCTGGCCCTCCGAGAAAGGCGCGCTTTACGTCATCCCGTCGGGTACCCTGCACTGCAGCGGCGCGAACAACCTGGTGCTCGAGATCAGCGCCACCACGTACTGGTACACCTTCAAATTGTACGATTACTTGCGGCCCGATCTTTCCGGTAAGCCGCGCCCCATCAATGCGCAGTACGGTCTCGACGTATTGGACATGTCGCGCACGGAAGATTGGGTCGGGCGCGCCCTGATTCCCGAACCGATGGTGGTGCGGGAAGAGGAAGGCGGTACGGAACTGCACCTCGGAACGAATCCGCAGATGTTTTTCTCGGTGAACCGCCTCGACGTGCGAACAGAAATGCAAGACGATACCGACAGCCGTTTCCACGTGCTGGCGCTAGTTGACGGCAAACAGGCCCGCCTGCGGTCGGTGCAAGACCCGTCCTTCACCGTGGACGTACAATACTTGGAAACCTTCGTCGCGCCGGCATCTTTCGGCGCCTACACGGTGGAAGCCGTCGGCGAGCCTTGTCAGGTGATCAAGGCCTTCGTGAAACGGTAAAGCCGCAAAGCCAAGGGAGGGCGAATCCCTTGAAGCAAGACAACGGCACGAACAACCCAAGATCCTCGAACCGAGTGGCCGTAGGAGTGGACGTCGGCGGTGCCAGCGTGCGCCTGGGGCTCGTCACCGACGCCGGAAACCTCCTCGCAGGCACCGTGCGCGAGTTCGATCCCCACTGCCATGCGGACGCGGCAACCATTCTCGACCGCTTCGCCGGCGCGCTCGCACCGGTGCTCGACCCCATGCCGGCGGGAATTGGCATCGGCTTTCCCGGACCCTTCGATTACGCACGAGGCATCTGCATGATCCGTGGTTTGGCCAAGTACGAGGCTCTCTACGGAATGGATGTCGGGAAAGAACTGCGAAGACGGTTGGCCTTGCCAGCACATGTGTCGATCCGGTTCGTCAACGACGCCACGGCCTTTGCCCTGGGCGAGGCCCTGTTCGGAGCGGCCCGTGGCCAGAACAGGGTGATCGTGCTAACCTTTGGGACCGGCTGCGGCTCGGCGTTCTTGGTCGACGGAAAGGTGGTCACCGACGGCGAAGGCGTGCCGCCGAACGGATGGGTGTATCCGCTGCTGCACCGGGGCGTTCCGCTCGACGAGCTTCTTTCACGCCGGGGCATTTTGAACCTGTGGGCCGAGGTGCGGTCCGAGCGTGATGAAAGCGGCACAGAACCGGCGGAGCGTGCGGGCGAGGGCGATGCGTTCGACGTCGTCGACCTGGCCCGCCTCGCGCGCTCCGGCGACGCGATGGCCCGCGAAGTATTCCGGCGCTTCGGACAGACGGCAGGCGAGGCGCTGGCGCCCGTCGTCTTGGCCTTCCGACCCGCCGCGCTGGTGATAGGAGGCAAGATTGCCAAGAGCTTCGACCTGTTTGGACCGAAGCTGGTCGAAGCCCTTGCCGCTTGCGCCCGCCCGTGCCGGGTACTGCCCGCCCAAGATATCGAAAACGCGGCACTGAAGGGCGCGGCTTCTATTGTGTTTGGCGGGCAGTGACGCGACCGCTTATGGAAGGCGTGTCAGGTCGATTTCGGCGATGACCGGGCGGTGGTCGGACGCCAGCGTTCTCGGCACCTCGATCGAGACAAACGCCTCGGCCAGGGCCGGCGTCGCGAAGATGTAGTCGATGCGGCTTGCCGGATAGTCGCTCGGGAAGGTCCAGCCGGGTCCCTCGCCCCGTTTCGTCCAAACATCGCCCCAGCCCGCGGCCAGGAAGGCTTGTACGGCGGGCTCGGCCGGCAAAGCGTTCATATCGCCCATGCTCCGCGCCAGCTCGCTACCCTCGGCCAGTTTG
>JAAYLA010000302.1 GCA_012522135.1 Bacillota bacterium | reverse complement strand
GCGACCGCATGAAGCAGGAGATCAGCAAGCGGCTCGACATTGCGCTGGTCACGCTGCGGCCCGAAGACTTGACGTTCAAACGGATAAAGGAGGTTCTAGGACGATTCTTACCTTTGCGGCCGGTTTCGGCGACTGAGCCGATCATCGCATTTCTAGAGCGCAAGTCGCGCGAGTACAGGGAGGCGATAGGACGCGCTTTGCGCCGGAGGCGCCGTGTCAAAGACGCAACACCCGTGCACGCCAAAGCGAGCTAAGTCATGGGACGCCGCAAGCAGGAAAGGGGCACCAAACCACTCGGCGGCGGTGCGAAGCGCCCCCTCCCGTTCGGCGGGCCCGCGTGCAGCGCGGTCACTGGGCCACTGCCGGCCCTTTCGTGCCCGGCGGTCAACAATCCCAGCCCATGGCATGCAACAACGACTGCCGGACCGGTTTTGGCGCCACTTGCCGAAGCACCCCACGCAGTAGAGCGTTCCCGCGGAACGGAGCCAGCGTCCAACCGAGAACGCACGGAACGGCAGAACAACCGGTTTGCACCGACCGTCAAAGTTCCCGCCCGCGGCGGACAACACGGCGGCCGAGCTTTTCGTTGATCGCATCCACGACCTCCGTCAGTCGGTTTTCTTCCGGCTGGCCGAACAGGCTCGGCTGGACGTACTGTTGTAGGTGCGAAACGTAAACGCCCAGGAGGCGCAGAGGGCGTCGCAGCCGGAAAGCATCCAACAAGGCCGATGCTTCTCGGTACAAGGTATCGTCGTCCCGGGTTGGCGTGCTCAGCGTCTTGCTCTTCGTGTGGGTTTCAAAGTCCGGATAGCGGATCTTCACCGTCACCGTACGGGCGTACCGTCCGGCCTTGCGCAGCCGCAGGCCAACGCTCGCTACGAGCCGTGCGAGGTGCGCCCTCAGGGCTGGACCGTCGGGAATGTCGGTCTCAAAGGTCGTTTCCCGGCCGATAGATTTTGCTTCTGTATCGGGAACCACGGCCCTGTCGTCCTGTCCGTGGGCGAGCAGCCAGATATGGGTTCCCAGCGAGTCGCCCATGAGTTGCGTCAGCTCGGCCACGGACCTGGCCCGTATATCGGCCACGGTGCGCAGACCGGCGCTTTGCAGCCGTTCGGCCGTCTTCGGACCTACGCCCCACAGGGCGCGGACCGGCAAAGGAAGTAGAAAGCGATCAACATCGGAGATCTTCAGGATTACGAGACCGTCCGGCTTTTCGCTGTCGGAGGCCAGCTTCGCCAGGAACTTGTTCGGTGCAATGCCGACCGATGCCGTCAGGTGGGTGGCTTCGTAAATCGCGGACTTGACCGCCTGGCCCATTTCTCTGGCGCTGCGATAGAAATGCTCGCAGCCCGTCATGTCAAGGAAGGCCTCATCGATCGATAACGGCTCAACCAAAGGACTGAAGCCCGTCAGAACTTCAAATATGCGTGCGGATATTTCCTCGTACCGGGCCATACGTGGACGCAGAAAAATGGCGTGGGGACAGAGCTTTGCAGCGCGAGTGATCGGCATGGCCGAATGGACGCCGAACCGGCGTGCGATGTAATTACAGGTAGAAACGACGCCCCGGCCGCTCTCAGGCAGGGCGCCTACGATGACGGGTTTGCCCGCATACTCGGGATGGTCGAGCACTTCCACCTGTGCGAAGAAGGCGTCCATGTCGACATGCATGATCGTGCGGTCGCCGAATTCCCGGCCCCAGCCGCGCAGCCCTTTGTCCATAGGCTCCATCGTCACCCGTCCCGTCGCAGCACAGTGGCCCGGCTCCCCCAGTCCGCGTCCGGCGGACGGGGCTCCGTGGTAGACCCGGAAGAACCGAATCTGGGCTCTCCCCGTCCGCGTCTGGCGGAGGGTCTCGGTAACGAAACCTTTGCCTTCCCACGCCGTCCGCGCCGGGCGGAGAGGCCGCCCATTCGTATTATACACGGTAGGCGCCTAAGCCGAGGGGAACTGAGTCCTGAACCCCGCAGCTTCGACGCAGTTCTTACCTCGCTCCTTGGCGACGTACAGTGCCTGGTCGGCCCGGGCTACAAGCTCTTCGACGGTCTCGCCGGGGCGGTATTCCGCCACGCCGAAGCTGGCAGTGATCGTACCGACTTCATCGAAAGCGTGGGACGAAATGGCCTCACGTATCCGTTCGGCAATCTGAATGCCCTGTTCCAAGGTGGTGGCAGGACAGAGCACGAGAAATTCCTCCCCGCCCCACCGGCTGATCACGTCTTGCGAACGCAGTACGCCCTGGGCCAGGTGTGTGGTTGTGATCAAAGCTTGGTCGCCGACCTGATGCCCGTACATATCGTTGATTTCTTTGAACGAATCGATGTCGAACATGATCACGGTCAGCGGGACCTGGCCTTCCGCGATGGCTTCTGCAAAGGCGTCGTTCAGTCGGCGCCGGTTCCAGGCGTCCGTGAGCGGGTCCGTCTGGGCCAGACGTCGCATGCTCTCGATTTCTCGGTCTACTTGAAGATAGGCGTGCTTCGTGTGGCCGATCAAGATGACGAGGACGATGCCGGTCACAAAACTCAGATACGAGGCGAGAAATTCGACAGTGGTGAGGAGCAGCCGGTCCTTAGGGGTTGATTCGAATATGTAGCGAAAGGGTATCACTGCGGCGAAGAATAAGACGACTGCGATTCCGGCGAGTCCCCGTTTGTAGGAGAAAACCAAGGGATACACGAGGCTGAGCAGCAAGAATTTCCAGAAGTAAGCTTGGTAGTGGGCGGCGGTCAGGACGGCAGTGGGGCGAGTCAAGCTGAGAGCAAGGTCCCAAAGGAAGACGACCGTGATCGTTAGCACGACGGCCCTCGCTTCTGCCCGGTGCCTAGGTCTTTTCGCAGCGACCGCCCAGCCCGCCCAGATGATAGCGCCTAAGAGCACGGGCACCGACAATACGCAGAACGCTCGTGCCACGATAGGCATGGTCTCTAGGGTGAGCAGCGACGAAATCGCATCGAGCAGACCCGACAACGCAAGCAGCAGTAAGATTACATATGTCAGTCTGTGCAATCTGTCGTATGTGCGATTCATCCCATCACGCCCATACGGTGAGATACCAGGACAGTCCCGGTCCAATCCTCCGATGGTCCTAGACCGGATGCCCTATATTACCGTATCCATTCTCTGTTAGGTAGCGCGAACCCTGCGCCAATATAACGAATTTCTCACAAAACGCGTCACGCGCCTTACCCGCTGCTGCAGGCTTCGACGCGCGCCGTGTCTATGCTATAATCCAACTTGACTTGAGAGCGAGTTGAAGACTAGACAGACGAGGTGGAATTTATGGCCGGCACTC
>JAAYLA010000301.1 GCA_012522135.1 Bacillota bacterium | reverse complement strand
TCGGGCTCATCAATTACAACCTGGGCGGGCGCACTTTGGAAGAGGTCATCGACTTCGCGGCGGAGACGGGCTTCACCCACATCGAGATCGCGGCACGCGACGTGTGGAAGGATAACGAGGGTCAAAGCATCGACGAGGGCAAGCGCCGGGCTGAAGAGGTCAAGGATAAGCTCGACGCGGCGGGCATGCGACTTTCCGCACTTTCCGCGGGCAACGACTTTCTCGTCCGCTCCGGGGATGAGATGGAGCGGCAGATCGCACGCCTGCGCCAAGTGCTCGAGATTGCCAAGATCTTCGAGTGCGACATGCTCCGGGCCGACGGCGGCTGGGCAAAAGAGGGCGTGCCCGAGGAAAAGTGGTTCGATCTGATGGTCGACGGGTTCAAGCGCCTGCGCGACGTCGTCGAGCCGGCGGGCGTGAAAGTGGCGCTCGACAACCACGGTATCGTGACCAACGACGCCGATCTGCAAATTCGGATCTTTGAAGCCGTGGGCTCGCCGAATTTGGGTGCCAACGTCGACACGATGAACTACCGCTGGGCGGGCCATGACCTCGAGACCGTGGGCCGTTTCTACAAGATCATCGCGCCTTACGCTTTCCACGTGCACCTGAAGGACGGCAAAGGCTCCCGCAGCGAGTATGTGGGGCTGGCCTTAGGCGAGGGCGAGATCGATCTGAAAGGGGCCGTGGACGCGCTCGTGGCGGCCGGGTATAAGGGCGTTTGGACCGTAGAGTACGAGGGACGGACCGATCCTCTGGAGGGCTACCGCAAGGGCTACGAGTGGGTGAAAGCGAACGTCCCTGTCTGAGTACAAACCGACGGGAGGATCATGCGATGCGGCGGAGGGGTTCGAGGCACACCTTGGATTCCCTCCGCCCTTTGCGAATACGGGGCTTTGCATCTAGCCTGGTCCTCTTGGCATCAAGTTTGCGTGGAGGTGGAAAGAGTGTACACGGTAGACGCCTTGATCGAGATTCCGGAAGGCAGCAGGAACAAATACGAATACGACCGCAAAACCGGACGCATCTATTTCAACCGCATGCTCTTCTCGTCGATCCGCTATCCGACCAACTACGGGCTGATTCCGAACACGTTGGCCCTGGACGGCGACGAGCTGGACATTTTGGTCGTCACGAGTGAACCCGTCTTTCCCGGCTGTTACGTCGTGGCCCGGCCCATCGGCGGCTTGGAGATGTCGGACGAAAAGGGGAAAGACGAGAAGATCTTGGCCGTGCCGGTCGGCGAGCCCCGCTGGCAATCTATTACGTCACGGGATCAGCTGCCTCCCCACATGCTCCTCGAGATTGAGCATTTCTTCCTGCGTTACAAGGAGCTCGAGCACAAGTTCACGCGGATCGACGGCTGGCACGATGCCGACTGGGCGATAAAGATCATCAAGGAAGCCCAGGAGCGCTTCCGCCGGCAGCAGGCGAAGGAGCAAGGGGTCACTCCCGTCCTCTGACCGCCCACCGCTCGAAGGCCGAAACGATGTAGTATAGGGCGACCGAGACGACGAGCAACAGCGTCACCGAGGCCATGACCAGGTGCATATTGAACACCTGGCCGCCGTAGATGATCAGGAAGCCCAACCCAGCTTTCGACGCCAGAAACTCGCCTACGATCGTCCCGACCAGCGACAGGCCGACGTTCACCTTGAGGGCGGCGATCATGGTGGGGATGCTGGCCGCCAGTACTACCTTGGTCAAGATCTGCCGTTTGCTCGCCCCGAAACTCTGCAGCAGCCGGATCTGGTTGGAATCGACCTCCTTGAACCCGTTGAAGACCATCATGATGGTGACGATGATGGACACGGCCACCGCCATCGCCAGCACGGCCGTCGTGTTTGTCCCGAGCCACACGATGAAGATGGGGCCGAGCGCAACTTTCGGGATGCTGTTTAACATGACGATAAAGGGGTCGCACACTTTGGACCAGAAGGGCGACCACCAAAGCAGGGTAGCGATGCCGATGCCGCCCAGGGTGCCGACCGTAAATCCGACGGTCGTCTCCCACACCGTGATCCACAGGTGATGAAACAGCTCCCCCCGGTTGTAGAGGTTTACGATGGCGGCCCAGATGCGCGTGGGCTGACTCATAATGAACGAATTGATCCATCCTGCGCGGGCCGCATGTTCCCAGAGCAGCAGGGCGCCGGCCACGAGGATGAGGCGCACGCCCGCGACGAGCCAGCGTTCAACCGTTCGTTTCCGCAAGTACCGGCGGCGCGCAGGAGATATCACCGATTGCCGGCGTGCTATGATCATGCGCGTCTTGCTCCTTCCACGGCCGCTCCGTTCTGCGCGGCCTCAAGGTCTTTCCACACAGCCTGGAATAGAGGGTTGAACTCGGGCGCGTTGCGCACGGCGAGGGGTGTGCGGCGCGTCGTCGAAAGGCGCACGGTGTACACGGAGTAGACGGTACCCGGCCGGTGGGTTAACACGATCACCCGGTCGGACATCGAAATGGCTTCGGCGATGTCGTGGGTGATCAAGATGGCCGTCTGCCCCCGGCTGCGCAGGAGCTCCGCCACTTCGCCCTCGAGGTGCAGGCGGGTCTGGTAGTCGAGGGCGCCGAACGGCTCGTCGAGGAGCACCACGTTCGGCCGCAGGGCCAAGGTGCGCACGAGGGCGGCTCGCTGGCGCATCCCGCCGGACAGCTGGTAAGGATAGCGGTGCGCAAAATCTTTTAGGCCCATCAGTTCCAGAAGCTCCCACACCTCGCGCACCCGTTCCGGCGTCCGTTCCTTGCGGATTTCGAGTCCCAGAAGGCAGTTGCTCAAGACGGTGCGCCAGCCGAAGAGATAATCGCTTTGCAACATGTAGCCGACGTGGCGCGAAGGGCCCTCTACTGCCTCCCCCTGGATCAAGACCCGCCCGCTCGTGGGACGGATCAGGCCGCAGATGAGCGAAAGCAGGGTGCTCTTGCCGCAGCCGCTAGGTCCTACGATGCTGACGAACTCGCCCGGGGCCACATCGAAGGTGACGTCCCGGAGGGCATGGGTTTCGCCCTCCGGAGTGTTGTAGATCATGCCGACGCTTTGCACCGAGACGACAGCGGACATACCATCACCTCAAGTTCCGTGCCTGGTCTACTTCTGATAGCTTTCTAGGGCTTGGCGGGCGATTTCCGTCTCCATCAGCACCTCGAACGGCACGGTTTCGCTCAGGTGCCCGGCTGCCATCATGACTTTCTGCAGGTTCGCGAAGCCCTCTTCCGACGGGATCAGGGTCGGATTCCACGAGCCTTGCTCCATGTAGCGGGCCAGAGACGAGACGAGGACGTCGAAGTCGATATCCGGGAAGAAGGGCCGCACGACCTCCGCCACTTCCTCCGGAGAGTGCGTTTCCACCCATTCTACACCGCGCAAGAGGGCCCGGGTGAAGCGGACCAAAAGGTCCGGGTTGCGCTCCAGGTACGACTTGCGTACGTGGTAGGCGGTATAGGCGATGGGCCCGCCGTCGACGCCGAGGGAAGCCACCACTTGCCCGACGCCTTGCTTTTGAATCTGGGACAGGCTCGGCTCGAACTGGGCGATGTAATCACCGAGGCCCGCGTGGAAGGCGCCGGGTGCCGCCTCAAATGCCAGGTTCGTGATCATGGTCATGTCTTCGTACGGGTCCATGCCGTGCTGCCGGATGATCCACTCGAGCATCATTTGCGGTACTCCGCCGGGCCGGGCGCCGACGACGACCTTCCCCTTCAGGTCGGTCCATTGAAAGTTGTCGGTCGGCTCACGGGCCATGAGGAACGAGCCGTCCATTGCGGTCAGCTGAGCGAAGGCTACGAGGTAATCACGGGCGCCTTGCAGATAGATGTACACGGCCGCCTCGGGACCGAAAAAGCCGATGTCCACGCTGCCCGAGATGAGCGCCGCAGCCCCTTTGTCGGCGCCGAATGCGGTGGACAGTTCGATGTCAAAGCCTTCGTCGCGGAAAAAGCCGAGTTCGAGCGCGACATACTGCGGAGCGTAGAACAAAGACCGCACGACCTCGGAAAGCCGCAGGCGCTCGAGATTCTGGGCGCCGGCCAGGGGTGCGGCCGTCAACACAAAGACGAGCGCGAGGATGAGCGACAGCACGATTCTTCGTGTGACGTTTGTCACAATATGCCCCTCCCTATGTCGTAATGTAGCGGCGAAACATGCTATGCTAAAGGAGCGGGATAGGTGAGAAGGGCTATTTCCAGTACGCGAGGCAAGCGGGAGCGGGATAGACGTGGCGAAACGCAGCCATGAAGAGTTGATCGACGAGATTCGCAAGTTGCGGGCGCAGCTGGCCGTACGCGAGGCCGGAATGAGCTGCTGGACCGACCGGTTTGCGCCTTGCGTGGCTCAGCAAAGGCTCGCCGGCATCTTGACGATCTCGGAGGACGCCATCATATCGGTCGACCAGGAGCACCGCATCACCCTTTTCAACCAGGGCGCGGAGCGCATCTTCCAGTACCGGGCCGAGGAAGTGTTGGGGCAGCCCTTGCATATCCTTTTGCCCGAGCGCCTGCGGGACCGCCACGCCGAGCTGTTGGAGGGATTTATCGCAGCCGTCCGCGCGCCGCACACGGGGCCGCAGGGCGAGATCTGGTGCCGCAGGAAGGACGGCAGTGAGTTCCCGGCCGAGGTGTCGGCGTCGCAGGTGACGGTCGGCTCCCGGGTGACGATCACGGTCATTTTGCGCGACATCACCGAACGCCTGCGGTTTGAAGCGGCTTTGGCCCAGGCGCGCGACCAGGCCCTCGAAGCGTCGCGCATCAAGTCGGCGTTCCTGGCCAACATGAGCCACGAGATCCGCACGCCCATGAACGGCATCATCGGCATGATCGAGCTGCTCCTGGACACGCCCCTCGACGAAGTGCAAAGGGAGTACGCGCAGGTCATTTACGATTCCGCCCAATCCCTTCTCACCTTGATTAACGACATCCTCGACTTTTCCAAGATCGAAGCCAACAAGATGCACCTGGAGATCATCGAATTCGAGCCTTTGGCCTTGGTCGAGGGAGTGGCCGAGCTGCTCGCCGCCAAAGCCAGGGCAAAGGGCCTTGCCCTCATGACCTACGTCGATCCCCAGGTGCCGAAGGTGCTGCGCGGCGATCCCATCCGCTTGAGGCAGATCTTGCTCAACCTGGGCGACAACGCGATCAAGTTTACCGAGGAAGGCGAAGTGGTCATCGAAGCGCGCCTCGCCGGATGGCGTGACGCGCAGGCCGTCGTGCGTTTTAGTGTGCGCGATACGGGCATCGGCATCGAACCCGAGCTGAAGGAGGCCCTCTTCGAACCGTTCATTCAGGCCGACGGCACCACCACACGGCGGTTCGGAGGCACGGGCCTCGGCCTTTCCATTTCCAAACGGCTCGTCGAGATGATGGAAGGCGAAATCGGCGTCGACAGCGAGCCCGGCAAAGGATCACTCTTTTGGTTCCGGGTGCCCTTCGAATGTGCCGAGGCCGCCTCTGCGAGCGTGCCGTGCCCCGACGATCTGGCCGGCGTCCGGGTGCTAGTGGTCGACGACAACGCAACGGCTTGCCGGATCCTCGGCGCGTACCTGGCCTCTTGGGGCATACAGAGCGATGCAGCGGCCGGCAGCGCCGAAGCCCTGGCCATGCTGCGTCAGGCGGCGGCGGCAGGCACGCCGTACGATATCGCCTTGATCGATCTGCGGATGCCGGAGGTCGACGGCCTGCAGCTGGCCGATATGATCCGCTCCGACGCCAGCCTGCGCTCGACCCGGCTCATCTTGCTCACTGCCTTCGACGCCCACGGCCAAGGGGAAGAGGCCCTGCGCCACGGCTTCTCGGCGTACATGACGAAGCCCGTGAAGCAATCGCACCTGTTCGACTGCATCGTCAACTTGCTCTGTGCCGACCGGCCGGAGTTGAAAGAGCACGCGGCGGAGCGACGTGCGGCGGAAGCTGTGGCTACGGAACAAGAAAAGGCGAAGGAGCGCCCGTCTCGCTCGGGACACGTGCTGGTCGTGGAGGACAACCCGGTTAACCGCAAGGTCGTCATGTTGCAGCTCGAGAACTTGGGTTACGATGTGGATGCGGTCAGCAACGGGGCCGAGGCGGTCGAGGCGGTGCGGACGGGCCGTTACGATCTGATCTTGATGGATTGCCAGATGCCGGTGATGGACGGTTACCAAGCGACCCAGATCATCCGCAAGCACGAGGCGACGACGGGCCGGCGCATTCCCATCGTGGCCCTCACCGCCAATGCCATGCAGGGAGACCGGGAAAAGTGCATCGGCGCGGGGATGGACGATTATTTGAGCAAGCCGGTCGCTGTCCGGGACCTGCGGGCCGTCTTGGAGCGCTGGCTGCCGCCGGCACCCGGGGCAGATGGAGCCGTAGGGGAACCCGAAGGGAGCGCGGCGATAGGCGACGGGCACCGGGCGCAGGGGCCCACGGCGGAGGATCATGCAGCTTGGGTCGCCGTGGACGAGCTGCTCGCGACGTACGGGCCCGACGAGACGGCGGTCGCGAAACTGCTCGCGCTGTACAGAACGTCGGCGGCGAAGACGATGAGCGAGCTGCGGGCGGCCATCGGGGAGCGGGACGGAGAGCGTGCCCGGGGCGCGGCCCACGAGCTGAAAGGTGCGTCAAATATGATCGGCGCCTATGCCATGGGTGAGAAGGCGCTTGCCGTGGAGGAGGCGCTCAAGGCGGGGGCATGGGAGAAGGCCGAGCGGGCGTTTTCCGAGCTTGCCGACGTGCACGGGCGCACCGACGGCTACCTGGAATCCGTCCTGGCCGGGTGGCAGAAGTAAAAAAGGGCGGGGGTACAAGCGACCTCCGCCCTCGTTTTCGTTGCGTTTAGAACTGGACCCGTTCCTGCAGCCAGGGCAGTACCTCGGGAATCGGCAGCCGCACTTGCTCCATCGTGTCCCGGTCGCGGATCGTGACCTGGCCGTCCTCTTCGGAGTCGAAGTCGTAGGTGATGCAGAACGGCGTGCCGATTTCGTCCTGACGGCGGTAGCGCCTGCCGATGCTGCCCGTCTCGTCGTAGTCGACCATGAGGTGCTTGCGCAGATCGAGCCAAAGCTTCTGCGCGGGTTCGGCGAGTTTTTTCGACAGGGGCAGGACAGCCGCCTTGTACGGTGCCAGGAAGGGATGCAGTCGCAGCACGGTGCGGCTGTCGTTTTCCAGCTGCTCCTCTTCGTAGGCGTCGGCGAGGAACAGCAGCAGCAGACGCTCGACGCCCACCGAAGGCTCGATCACGTACGGCACGTACCGCTCGTTGGTCACGGGATCGATATAGTGCATGTCTTCGCCCGAGTGTTCCATGTGCGCCGACAGGTCGTAGTCGGTGCGGTCGGCGATACCCCACACCTCGCCCCAGCCGAAGGGGAAGAGGTACTCGATGTCGACCGTGATTTTGCTGTAGTGCGACAGCTCTTCGGGCGTGTGCTGGCGGATGCGCAGCTTCTCGGCCTTGGCCCCTAGATCAACCAAGAACTGGCGGCAGAAGTTGGTCCAATACTCGTGCCATTCCAGGTCGGTGCCGGGCTGGCAGAAAAATTGCAGCTCCATCTGCTCGAACTCCCGGGTGCGGAAGATGAAGTTGCCCGGCGTGATCTCGTTGCGGAAGGCCTTTCCGATTTGCCCGATGCCGAAAGGAATGCGCCGGCGGGTCGTGCGCTGTACGTTCTTAAAATTGACAAAGATGCCTTGGGCCGTCTCGGGGCGCAGGTAGACGACGGATTGGGAGTCCTCGGTGACGCCCTGAAACGTCTTGAACATCAGGTTGAAGTAGCGGATGTCGGTGAAGTCGCTTGCTCCGCACTGGGGGCAGGGAACGCCTTCCTCCCTGATGAATGTGATGAGCTGTTCGTTGGACCAGCCGTCGACGCCGCTGGCCTCCTTACCTTGGCTGACCAAGTATTCCTGCACGAGCTTGTCGGCCCGGTGGCGCGACTTGCACTGACGGCAGTCGGTCAGCGGGTCGGCGAAGGAAGCGAGGTGGCCCGATGCCTCCCACGTCTTCGGATTCATCAAGATCGCGGCATCGAGACCGACGTTGTACTCGGACTCCTGAATGAACCGCTTCCACCAAGCCTTTTTTATGTTGTTCTTCAGTTCGACGCCGAGCGGGCCGTAGTCCCACGCGTTGGCCAGGCCGCCGTAGATCTCGGAACCTTGAAAGACGAAGCCTCTGTGTTTGGCAAGGGCTACAAGCTTGTCCATTGTAAGCTCTGTCGACACCGATCATTCTCCTTCGTCCGATGCATTATCCTTATCCTACCGTACTACGGCACAATGTAGCAAGAGATAGAACGAGAGGATGGATACATATGACAGTACGCATAGGATTTATCGGTACCGGCGGGATCGCCGTTGCCCACCTGCACCGCCTGCTGCAGGTGGAAAAGGCCGAGGTCGTGGCCTTGTGCGATTTGGCGCCCGGACGCAGCGAGCAGGCGGAGAAGGACGTCAATGCCGTCGTGCGAGAACGGGATCCCCGGGCACGCACCCTCGCTGCCGCCCACTACACCGATTATACCGAAATGCTGCGCCGGGAAAAGCTGGATGCCGTCTTTGTCTGCTTGCCGCCCTTCGCCCACGGGGAGCCGGAGCGGGCCGTGATCGAAGCAGGAGCCCATCTGTTCGTGGAAAAGCCCGTTGCCTTGGACCTCGGGACGGCGATGGACATTTTGCGTCGCCTCGATGAGCAGAATCTCCTTTCCGCGGTCGGCTACCAGCTGCGGTACCTGCGCAGTATGGACCGTGCCAAGGAGCTCCTGGCCGGCACGACGGTGGGCATGGCGGTCGTGATGCGCTTCGGCGGGACGCCCGGCGTGCCTTGGTACCGGATTCAGAGCAAGTCGGGCGGGCAGCTCGTGGAGATGGCGACGCATCACGTGGACCAGCTGCGGTACTTGTTGGGCGAAGTGAGGACCGTATATGCCGCCGCGGCCACCAGGATTCATCATTTGCGACAGCCCGATTACGACGTGTTTGATGTGAACTGCATGACTTTGACGTTTGCGAGCGGCGTGGTGGCGAACTTCGCCAACAATATGATTTCATCCCACGGCGTGCCCCAGTCCGCCCGCGGCGTGCATATCTTCTGCGACGGCATGACCCTTTCCCATCAGCTCGGCGGCCCCCTGCAAGTGTTGACCAAAGACGGTTTGGAAGAGGTGCCCGACGGAGTCGATCCTATGCTGGAGCAGGACCGGGCTTTCGTGCAGGCCGTAGCCGAGGGCAGGCGGGAACTGATCCGTGCCGACTACCGCGAGGGGATCCGCACCTTGGCCGTCACGCTGGCAGGCGATCTGTCTGCCCGCACGGGACAGCCGGTGGAGGTAGAGGGGCTCTTGCGGCAAGCCGGATGGGAAGGCTAAGGGGGCAGGAAGATGTTTCCAGCATCGCGCCCGGCGGTCGGGGCAAGATAAGAACGTCCAAGGGACGTGACACACACTCGGATTGAGCAGTACCACGTGTGCGAACGCAGTCCCTTGGATACCAGGTCCAGGAGCTCCCGCGAGTGTCACTTTCGGCTCAGCCAGAGCGACCGGAGCACCTGGGCCTTCCATTTTTGCTTTCCGGGCGGAAAGTGCGGCAAACACGTCTCGGGCCGGACATGCCCTATCCGGCACGCGCCAAAGGGGGCTGTCCAAATGCGCTTTCGGGACAGCCCCCTTTGCTTACTTCACACCATTACCGGTCAGTATTGCGGCGTTGGGTACGTTGCGCTTGGGCCTTTTTTCGGCGCTCTGCGCCAGCGGGGAACGTGTACGGCTCGCCCATGTCACCGACTTCGTAGTCAGCATTCAGACCGGTGTCGACGTCATCGACGAGGCCGCCGATCTCGTAGTCGGTGTTTAGATCCCGTTCGTACTCGTTAATCCGATCGAACGCACCGACTTCTTGATCGAAGTTCCGCTGACCGCCGAACCTGTATCGCTGGTTCTTGCTGAACCGCAGGCTCCGGCGAGGCTGACGCTGCCTGTTCTGCTCCACGTACTCTCCCCCTTGACCGGACTGATGGGTGGTGCAGTAGCTAGCGTATCCACGCCTCGCATCGTACATGCTTCCAAGCTTTGTCCGGCCGTAAAAGGGGCAGCCGGCTCGGGTCGGTCAGAGGGCAGCCGGCACCGGTCACGGTTCTTACGCCGGCTACGACAGGGGCTCGGGAACCCGGGTCCGTTCCTCGAAGCGGGTGAAGTGCGTGTACCCGACCCGTTCGCATTCGTCCAACGCCCGGTTGAAGTCGGCGCCGATGTGCTCCGGATAGTGCGCGTCGGAGGCGAGGGTGATCGGAATACCTTCGGCCGCGCACATCTCCATGACCTCCGGCGCTGGGTACAGCTCCTTTTCCCCCCGTCGTATACCCGCCGTGCTGAGCTCGATCGCGATGCCGGCCTGAGCCACGGCATCGACGAGCTTCTCGTAGAGAGGCGTGGGCGACCGCCGCGGCCGGTGCCCGAACTTCTTCACGAGATCCGGGTGGGCCAGCACGTCGTACAAGCCGCTGCCGGCCGCCCGCACGAGCAAATCGAAGTACTCCTCATACACCTGATCGACGTCGCGCTCGGGCCAGCCGGAGTCGGGCGAAATATCGATGCCCCACTTGCCGATGAAATGCACCGATCCGAGCACGTAGTCCCACGGATAGACCGCGAGAATCTCCCGGATCGCGTCTTCCATCCCGGGCATGTAATCGACCTCCAGTCCTGCTTTCACGGGCCAGCCACGTTGCTTAGCCTGTACGAGCGCTTCAACGTACTCGTCTAGCGGCTCGGAGAAGCGTTTGCTGAGCCATTTCGTCACGGCCTCGTAGGTACCGGGGCCGGTGATCAGGTGCTCCATGACCGGACGAAACTCGCGGAACCGGTCGCAGTGGTCGGTGATGCCGATTTCGTCGATCCCGTTGGCCTCGGCCGCCCGCAAGTACTCTTCGATGCGCTCCAGCGTGTACGGACACTTGCCTTCGTGTCCGTCGTGTATAAGATGCATGTGGTAGTCTGCCAACATGACGGGGTCAGCTCCTTGACACAGGGTATTTCCCGGTTCGACGGAGACCCGGAAGTTCTACGGGAGATTCCGTCTTCGCCGTATGGGCTGAAAAGACCTGCGCCAGCAGAAAAGGGGCGCGCCTCGTCGGTCGCGCGGCATCCGGCGGGAGCCACCGGGCCGGGCTTGCGCCGCGGCAGGGAATGTTACACTATAGGGCGAAGCGGATCCGGAAGCCTCAGATGGTCTCAGTTCCAGCAAGGAAGGACGATGCCTTCGTGAAGCGAGAAGCCGGGGCCGAGAGCGCGGCGCACGACGCTGTGATCCGCCGCATCCGCTTGATCGCCCTCGACTTAGACGACACCGTGCTCCGGGCCGATAAGACGATCAGCGCACGGACGGAACGGGCCATTCGCGCGGCGGTCGCGCGCGGGTGCCATGTCGTTTTGGCCAGCGCCCGTCCTTTGGGGTCCATCGCGTCCTACGCCAAGGAGCTCGGCGTCGAAGGTCACTGTATCGCCTTAAACGGTGCGGTCGTGGCCACGTTGCCCGAACTCCAACGCATCCGGGAGCAGTACCTGGAGCCCGATCTCGTCAAACGCATCCTCGCTTTGGACCGTACGGAGCTGCGGGCGGAAAACGTGTTTCTGGAATACCCCCGCTCTTACGCCGCCCGGTTCGACGCGCCCGACGTGCACGCCTACGCGATCTTGGCCGAAGGGCCTGCGTCTTATATCGGTGATTTGCAGCGAGCCTCCCACGACGAGGTATGCAAAGTCGTGTTCCGGGCCGACGACACGCCCTTTCCTACGTTGGAAAGGCTCCGGGAGGCGTTGGGAGATCAAGTCGCCTACGTCATTTGGGAGGGGCCCTGGTCTTTCGTCGAGGTACTCCCGCTCGGCACGTCCAAGGCGGCCGCCCTCGAGTGGCTCGCGGCGCGCCTCGGCGTGGCCAGGGAAGAAGTGCTGGCAGTGGGCGACGAGCGAAACGACATCGAGATGCTCGCATGGGCCGGCACCGGCGTCGCCATGGGCAATGCCCACCCGGAAGTGAAAGCGGTGGCCGACTGGGTGACGGCGCCGGTGGAGGAAGACGGGTGCGCGCTGGCCATTGAACGCTTTGTCCTGGCGGAGGAGGTTCGCGACGACCGAAGTGAGTAGACGTGCCACCCGCGTTCAGCCGCAGATCGCCCTTGCGCTCATCCTGGTCGCCGGGGGTACGTTCGTTGTCCGGAAAGCCGCCGGCTCCGAACTGGCGCCTTTCGCCGGTGGCTTGGCCGCGGCTGGCCTCTTATTGTTCATCCGCAGCGTCCGGCGCAAAAACGAAGAGGCCCTCGCCGCACTCGGCAGGCGAGGACCGAAATACGACGCTCGCGCGCTCCTCAGCGAAGAGCGGGAGCGCATGATCAGGCGAGGTCGGGAACGGGAGACTCAAGCAGAGCGCAAGTGAGCTCTACCGCAGCCTCAACGTCGTCCAGGTCGACCATCTCGACCGGAGTGTGCACGTAGCGCACCGGGATGGAGATGGCTCCCGACGGAATGCCCGCACGGATCGTGTGGATCGTTCCCGCGTCGGTCCCCCCGTAGCCCAGCACCTCGTACTGGTGTTTGATGCCGGCCTTCTCTGCCAGCTCGGCCAGGTGCTCCTTGACCTTCGGGTGGGTAAGGAGGCTGCTGTCCTTTACCTTGATGGCGACGCCTTCCCCGAGTTTGACGGGCAGCTTCTCTCCCTCGGGCGTATCGCCCGTCGGCGTGACGTCGATCGCGATGCCGACGGTGGGGTCGATGCTGTAAGCGGCAGGCCCCGCGCCCCTGGCGCCGACTTCCTCGTGGACGGAAAAAACCGCATACACATCGGATACCGGTGCCTCGAGGCGCCGCAGCGCCTCAACCAAAACGGCGCAGCCTACCCGATCGTCGAGGGCTTTGCCGCTCAGCCGCTTGCCCTGTACCGCCACGGTCCGGTCGAAGCAGGCCACCGAGCCGATGCGTACCTTCTGCTGTGCCTCGCCGGCGCTCGTGGCCCCGATGTCGATGAACATCTTGTCGAACTCGAGCTCCTTGATGTCTTTGAGCTTCTCGGAGCTCACCGCACCGACGGTGCCGTCGGCGAAGCGCACCCGCTGGCCCAGGCTGGTCCACGGGCCGACGCCCCCCAGAGGCTGAAAGCGGAGGAAGCCGTTTTCGTCGATGTGGGTGACCATAAGCCCGATCTCGTCCATATGGGCCGATAGCATGATGCGGTTTTCCGAGGACGAGCCCGACTTGTAGGCGATGAGATTGCCCAAAGGATCGGTGCGGATCTCGTCGACGTACGGTTTGATCAGCTGTTCGATCGTCTGGCGCACCCCGGATTCCTGGCCTACGGGTCCGTACGCTTCGGCAAGGGTGGTAATCAGGTCAATCATCAGAGGCTCCCTCCAGCAGGAATGGAATCGAGAAAGGCTCGCACGAGGCGAACGGTATTTTCGACGTCGTCGAGGCTGAGCATGGCCGCCGGCGTATGGATGTACCGGCACGGCACCGAGACGATGCCTGTGCGGACGCCGGCGCCGGCGCGATGAATCGTGCCCGCGTCGGTGCCGCCGAATGTGGTGCGCTTCAGTTGGTACGGCACCCCGGCTCGCTCGCCCGCCTCGATGAGCAGTTCCACCATGCGCGGGTGCACGACGGTGCTCCGGTCGGCCACCGTGATGGCGGGGCCGTGACCGAGCTTCGTCGATTCGCCGTGCGGGATGGATAGCGGAATGTCCGCGCACGTCGTGCCTTCCAAGACGAGGGCAACGTCGGGCTGCACCGTGTAGGCGGCCACCTGCGCCCCCCGCAGGCCGATCTCCTCTTGCACCGTAAAGACTGCAGTGAGGGGCGTCTGTACTTCGTCTTTGAGAAGTTCCATCAAGACGTGGCAGCCAACCCGGTCGTCGAAGGCTTTCCCTTTGGCGCGCCGGTCGCCCAGCTCTTCGTAGTCGGTCCAAAACGTCGCATAGTCGCCGGGCTGCACGAGTTTTTCAGCTTCGGCCTTGCTGCGCGCGCCGATGTCGATGAAAAGGTCGTCGCGGGCCACGGGCTTCCCGCGTTCCTCCGGCTTTTTCAGGTGAATGGCCTTGGCGCCGATGACACCCGGGACGGCCTCGTCTCCGACCTGGACCCAAACCGAAGGCAGGACGCGGTGGTCAATGCCGCCGACCGTGTCGAAGCGCAAAAGACCGTCGTCTTCTATGTGCGTCACCAAAAGACCCACTTCGTCCATATGGGCGGCGAGCATGACGTGGGGACCGGAAAGGTGCGTCCCCTTGCGGGCGAACAGGTTGCCCATCGGGTCGACCCACATCTCGTCGACGAGGCCGCGGATCTGCTCACTGATGTAAGTACGTACCGCGGCCTCGTTGCCCGACACGCCGCGCAGCGCAGACAGCTCAGATAAGTACACGCTGCCACCCCCTGATGCGCTCGATGTCCGCTTCGGCTGCAAAGGCTGCCAGCAGCCTGCCCGTCTCGCCGATGTCGTTCAGATCGACCGTTTCAACCTGGCTGTGCATGTAGGCCAACGGCAGGGAAAGGAGTCCGGTGGGAACACCACTGCGGGTCACCTGCATGGCCCAGGCATCCGTCCCGGTGTTGGCGGCCACTACCTCGGTCTGGTATTTGATGCCGTAGGCTTCGGCGGCGGCGCAGATGGCGGCGTACACTTCGGGATGGATGTTGGCGCCCCGGGCCACTACGGGACCGGCGCCTTGCTCTGCCGTCTTGTACTTCGGAACGCCGGGTTGGTGCGCGTGTCCCACGTCGACCGCGATGCCCACGTGAGGTGCCACGCCGAACGTGGCCGTCATGGCGCCGCGCAGCCCGACTTCCTCCTGCACCGTCGCCACGGCGTACACGTCGACGTCGTGCCGGAGGCGCTGCAGGTGGGTAAGCATCGCGATCATGGCGACTACGCTGGCCCGGTCGTCGATCGCTTTGCCGGCAACCCGCGTGCCCGCCAGCCTTTCGCACCGTCCCCGCATGGTGACCATGTCGCCGATGCGTACGGTTTGCTCGAGCTTGTCCTTCGGCAGTCCGACGTCGACGAACAGCTCGTCCCAGTCGGGCAGTTTTTCGCGCTCGCTCGGTTTTGTCAGGTGGGGCGGCCGTGACGTAATCAGACCTGGAATCGGGCCGTGTTTCGTATGCACCCACACCTCCTTGGCGAACAGCAGGGAGCGATCGACACCGCCTACGGGAGAGACGTGCAGGAAGCCGTCGGGATGGACGGCGCTGACCAGCATGCCGATTTCGTCGGTGTGGGCTGCGATCATAAAGCGCACGCGATCGTCGGAATCGGGCTGCTCCCCGTATTTCACTGCTACCACGTTGCCCAACGCGTCGGTACGCACTTCATTACACAGGGGGGCGGCGGCTTCCGCGAACAGGGCGGCAACGGGCGCCTCGCGCCCCGATACGCCGTGTGCCAAACTGAGCCGTGCTAAGTGGTGGTATAGATCTTCCGGTGACATTACTCGACTCCCCGTCATAAAATTGTTCGCTGGCTCCGAAAACATGTTCGGAATCTATTCTAATGTTGCGGACGGTGGATGTCAACGGTACGAACGGACATAAGTGCCATGGGTACAGGTTCCTATGACTATCGTCGGCTAGGGAGGATTGACTCTTGCAGTGCGGGCCGGCGCGCCGTAAGTGCACGGGTCCCCGCCGCGAGGGATCGCTTTCGTACCATCTTACTACGAAAAATGCCCTATTTCCCTTTCCGGCATCCGCCTTGCCTTTCGCCCTTGAGCGACCGCGTACGTGCGTCACCGCCGCTGCCCGCCGGAAGGGGGCGTCCTACACCGTGTGAAGAATACCGATCATTGTGTTACATTTCTTGACAAAATATCACGAATCATTATTATGGATTCATAATGCCCCTGGCGGCCGGACAGCCGCGAGCGGAACCCGAACACGGCGGCAAGGCGCAGGGCCGCCGCGTCACCTACGTACGTCTGTACGGGACGCGGCCGTGTCCGTGCCTCCTGCACGCAGGGCACGGAATTACGACTAAAGGGGAAATGCAAAATGAGTCTCGGCGGCAAAGCGGATGAGTCGGCGCGTGCAAAGCGAGGGGCTTTACGTTGGTCTCTATATCCTGTGCTCTTGCTTTTCCTGATCGGTGTCTGCTTGCTCGCGCCGGCGTCCGCCTTGGCCCAGACGGAAAGCGACGAGTTTTGGAGCCTGTGGAACGACTACCTGCATCGTCACATGAACGACCACGAGGCGTGGGCGGAGTGGGTCAAGCAGCACGCCCATCCCGTGGCGCTCGGTGGGGCCGGGTCCGAATCCGACGACGATTTTGCCGACCTTGCGCCGCTGGCGTCCGTTTTGGCCGACCGCCACATCGTGATGCTGGGCGAGAGCTCCCACGGCGTGCGGGAGTACAATCTGGCCAAAGTGCGCCTCGTTAAGTTCCTCCATCAAGAGCTCGGTTTCGACGTCCTCGTCTTCGAATCGAGCTGGGCCGATACTTACGCCGTCACGCTCGAGGCCGGCGCCCTGTCTGCCCGGGAAATGCTGGAGCGCAGCCTCCACCCTATGTGGCACACCGAGGAAGTACTGGCTCTTTTTGAATACGTCAAGGAAACGCAGGGGACGGAAAATCCTTTGCAGCTCGCCGGAATCGATATGCAGCCGTTCGATGCCTTTTCAAATTTCGTCACGGCGTGGCTGAGCGCAGTCGACCCGATGCGGGGCGGTGCCTGGCGGGGACTCGAAGGGCGGTACAAGCAGGCGGTGTATGCGCTCGACTACCCTTGGGAAGAGCTGCCGACCCGCGTCGCACTCTGGACCCTCGGCTACCAGGAGCTAGCCCGGTTCGTCCTGCAAAACCGCGAGGAGCTTACGAAGGCCCGGCCTGATGTTCCGGGTCTTGCGGAAATCGTGCTGCGGGCCATCGCCGAGCGCATCCGGGTCTTGGACGAGTTCGTGGGGGCGAAGGCGCTCGTGCTGTCGCCTGCCAACCTTTTCCTTCCGCTCCACTCCTTGCAAAATTACCCGTACGTACGGGACCGCATTATGGCCGATAACCTTGCCTGGCTCGCGGAAGAGGTTTATCCCGGCAAGAAGATCATTGTATGGGCCCACAACTACCATATTCGGAAACAGAACAGTTCCGTACAAGATGACCCGCTTTTCATGGGCCTGCCCACGCCGACCTTGGGCGAGCTCTTACCGGATACCCTGCGCGCCCGCGCTTACTCGCTGGGCCTGTACATGTATTCGGGCTCCCATGCGGACAACAACCGGGTCGTGCAGCAGATCGCGGCGGAACACGCGCCGGACAGCCTCGAGGCGATCTTCGCGCACGCCGGATACGACGTAGCCTTCATCGACTTTAAGCACCAGGTGCCGGAGGTCGGCAACACCTGGATGTTCACGGAAAGAAAAGCCCTGTACGCCGGGCCATACGAGGAGACGTTGATCCCGCGCACTCAATACGACGGCGTCCTCTGGTTCCGCCGGGTCCAGCCGCCCCGGTACTTGGAGCGGCCCTAGAACAGAACGGCGGAAGGCCCGGCGCACCGCACCAGCCGTGTATGCACCATCACCTATCCGCCGGCTCCCCGCGGCTTTCCGTATTCACCATGTGATAGGCCGTCCGGCTGAGGCGCTGCCACAAAAAGTCTCGCACGGGTCCCTTGACGCCGGCTTCGTCCAGGGCTCCGGCCATGCACTCGAGCCACGCCTCGGCGCGCCTTGGCGTGATGGGATGGGGAAGATGGCGCATGCGCAGCATGGGCGGGCCGTATTCCTGGCTGAAGAGGGGAGGTCCACCGAAAAACTGCGTCAAGAAGGCATACTGCTTTTTGGCCACCGGACCCAGGTCGTCCGGAAAGATCGGCGCGAGGTCCGGATGCTCGGCCACCCTCTTGTAAAACGCTTCGACCAACCGGGCCACGGTCCCGGCGCCGCCGATCGCTTCGTAAGGAGTCTGCTGCGGCCTGCCTTCGCCGCCGTATGAAATCTGCACGTCCAAGCCTCCTTCGCCTCTTGTATCCCTCAATGTACCACAGCCAGGCGCCCGCTGCGACAACAGGTTTGAACGGCCTGGGCCCGGGTCCGGTATACACCTTGAGGCGGCACGGAGGATATACCGGTGACCTGCAGAACGCTTCTCCTGTGAAAGGCTGCTTCCGCCGATCATGGTCTACTGGAGGTTGGATGGGTGACGAATCAGAGTCTCGTCTCGATGGTCCAAGAGGTAGGAAAGACGCTGAAGGAAAACGTCAGCCAAGTGATGGTGGGCAAGTCCGACGTCATCGAGCTGGTGCTGATCGCGCTCCTCGCCGACGGGCACATTCTCATTGAAGACGTTCCCGGCGTGGGCAAGACGATGATGGCCCGGGCGATCGCACGCTCTCTCGGTTGTGAGTTCCAGCGCATCCAATTTACGCCCGACCTGTTGCCTTCCGACGTCACGGGCGTTTCCGTCTACAACCAGAAGCTCGGAGAGTTCCAGTTCCGGCCAGGGCCCATTCTGTCGCAAATCGTGCTCGCCGACGAAGTGAACCGGGCCACGCCGCGCACCCAGTCGGCGTTGCTTGAGTGCATGGAAGAGCGGCAGGTGACGGTCGACGGGGTGACCCACAAGCTGCCGCGGCCTTTCTTGGTGATGGCGACGCAAAACCCCATCGAGTACGAAGGTACGTTCCCGCTGCCCGAGGCCCAACTGGACCGCTTTTTGCTTCGGCTGCGCATGGGCTATCCTACGCCCGAGGAGGAAAACGAGATCTTGATCCGGCTCCAGGAACGCCACCCGATCGAAACCATCGAGCAGGTGCTGCCGGCCGAGCGGTTGGTCGAAGCGCAAGCCGTCATCCGCCGTGTCTACGTGGAGGATTCGGTGCGGCAGTACATCGTGAACATCGTGCAAAAAACGCGCAGCCATCCGGATGTCTCCCTGGGCGCCAGTCCCCGGGGCGCCCTCGGCCTTTTCCGCACCGCCCAGGCCGCCGCGGCGCTCGCCGGACGCGACTACGTGATTCCGGATGATGTGAAGCGGCTCGCCGTGCCCGTTCTGGCCCACCGGATCGTGCTGCGGCCCGAATCGGAGCTGCGCGGCCGCACCGGTGAGAAGGTCGTGGACGAGATCCTCTCCCAAGTACCCATCAAGCTGGAGGAGGACGAGCCTGCGCCGGTCGAGCCCGTGTAGTGCCTCGACCTGCCTTTGGAGACGGGGTATAGTCGATGATCGCTTTCCAGCAAACACGAGCCTGGGATCGCTGGAGCATTCCCTTTACCGCGGCCTGCAGCGCGTTCGCCTACGGTTTCACGCTGGCCCAGACCGCGGCGGCGTATTTTCCGGGTATCGGCCTGACTTGGTGGCTCTACCTCTTGCTCATCGCCGCGGCGGGCATCGGGGTGACCTTGCCGCTCCGCCGGGAGGGGGAGGGCGCCAACGTAGGCCGGCTCATGATCGGCTTCATGCTCCTTCTCGCGCCCTCCGTCCTCGGTTCGCTCGCCGCCGTGGTGCGGGGCGGCTGGACCATCGACGAGCTTCTTCTGCGCGGCGCGCTGCCCGGCGGGATCTTGCTAGGTGCCTTCGTAATGGCCAGTTCCCTCGGCGATGCGTGCGTACTGCTCGTGCCCCTAGGCGAAGCCGCGGTGCAGGCTGAAGTCGAGGCCCGCCGCTCGCAAGAGGGTTTTCGCCAGCTGCTTGCCGTCTCGTTCAAAGGGTGGATCATCCTGGCCCTCATCGGCTCGGGCCTGGTCGATGCGATGTTCCGGCTTTCCGGTTTGACCTTTCCACGCTGGGGCATCGCCCTGGGCGCAGCGATCGGCGCGGCCGCGACCTTGACCGCGTTGCACCTGGCCCATGTGCGCCTGCAGAGGTGGCTGCACGCGGCGGAGGGCGACGATCAGGTGCTGCTCATGGAGGGCGGCCTGCGGCAGGTGGTGCTGCCCTTTGCTCTGGGCGTAGCCCTGGTAGCCGCCGCCTTGCCCGCCAACCTTTCGCCCCTGGCCCGCCACGGCGTGGGCGGCTTTTTCCAGCGGTTGACCGAGTGGGCTGCGCCTTTGTTCGTGCCCGGAAGCCGGCCGGGGCGCACCGGTGGCGGCGGCTTTATGGACCGGCTGACGGAGGCTCTGCTGTCGCCGTTCACCGAAGGGACCGGGTCCGCGGAAGCCGTAGCCGGTTTGAGCGCCGTGTTGGCCTACGTCATGACCGTGGCCGTATTGGTAGCGGTGGCCTACGCATTGTGGCGATTCGTCCGGTTGATGCAGCTGCGCCGGCCGGAAGACGAGGGCGGCGCGCGCTACAAAGAAGGCAGCCTCTTGCTCGAACTCATCCGCTGGCTGTGGGATCATCTGCGCGGCCTGTTCCGGACGATCGCGAGCTGGGCCGAAGGACAGGCGGCAAGCGGCGAGGCGCGCAAGAAAAAGGCCCGGCGGCGCAGGGGAAGGGAAGGTCAGGACGATTTCAACCTGGGCCCGGCCCTGCGCATCCGCGCCTTGTTTGCCCGTTGGCTGCGCCAGATGGCGGGGCTAGGCTATCCCCGGCAGCGGGACGAGACGCCGTACGAGTATGCCCGCCGGGTGACGCGGCTGCGTCCCGATGCCGAAACCGAGCTGCAGCGGACCGCCGACATTTACGTAAAGGCCCGCTACAGCCCCGAGCAAGAGCACTCGGTTCTGGAGCGGGCCTACAAAGCGCTCCGCGGTGCCGTAAGCGACGCGCTGCAGGCTATACGGCGTAGGAGTGCAGACCCACGATGAGCAAGTTGACGCCGAGCAAGGTGAAGAGCACGACGACGAAGCCCATCACCGTGAGCCAAGCCGCTTTCGCGCCGCGCCAGCCCCGGGTCATACGCAGGTGCAGGTATCCCGAATAGACGAGCCAGGTGATGAGGGCCCACACTTCCTTCGGGTCCCAGCCCCAGAAACGCCCCCACGCCTGCTGCGCCCAGATCATCGCGAAGAGCAGTCCGCCCAGGGTAAAGAGGGGAAAGCCGACGGCCACGCCTTTGTAGCTGATGTCGTCGAGGACGTCGAGGTCCAGGTGGCTCAGCCAGCGGCCGATCCGTTCCCGCAGCGGCATCCGGACGGCGAGGCGCAGCACCGCGTACACCAAGGTGCCCAGGACGAGCGACAGCACGATCGTGTTCCACTTTTGCGCCGCGTTGACCCCTGCCATCCAAGCGGGCGTCTCGAACAACGGCAGCGGAAGCCCGGCAAAGCGTGTCAGTTCCCCTTGAAACCCGCTCGGCCCGATGAGCGGCGGCAGGCTATAGTAGCTTCCATCGGGCAAGGGCACCTGGTAACCCCGGGCTTTGAAAAGAAGCGCCATGCCGACGAAACCGGCCAGGGCGACCAGGCAGTAAAGGGTGAACTCGAGCAGCCGTCCGCCCCACTTGCCGAACTCCTCCGTGTTTTGTGCCCGCAGCAGGTACATGAGCCCGGCTCCGAACGATACGGCGAAGGCGGCTTCACCGAGGGCGGCGACCGAAACGTGCAGGACGAGCCAATAGCTTTGCAGGGCCGGGATGAGCGGCTGCACGTCCCGGGGGAAGATGGAAGCGTAGGCCAGGATCAGCATGCCGACGGGGGCCATGACCGCTCCGAGGGCCGGCACCCGGTACTGGCGGTTGATCCACAGGAACAT
>JAAYLA010000041.1 GCA_012522135.1 Bacillota bacterium | reverse complement strand
GCTGGCGCGTCCCATGCCGACTACGTGGAAGAGGTGCGTACGTTCGAGGTGGATATCGTTGCTCCGGTCGTGCGGTCTACAATTAGGGTGCCGATGCAGGCCGCGTTGGCCGACCAGCGGACGGGATGGCTGCCCGGCCAGATGGCTCTCGACGTGAATCAGCCCCTCGAACATATCGAACTGGATTTCCGGGCGGCTGACGGCACCGCTGTTATCGTTGAGACCTTGGAGGACGTGCCTGCCGGCGGTACGGTGTCGACGTTCACGTACGACGCATGGAGCATCGATCAGCTTCAGGCTCCCTTTCATCTCAGAATGAAGGTGCCGGGGAAAGGATGGGTAGAAGAGGTGTGGAGCCCGGTGCGTGTGCGGTTAGCGGCGAGCCGAGAAATGGAGTACATAGCGAGCTACGGGCAGAACGTGCGTAGGCTCGTGCGACCTGATGATTTGGACGTAACGACGGATCCCATTCAGACGTATGATCTCGTAGAAGTATGGGTGGAGTCTGACCTTACCGAAGAAGCCGCCGGACGTCGCGAAGCGCAGGTTGCCGTGCGCTTCACGTCGCCGGCCGGCAAGGAGCTGGAGATTCCGGCGCGGGAGTTGGTGAACAAAGGGCCGTACACCACCTGGGTCGCCCGGATTATTCCCGGTGAAGCAGGCACGTGGAGCTACCGGGTGGAGCTTCTCCATGCTCGACTGGCGCGGAAAGGGCTCCTTTTGGGCGAGGGCCGTTTCGACGTGCAAGACAGCGGTCGCATTCTGCCTCGCGTCAAGCGGGAGTGGGTCGAGACCGAGCCGGTGCCCGAAGGAAAGCGGGTGGAGCGCATCTGGTACCGTCCGGGCGCCACGGTGAAACTCGAGCAGCTGATCGGCGATTGGGATAGCCATTTGAAAATTCCCACCCTGAACCAAACCGTGAGCGATTACGGCTACATCGGCACGGACCTAGGCCAGCCCTTTGAGCATAATGGGGAAATCATCTTCCTCTTCGGTGATACCATGGGGACGCGCGGGTTTGTCGAATCGAGCATCGGCCGCAGCTCGACGACGAGCCCCGAGGAAGGACTCAGGCTCGATTTTTTCACGGACGATAACGGCGAGATCTTGTCCATCTTGCCTCCCGGCCTGTCGATGCAAGGTTTTGAGGTGCCGAGCGGCGGGATGAGCATCGACGGCAAGATGTATTTCGTCAACAAGGATCAAACTACCGTGCTCGAGGAAGGCCGGACTTTCCGCAGTGTCCTAATCCGCTTCGATGAGGAGAAAAAAGAGTTCATTCCTGTGCGCGAGTTCTCGCCGTTCCGCGGAAAATTCCACGAAGTGATGGTACGGTGGGCTCCCGCAGGAACGCCCGGGCTGCCCGGAGATGGTCCGCACCTTTTGATATTCGGCAGCGGCGAGTTCTACCGCAAGAGCCCGCTGTACCTCGCCGCCCTCGCACCCGAGGACATTGAAATGGAAAGCGCCACCTGGTACTTTGCCGGTCTGGACCCGGCGGGGATGCCCGTGTGGAGCCGGGACGAGGCCGACGCGGTGCCCGTCGTGGACCATCGGGTCATCGGCGAATTCTCCGTGGCCTGGTGTGAAGAACTGCGGATCTGGCTGCTGGCGTACAACAGCAGCTCACCCCGGGGCATCGTGTTCCGCTGGGCCGAGCAGCCCTGGGGACCCTGGAGTCCGGCGGAGGTCATCTTCGATCCCGGCGCCGACCGCGGCTACGGCCACTTTATGCATTCCCTCAGCTCTCCCGATCCGACGCTAGCCGGTCCGGTCATCAACGCGCAGCCTCCGGCCGTCGAGCAGTACGGGGGCGAGTATGCGCCGTATCTGGTCGAGCGGTTCCTGCGGTATCGGGACAACACACTGACCATTTACTACTTGATGTCGACTTGGAACCCGTACGTCGTCGTCTTAATGCGGACGGACCTCAACGTGGTACTGGTAGATGATGTGAGGTAGTTCGTCGAACGGCAAGGTGAGTGGGGGGACCTCCGTGGCAGCGTAGGACGGTCTTCTCCGAAGGTTATCTGCGACGACAAGCACCACTCTGCCCGTCGCTGGACCGGCCTGCACCTGGACCTTGCCTTGCGGCTTGCGATTGGGTACAGTGCAAGTGCGGGCCGCTTGCGCAGCAAAGCGGGTGGCGCAGGTCCAGCACGAAACGG
>JAAYLA010000300.1 GCA_012522135.1 Bacillota bacterium | reverse complement strand
GCCCGGGTGGATCGACGTCTCAGCCAAGAGCCCGATGACAGCGCTTCGCACACGATCTCCTCCTCACGAAATCAACCGTTGGGCCAAACGCCGATGGCGACGACACCGTAGCCATAGGCAGTCCGCTCGCCGATCCGGGGCAGCCCACCCCCCCGGCGGGCGATCGCCTCTGGAACCGGTGTCGGCAACGTCTCACAAAAGAGCACGCTCCCGGCGGGCAGCACCGAACGAACCGGAGACGGCGACCGCTCCAGCGAGTTCCACCCGCCGATGCGCTGCGGCCGATCGAGGCAGGCGCTCACCACCCTGGCGTCGCCCAGGCCGGGGATTGGCGCTTCCCCGCGGCAGGCGGCGCCGTCGAGCACCAGCGGCGTCAGGGCGATCACCATCAGCCGCCCCGAGGCGAACGCCTCTGCCACCGGCATATCCAGCCCGTCGAGCGACTCCGCCTCCCACGGCTCACACGTGGCGAGTCGCCCTTCACCGCCGAAGGGGACGAGCGAGCCGGTGGGGAGGGACCAGCCGGCGGGCCAGCCGGCGACCCGCGCCCCGATCGCCACACCCTTGTGCGGTCGCACGAAGCAGGCGCTGTACAACTTCCCTTCCTGCGCCGCCCGGCGATTCGCGTCCCTCTCGAGGCCGATGCGCCGCTCCACACGCCACAGGTCTTTCTGAGCGATGAGCGCTTTCTCCGGAGGCAGCCCGCCTCGAAGTACCTCGCCCAGCGCGTTGAGCTTCAGCCACCATCCGGAGGCCGCCTTCAACTTCTCCGGCTTGATGTCCCATGGATTCTTTACGATTTCCGGCAGGCGCACGTTGTCGCCCAGGTCGCAAGTGACCCCGGAGCCAGTGCCCAAGAGCGCCCTGGGGCGCCATTTATCGCCTTCGATGCGGCCCACCACATGCCGGGGTACCGGAATCAGGGGAACGTCGTCTTGGAGCAAGAAGGGCGCTTCGAAACTTAAACTCCCGAGGTCCTCTGGCCCGTTACCGAGCACAGGGTTGAGGTCGGCGGGCCACCGGCGATCCTGGCCGTTCCAGCCGTTGTACCGCGCCAGGGCCGCCCGCACCGCTCCGACAACCGACTCGGGACTTGGAGGGAACATCCCGCCTACGTCGGCCTGGGACGTCCCATCCGACGCAAAAGGCGTCCCGTCGCGAAAGAACAGGGTGTCGACGGCAGAGAACCGCACTCCGATCACTCGTCCGTTCCCTCCTCTCCCCGGTTCGCGAGGAACTTAGCGACCAGCAGGCCGTCCACGCCGATGGTCAGCCCCCGGCGGCCTTCCTCGCCGCCGTCCCCGGCGTGGGCCTCGGGGCGCTCCCGGCAGGATCGGGGCAAGATATCCAGGATTGCCTGGACTAGCTCCTCCACGTTTTCATCGTTGCGCGTGCCGCTGCTGATGACCCTAACGCCGTCGCCGCCGCCGCTGTCCCCCGTTGCTTCGCGGCCGCTTCCGCTCGCGGCAGCGCGATGCTCGAAGCTATTTCGCACTTCCGCCCTCACGAAAGCCGGCAGGTCCACCCCCTCCAACAGTCGCCCCCACGTGCCAGGCGCCCATACGGGCCATTCACACAAAAGGCCCAGGGTATTCCGCAGCCGGTACAGGAGGGAGGTGGAGAGCGGTCCCCCGGCTTCCCTGTCGAGGTGCGAAGCCAACCGCTGGATGGCGTCGACCGCGTCGATGAACGCCTCGGGCGAGGCTCCACCCCCAAGCGCCTGTCCGACCCTGTGGCCGGAGACATCGCTGAAGGCGGGGCGCCGCCAGGTAGTCACCCACTGGGCGTTCAACCCGCCGCGTTTCAGCACGCCCACCGCCAGGGAATCCCTCCCGTTCTCGTCTTTGGCCACGTCGTCGAGGAGCCGCCGCAGCTCGCCGAGGGAAGTATTCATAGGAATCCTGGCGTGGGTGAACAGGACGGCGACTGAGAGCGTCGGTTCGATTCCCGCGGGTTCGGTCTGATGGGCGGGTAGATTGGAGGCGAATGAGTCCCTGTATGTTGCAGCAAGCTCCCGAGCGCAGTCAAGCGCCGTCGTCAACGGGAGCATGGCAAGCACGTCGTCTCCCCCCGCGTACACCACCACGCCCGCGTGACGGTCGACAATGTCCTGCACCCGGCTGCTGAAGCAATGTAGCGCCTCGCTCACGTCGCCTGCCTTGTACACCTGCAGCAGCTCGCCGAGGCGGTCACCGTCGGCGAGAAGCAAGGCGTAGAAGAGCGACGGAGCGCCAAGCGGTCTCCCGTCCGCACCCGTGGCTCTTGCGATCGCCTCCAGTCGTGCAGCCAGCTCCCTGCGGATCGCGGCGCTCCGTTCCGGATCCTCCTCCAAGAGCACACAGAGCCGCTCGTTCAGAACCGCATCGACGTGGTAAAAGTTCCCATCGAGTCTTTCGAAACCGGCTGTATTGTCCGATGTGTCGGGGCCCTGGCTTAGGCCGAGGGCTAACCTACCGCCTGTCCTGCGTACCGGCCGGCGCTCCGAGAAGACCTCTCGAGGCGCTACGTTCGCCACCGCCCGGGCGTACTCCGCCGCCTGCTCGGGCACGCTCTCGCGCACCCGGTCGATCCACGGAACGGCAGCCATGTACACGGTCGAGGGCCATTTAGAAACGTCGATGCGGCCGCCGATCGCTTCTTCGGAGACGCTCGCGAAGAGCCGCTTCACCAAGGCGATGGCGCACAGCCGGTCTCCAGGCGGCAGATTGAGCGGCCCCGCTTTCTTCCGAATCTCCGCCCAGAACCGGTCCTGGGCCTCCCGTTCCCGCTGCCCTCTCGCCCGCACGTAGCCCGAGAGCTCCTGCAGGTCGGGCATCACCATGCACTTGTCGCCGGGCTCGTTGGGAAGGTGGTGCGTCCGCCACACCTTCCGGCGGGCCAGGGAAGCGTCAGCTTTGTCCTCGTCGGCAACCGTCCAGGCAACATCCCAGTAGTGCTCCGTCTGGCGATGCCAGATGGCGGCTACGTCAACTCCAAGCTCTTCGGCGCCTGCCACGTACCGGTCCCACACTACCTGGCAGATGTGCCGCCACGCCCGTTGGAGTTCTTCCACAGCTTCTTGGGCTGCCCTCCGCCCCGCTTCGACGCTGTCGACCCGGGCCACAAAATGATTGGGAACGGTGCCGACGTAGGGCGGGCCTTCCAGACCACCGCTGCCTTTGGCCTGGCGCTCGACCCATTTAAAGAGCGGATCTTTTTCCAAGTTCGGCCGTACGATCGTTGCCCCCGTCCGAGCCACGCCCAAGGCGGCGCGCGCCGCAAGGTAGGAGAGCAGGTACGAGCTCCCCCACAGGTCCCTGGTACGCCGGGACTGGGCGACGAAGCCCTGAACGGGGCCGATCGAAACGCTCAAGAAGAGCATCGAGTCGCTCACACCCACCTCACCTCAGTTGCGATGTCGAACTTTGTCTTGGG
>JAAYLA010000299.1 GCA_012522135.1 Bacillota bacterium | reverse complement strand
GCCGATCATTCCGTAAGTGGCAAGCATGTAAAGGACCTAATGCACGCTGCCACACAGTGTCCCGCCGAGGATCCGCCGGGGTGTCGTGGAGGTCTTGGTTATTTCAGCCGTAGCCCAAAGACGCAGCCAATCGAAGAGAAAGTTGGCACAGATCGCGGCTAGCAGTACGTCGACGTAAATGACCTGTTCCGAGCCGTTCACCTAGGCCGCCCTCCCAAAAACTGCCACCGGGCCGCACTCCCAACGTCACCGACCATTCTACCGGCCGCCCCTTACGTTTCCTTTCCCGAATACCTGCCGAGGCGACGGGCCATAATGTGCACAGAAGCTCAAACTCCGCTGAGAAAGGGCTGCAGCGCATGAACAAGGTAGAGATTTGCGGCGTCAACACATCCAAACTGCCGGTGCTCACCAATGAACGTATGCGCCAGCTCCTCAAGGAAATGCATGCGGGCAGCAAGACGGCCCGGTCTGAACTCGTTCAAGGCAATCTGCGCCTTGTGCTGAGCGTAATTCAGCGCTTCAACAACCGCGGAGAAAACGTGGACGACCTGTTCCAAGTCGGATGCATCGGTTTGATGAAGGCGATTGACAATTTCGACCTCAGCCAGAACGTGCGTTTCTCGACCTATGCCGTCCCGATGATTATCGGCGAGATCCGCCGCTACCTAAGGGACAACAACCCGATCCGCGTCAGCCGGTCCTTGCGTGACATCGCCTACAAAGCCTTGCAGGTTCGGGACGCGCTGACGAACAAACGATCGAAAGAGCCCACCGTGACGGAAATCGCCGAAGCCTTGGGGATCGACAGGGAAGAGGTCGTATACGCTCTGGACGCCATCCAAGAGCCCATTTCTCTGTTCGAACCGATTTACAACGACGGCGGCGATCCGATCTTCGTCATGGATCAAATCAAGGACGAACGGACCGACGACGTCTCCTGGTTGGACGGAATCTCCATCCGCGAGGGGCTATCGAAGCTATCCGAGCGGGAAAGACTGATTCTCATGATGCGTTTCTTCGATGGTCGCACCCAGATGGAAGTAGCCGAGGAAATAGGCATCTCCCAAGCCCAGGTCTCCCGGCTGGAGAAAGCGGCCCTGAAGCAGCTTCGACGTTTCATGGCCATCTAGATCGCCTGCGCTCGGGCGGGTATGGAGCGAAGGAGTCTTACCTATGAAAAGCAACCAACGGCCTGTAGTTCTCGTCACCCTCATTCTCTGCACGGCTGCCGGCGCGGCGGTAGCGGCGGCGCCCGGCTTAGCCGCATCAGTCCTTGACACACCCTCAATCATCCGTATGCACGTGCGGGCCGATTCAGACCAACCGGAAGCCCAGTACGTCAAAGAGCTGGTGAGCCGGGACCTGGTCGCATATTTGAGCACACGCGGACTGGCCACCGCCTCGAACCTACCCGAAGCCGTCGCGCTGCTCGAGACCGAACTCGCCCGCATTGAAGAGGTCGCACGTGCCGTCCTTGCCAGGGAAGGATTCAGCACCGACGTGCGAGCAAGTCTCGGCGTCTTCCACTACGAAGCGCGAGAAGATTTCGGGTTCATCCTTCCCGCCGGAGAATACGT
>JAAYLA010000298.1 GCA_012522135.1 Bacillota bacterium | reverse complement strand
TCTACTGTGATAACGTTCTACCTCGCATATTCGTCGCCAGTCTGCCATTACCTGCTATTACCATGGGCCGGTTTGCTCGCTCCCATCCCCTCGTTTACTCAGTCGGCAAGAGGGATGGGAAAGTTCAGGGCGCGCTGGGAAGGGAACGGCTATCGGCATGCCGAAGGCTAAGCCACACTCCTTTCCCCTCGGGAGCAGGGGTCGTGGCCGGTGTGGCGATGATAACGTTTTCAGTCCGTTGAGCTGGGCGAGGGAACGCACCCTGTTGACCAGGACGGCCGGCACTCCGGTCAAGGCGCGTCCCTTTGCCGCATGGAGCGCGCAGGGATAGCAGGAACACGGTACGCAGCGAGGAGGTCGGCGAAGTTGCTGGAGGCAGGCGCAGCGCGGGTTTGCATCACGCCGCCGCTCGGAATTCGCATGCAGGGATATGCGGTGCGCGATCACGGTGCGGAAGGTGTCCACGACGACCTTTACGCACGCGTCGTCGTGCTGCGTCAGGGAGGCGTCGAGGCTGCTTTGGTCGCGTGCGATCTGTGCCACATGCCTGTCGCCCTGGCCGACCGGATGCGCGCGCTCATCGCCCACCGCTGCGGCATTCCCGCAGAGCACGTGATGATCAACTGCTCCCACACGCACAGCGGTCCGTCGTTCCTCGGCACCGGCCTCGAAGCGCGCTACGGCCAGGCGCTGGTTGACCACATCGTGGGAGCAGTGGGCTGGGCCCGGCGTGAGATGAAGGCCGTGCGGATGCGCAGGGGCCGGCTCGGCGTGCAGCTCGGCATCAACCGCAGGCAGATCACCGCGGAGGGAAGGGTCGTCATCGGCAGAAATCCAGACGGACCCGTCATTCCCCACGTCGACTTTGCCCTCCTGACGGCAGGAGCGCGTCCCGTGGCCGTCCTGTTTTCGCACGCGTGCCATCCGACGACGCTCACTGCTCGCAACTACGATATATCGGCCGACTTTCCGGGCGCGGCGCAGGCCGTCATCGAAGCCGAGCTCGGTTGCCCGGCGCTGTTCCTGCAGGGTGCGTGCGCCGACGTGAATCCGGAGGCTTCCGGGTCTTTTGCCGAGGTAGCGTTGCTCGGCCGGCGGCTCGCGTACACAGTGTTGAAAGGGCTGACGGAAAGCGCCGAGGAGGACCCGGGTCCGCTGCGCGTCCGCGAGATGACCGTGCCCTTGCCCCTCGAGACCGGCCGTATGACCTTGCCCGAGGCCCGGAGTGAGCACGAGCGCCGCAGCCGGACCCTGGCGGAAATCGAGGCGAGGGTGCGGGAAGGAGCCTGCGCGCAGCTGCTCCTGGAACTTTGGGAAGCCGCGCGCCAGGCCCGCTGGGCCAAGGAGCGGTACGAGGCGTTGCAAACGGATGAGCCGCTTCGCTTGGCTTTCCCGGCGCACGCGCTGGCGGTCGGCGATTTGTGCTTTATAGGGTTTCCTGCGGAGATTTTCGCCTCGATCGGCCTGGAGATCTTGGCTTTCTCGCCGTACGCTCAGACCGTCGTCCTCGGATACACGAACGGCTACTACGGATACTTTCCCGACGCTGCCGCCTGGGATCTAGGTGGCTACGAGGTGGACGCACGGGTGCGCTGGCGTGGGTTCCCGCTGGCAAGGAGCGCACCGGGGCTTCTCGTTTCGGCGGTCCACGACTTGCTGGAGCAGATGCACGGGGAAGCGGCAGCGAGCTCCCGCTAGTCAAGGTTTTGAGCGGTGCCCTACGTTCCCGACGACTTGGCCCATCCTTCTTCCGTGCTTAGGGGGAAGCCGGGGTGAGCCACAGCAGCCAGGCCGCGGCCAGCAGCCACGCTCCGAGCAGGCCCGCGGCCGGTATGAGCAGCCACAGGGCGATGCGCGGGATGGCGAAGGCCACCGGCAAGGCGATGAGGTTGGTCAAGGCCGCTGCGATGCCCAAGCTGCCCGCCCACGCCGGAAAGGACCGGTCCCGGCTGCGCCGCATGTCGGTCGACCAAAGCAACACGGCGAGGCTCAGCAGGAAAGCCGCCGCGTATCCGAGGGAGATTGCCGTCGCCCACAGGCTATGGACCAGGAGGGACATCGTACCGGCAGGACCGACCACCCGGGGAGGCGGCATAGCGGATGAATGGCCGAACCATTCCTTTGCCGCTTCCGCCAGCGCACGCCACCCCGTCAGTTCCAACACGAACACAGCCACCCACAGCGTCAGTGACGTGACGCCGAGCGCGTAGGCGGCTTGGGACAGGGGCGCAGCCTGCACCGCCGTGATGCGTGCGTGCAGGAGGAAGAGGCCCAGGTGCAAGGCGACCATCGCGAGCAGCAGAACCGCGTGGTCGACGAGCCACAGGGGACGGGTCGCTTCCGCCAACGCTTCGACGGGCTCCCAAGGGCTTGCGGTCGGCGGATGGAGCAAGCTGGCCGCCCCGAAAAGTAACACCCCGCCGGCGAGGAGAACCGCTCCCAGGCGTGCGATACGTCGATCCATCGTGCCTCCCTCCTAGCGGTCGGGCATGCCGCCGGCAAGGCAGTCCCCGGAGTGGTTACTCGCCCACGCCCGTGCAGCCCCGAGGCCCGGGTGACCATGAAACTTCCATTACTTCCATTACTACAGGTTTCCCGGGAAGCGTCCGTTCGATGAGACGGCCGCGTCTGCGTGCGAAAATCCCGGCCCGCATACGCGGCCGGGATCATTCCTGCGCACCCTACCCCCGCCGCACGGAGGAAAATTGCCAATTGCTCGGCCAACGGACCGTAACAGGCTTCTGTCCCCCGGCGCGAAAGTTTATAGGTCCGGCTGCCCTGTCGGGTTACACAGCGCAACAAGGACGAGGTGACGCATGGAAAAGGTCTGGACCACGGTTCCGATAAGCTACTAGAGGTATCTACAAACAAGGCCGCAGGCGGCGGATTCCCTTTTTCCGCCCCCTGCGGCCGAGGATACGTGCGTGTCGGAACGGTTCGGATCGCTCGGTTGCGACGCTAGTTGCCCGAGATGATGG
>JAAYLA010000297.1 GCA_012522135.1 Bacillota bacterium | reverse complement strand
TTCCGCCGCCGCGGCTTGGGTCAGGCCGAAGCCCAACACGAGCAGGACCGAAAGAAGACCGAAGACGCGCAAAGACGTGCGATTCATGCCCATGCCTCTCCTTTCAGAATATAGTGTGCCCGTGATGCAAGACTACACGGGAAACGTTCTTTGAACGTTCCGCTCTTCCTCCTCCGTACCGTTTGCACCTTACTATTGTTTGCCGTCTTCAAGGTGAATGCGGAACGGATTGAAACGGATGTCGTGATCGTAGACATCCACTCCCGTGCGCCGCTTGAGCCAGCCGACGACGGCGTACGTGACGGGCGTCATCAGCAGCTCGACGCTCAGCTTCAGCACGTAGGCGACCAGCATGATCTCGAAGATGAGCCGCCACGGCCATTCTCCGCCGTACGCGACGGGGAAGAAGATCAGCCCGTCGACGGCGTGGGCGATCATGCTCGAACCGAGGGTTCGCACCCACAGCAGCCGCCCCCGCATGGCCACCTTGAGCCGGGCCAAAACGTAGGCATTCACGAACTCACCGACGAAGTAGGCCGCGAGGCTCGCCACGGCGATGCGCGGGGCAAGACCGAGCAGCATGTCCCAGGCCGCTTGTCCGCCGGCGGCGAGCCATTCCGCCTCGCCCGGCATCATGCCGACCAGCCATATGGCCCCGCTCATGAGGAGATTGGCGAAAAGGCCGGTCCAAATGACGATGCGGGAACGGGCAAAGCCGTAAACTTCCGTGATCACGTCGCCCAGCAGGTAAACGAGGGGAAAGAGCACGTCCGCACCGGTAAAGGCGATGCCGATCTCAACCGGTTTGACCGCAGTCACCTGGCTGATCATCAAGAGCGAGACGAAAAGCCCTGACAGAATGGGAAAGTAGTGCATGGAACTCAACCTCACACGTGATGGTAGGCCACGGGCATCGCTTCTTTTCAGTATACCGCGAGCGGGGCGAGTCGTCATCGGTGAGGGAATTCCATTCGTCCGAAAAGAAAACAGCCTCCGGCGCGGCGCCAGTTCGGACCCGCACCGGAGGCCTCGTTCACGTGAGGAGCCTGGGGATGCCGATTCAGTCCCCGGACTCGTCTTCCTTTGCCTCTTCCGCTTTCACTTTTACCATTTCCAGCAGGTCGGGGATGGAATCGAGCAGTCTGTCGATGCCGCCGCCCTTGCCCGTCTGGACGAACTTCACGTCGCCGTCCTTCACCACAAGCACGCCGGCTACCTTCATCCGGGCGCCACCGCCGCCCCCCGCACCGGAGCCGGCGTCCTTGCCGCCCGGTCCGTCGCCGCTGCCGCCGCCCCCGCCGAAGCCGAAGCTCACGTTGACGATCGGAATCAAGGTCACGCCGTCGATCTGCATCGGCTCGCCGACGACGGTCTTCGTGCTCATACCCTCGAGTACCTTATTTACCAGCATCTCCAAGTTCAGTTGCATCGTCTTTGTCCTCCCTTATTGACTCTCGCGCCGGCGCCCCGTCGCGGCTGCGGCGCGCCGCTTGCCCTGGTTACCTGCCCACGGGAGCCGCCGGCGCAGACGTGGCCACCAAACGCGCCGCACTCCTTTTCGGAACAATGCCCGCGTCACGACCCAGACGCAGGTTATTGGGTACACCGTCAGCTGGACGTCCAGCCATCCTTGCAGCCTGCCTTCTTCGAAGCTGGGTGTGAGGCGAAGCTGCCGCGGCAAGTTCAGAGTGTGCCTCAAGCCCTCACACCAGCCCGTCACGGCCGGATCCGAAAAGCCGTACACCAAATCGCCCGCTGCGTGAACTCGCGCCGCCCGCCGCAGGCGACGCAGAAACCAACCTGCCTCGCCGAGGAGGGAGCGGATCTCGTGTGGCGCTAAGCGTCGGCTGCCGGCTTTTTGGCTTTTTCGTCCGCCGCTCCCCTTCTTTTCGCCTGCTCCTCCCGCCACGCCGACCCGGGCGGACCGCTTCTCGGACGAAACCTTGGGCGCCGTCCGAACCGGAATCCCGAACAGTGTCACCCGCCTGCGGACCGGTTCGCCCATGTCCTGCCGGGCGTCCAGCTGCAGCAGGCCGAGGAGCCAGGCCATGCGCAGCCGCCAGCGAAAGCCGTCCGGCCAGATTCCCTCCGCTTCGCTGATGTCGATGCCGTATGCGGAGGCCGACAGCCGCAAGGGCGTGCACAAGGCCAGAACGACCAGTACGAAAAATCCGGCGAGAAACCAAAGAACGCCAGCCACAATCGCTGCTACCAGGTCAACGGCGGCCACCTCCCCCGCGGCGCGAGACCCGGCGGGCCGTCAACTGTTCCAGCAGTTTGCCGCCGAGCTTGGAGACGACGCTGCCCATGCTCTGGACCGGCGCCATGGCGTGGCGGGTCCAGAGCAGCGAATATCCCGCCCAGGCCGGGACGAGCGAACGCCGTACCGTCTCCCGCTGCCGCTCCGCTTGCCGGGCGTCTTTCCAGGCGGTCAGCAGCGCATCGTGCATCGCGTCCAGCTCCGGCGGTGTTTCCTTTTTCGCTTCCTGGCTCAAGTCCCACATCAGCTGTTTGTAGCCCGCCGCTTTCCTCCGGCACTCGGGACAAGCCCGCAAGTGGATCCGCACCAGATCCTCCACCGGCTGGTCCAACGTGCCTTCGACCAACATTTGCAGCAGGGAGTCGTCTACGCAGTGCATGGTCCGCCCTCCTCGGCCGAGGGGCGCCAATTCCGCGCACACCCTTCAGCCGGCGCCGTTTTCTTGCTCCATCGCTTCCCGCAAGGTTTTCCGCGCCCGGAAGAGATACGTTTTCACCGTACCTAGCGGGAGGTTCATCGTCCGTGCGATCTCATCGTAGCTCAAGCCTTCCCGGTGACGGAGGACCACCGCCATGCGCTGCAGCGGAGGGAGTTCATCCAGGGCCCGCTCCAGCCACTCCCGGTCCCAGGTGGCCAGCGCTTCGCTTTCCGGATCGTACGCGGCCGACGCCTGATCCCGGGCTTCGTCGAGGGGCACGGTCTGAGGCCTTGCGCTCGCCGTCCGGATCCGGTTGAGGCACGTGTTCGTCGTCACCTGCCTCAGCCAGGGCCAGATGGGGCTCCCTGTGCGAAAGTGGCCGATGGCCTGCACGACGCGCAAGAAGACGTCCTGGGTGGCATCGAGCGCGTCCTCCCGGTTACGAAGGAAGCTGTAGGCCCGGCGGTAGACCCGGTCCTGGTACGCAGCGAGCAGAAGCGAGAAGCCCTCAGACCGGCCCTTTTGGCACAGGCGGATGATCTCGTCGTCGGTGCGCACGGTCTGCCTCCTTCAGGTCGGTCTTCACTAGGTAGTACACGGGGGAGCGGGAGAAGTTTCAGGGGCAAGGCGATTTTTCCAGCGGGGAGAAAAAAGGATGAACGGAGTTCGGCGCGGCACTGCCTCAGGGCCCGTCACCGCTATCCAAGGCTCGGGCCGCACGGTCTAGGCGCCTTTCCAGTTCCGCGAGCCGCCGTTCGATGGCCGCCAAGTCCGGGCTGCCCGCTCCCGCACCGGGCACGGGCCCCGCGGAAGCCGGCCCCCGAGTACCTTGTTGCTGCTTGCCAAAGCGGAGGTATCCTACAAGCAGCGTGACGGCGAGGGCAACGGTAACGGAAAGAAAACTGAGGAGCGCGTCGTCCGAGGAAGCAACCCAGCCAATGCCGTATAGGATGGTAAAAATGCCGCCGAGGAGCAACCCGTTGCTGATGACGGGCAGTGTGGTCCGGATGAGGGAAATCGCCATGGCAGCGGTGGCCAAGACGGTCAGTATGATGCTGGCGTTGCGGGCCCACCGATCCTGGAGCTTGATACGGGCTTGGTATAGTTCTTGCCTTTCTGCGATGATGTCATCGATTCGCTGCCTCTGCTCTTCGGTAAGCCCAGAGTCGGGCGCGAGGCGGCGCACCTCTTGTTCCCGTCGGTACAGTTCTTCGAACTCCTCGTCATAAGGCGCGGGCATGGGATAGAACGTGTGCAACCCGATGCCGAAAAACGCTGCCAACATCAGCCCGAGAAAGAACGAAAAAATGATGCCAATGACGTCTCTCCGTCCGTCGCTGCGCACGGGGATTCTCCTCTCACGTTAGCGTAGCACGTTTCCCCTCATCGCGCCGGCGGACCCCGAGTACCAAAACGCACGGCGTCGCATACTCGGCGGCGGTCCCCGGTTAAGTTCCGCAGAAGGTGCGGTAAGGCTGCGACGAAGGGGGCGGCAAGGCGGCGTAGTGCTCCTGGTCCGGAGAATACGCATAAGGATCTTCGAGCACGGCCAGAAGACGCTTCAGCACGCCCAGGTCGCCCCGATCGACGGCTGCGGTCAGCGCCTCCTCGACGCGGTGGTTGCGCGGGATGATCGCAGGGTTGCTCCCCTTCATCAGCTGCCGCGCCGCCTCCCTCCCACTTGGTTGCCGATCGAGCCGGACCTGCCAGCGGGCATGCCACGCCTGCCAACCTTCCGCGCCGGTCATGGGCACAAGATCAGGCCGGCCGAGCGTCAGGGCGCGGAAGGTGTTCGTAAAATCGGCTTTATGTTCTTGCATCAACCGGAGCAACTCGTCAATCAAGGCGCCGTCTCCCTCTTCTTCCGTCGACAGGCCCAGTTTCCTGCGCATTCCCTCCAGCCAATAGCGCGTGAAAGCAGCGGGGAATTTCCCGACGGCTTCCCGGGCCTTCTCCAAAGCCTTCTCCTTGTCCGTGTCCAGGAGGGGTAAAAGGGCCTCGGCGAAGCGGGCCAAGTTCCAGCCGGCAACGCGAGGCTGGTTACCGTACGCATAGCGCCCTTCGGTATCAATCGAGCTAAAGACGGTGGCCGGATCGTACCCATCCATGAACGCGCAGGGTCCGTAGTCGATTGTCTCGCCGCTGATCGTCATGTTGTCCGTGTTCATGACGCCGTGGACAAAACCGACGAGCTGCCAGCGGGCCACGAGCGCCGCCTGCCGCTCGATCACGGCCTCGAGCAGCTGCAAGAAACGACCCGGGTCTTCGGGATCGATCTCGGGAAAGTGGCGGCGCAGCGCGTAGTCGGCCAAGGTGCGCAGCTGATCCGTTGAACCCCAAACCGCGGCGAACTGAAAGGTGCCGACCCGCAGATGACTCGCCGCGACGCGGGTCAAGACGGCGCCCGGCAGCAGCGTCTCCCGGAGCACCTTTTCCCCCGTCGTCACCACGGCAAGGCTGCGGGTCGTCGGGATGCCGAGGCCGTGCATCGCTTCGCTGATGATGTACTCCCGCAGCATGGGCCCGAGCACCGCCCGGCCGTCGCCGCCGCGGGAGTACGGGGTCCTGCCGGAACCTTTAAGCTGGATATCGAAGCGCCGTCCGTCCGGAGCCAGGTGTTCGCCGAGCAAAATCGCCCGCCCGTCGCCGAGCATGGTGAAGTAGCCGAACTGGTGGCCCGCGTACGCCTGGGCCAAAGGTTCGGCGCCCGGCGGCAAGGCGTTTCCGGCGAAAACTTGCACTCCTTCCGCGGCGCAGAGGGCTTGCGCGTCCAAACCGAGCTCGGCGGCTAAGGCCTCGTTGAGGATCACGAGCGCGGGAGACGGCACGGGTTCAGGTTTCAGCCGGGAAAAGAAAAGCGAGGGTAGCCTGGCGTAACTGTTGTCGAAGCGCCAACCGGCGGGCATGAACGGTCGCTCCTTCCGTCGACGAGGGCCGAGACGGAGATTCCGTGGCTATACTCTACCCCACGGGAGCGAAAGAAGGAATCACGGATCTTTGTGCGGTGTGCCGGAAAACCTGCGCCGCACCGCAACTTGCACGTGGGTGGGGATAAGCTGTGCGGCTCTTCCCAGCCAGAAGACCCGCCGGGGAAACAGCAGCTTGCTGCGGCCGCGTTCTACCGCTCTCCGGATGATGCGGGCGGCGGCGTCGGGTTCCAGCACAAAGGGCATCACCTTGTGTCCGGCGGTCATCTCCGTGCGCACGAAACCGGGGTAGATCACCGTAACACGTATTCCCTCAAGGCGCAGCTCCCGGCCGAGCCCTTCAAAGTACCTGCCCAAGGCCTCTTTGCTCGAAGCGTAGGTAGGGCTGGCGGCAAGGCGGGGAAGCAGCGCCGTGCCGCTCGAGACGACCGCGACGTGTCCTTGCCCACGAGCCCGCATCGACGGCAGCACGGCCTCGAACGCGTATACGGCCCCCAAGAAGTTCACCCGGTACACAGCTTCCACGGCGTGCGAGTCCGTTTCCGGCAGGCCGTGCATGCCGCGCCCTGCGTTCGCCACCAAAACGTCGACGGGGCCGCTTTCCCCTTCCAAGCGCGCCACAGCGTGCCGCACCGCCTCGCGGCTTCCCACATCGCCGGCGAGGGGCAAAGCCCAGCCGCCGAAGCCGTGAATTTTACCCGCGAGCTCGGCCAGCCGCTCCCGGCGCCGGGCGAACAGGCCCACCCGCGCTCCGTGGCGTGCTAGCTCGAGCGCCAGGGCTTCGCCTATGCCCGACGACGCGCCCGTGATGAAGACGGTCTTGTTTTGCCAAAATGAGGATTTGCCCAAAGTACCGCTCCTTGCACCTTATTCCCCGCCGCCTCGTCGCCTCTCGATCAAGCGGCGGTGCAGCTCACGTACGGCATCGGCCAGCTCCGGCGCCGGCCCGGCGACTTCGATGCCCGGCAACACTTTCTGCACGGGCAAGGGCGCGACAGCCGGCGGCACGGCTCCGAGTTCCTTCCGCCAGGCGGCAAGCTGCTCCGACGAAGTGGCGTAGACGATGCGCCCAAGGCCAACCCATCCGTGGGCCGCCGCGCACATGGGGCAGTGCTCGCCCGAAGTATACACGGTCGCGGCGGCCCGCTCCTCCGGGGTGAGGTTGCGTGCAGCCCATTGTGCGAGCAGAAATTCGGGATGCTGGGTCGGATCGGCAGCGGTGTGGATGCGGTTGCGCTCTTCGGCCAGCACCGCACCGTCTCCGGAGACGAGGACCGACCCGAAGGGTTCATCCCCCGCCTCCAACGCCTCCTGCGCCAACTCGACGCAGCGCCGCAGAAATCTCAGATCGGTTTCGGTGAGCATCGCACTTCCTCCTCCAGCTCGTGCATGTGACCGTTCCGTGCCAGTCGAGCCGTACGCCCACAGTTCGCCTTCCCGCAGCACCACTCCTCCGCAGCACGGCGTGGCGGGCGCGTAGGAGTGCAGGAAGGTGAACATCGTAATAGATCGAAGTCCTCAAGAGCCGGCACTGTACGCCGAAACGAAGAAGCAGGACTACGGAAGGAAACGGTATGCCATGTCGACCGGGAACGTCACGCGACTTGAATTGAACGGAAAAGAGTATATTCTGATCGGCACCGCCCACGTCTCGCGGCGCAGCACGGAAGAGGTGCGGGAAGTGATCGAAGCCGAACGCCCCGATTCCGTCTGCATCGAGCTCGACGAGACGCGCATGCGGGCGATCGTCGATCCCGACCGCTGGAAGAACACAGACATCTTTACTATCATTAAGCAAAAGAAGACGACGGCGCTGTTGATGAATCTGCTCATCTCGTCGTTTCAGAGGCGCCTTGCGCACCAGTTCGGCGTGCAACCGGGCGAAGAGATGATCCAGGGCATGAAATCGGCCCAAGAGGTCGGCGCGCAGCTGGTACTCGCCGACCGGAACATCCAGATCACATTTGCCCGCGTCTGGCGGGGCCTGCGCTTTTGGGACAAGGTTAAGCTGCTTTTCGCCATCATCTCCGGCATCTTCGAGGCCGACAGCGTATCGGAGGAAGACGTGGAGCGCATGAAGTCACGGGACGTGCTCGACGACGTCTTCGACGAATTCGCCCGGGCCTTCCCGCGGGTGAAGGGCCCCCTCATCGACGAGCGCGACCAGTACCTGGCGCAGCGCATCAAGGAGGCGCCGGGCAAGAAGGTGGTGGCCGTCGTCGGTGCGGCCCACGTGCCCGGCATTGTCCAGGAGATTCACAAGGACCACGACGTGAACACCCTCACCGCGCTCCCGCCGAAATCAAAGGCGCCGGCCGTCATCGGTTGGTCCATTCCCGTCGTCGTCATCGGCCTCATCGTGTACACTTTGCTCACCAACTACGCGACCGGGCTGGCCCAGATCAACACCTGGCTGTTTTGGAACGCGCTCCTGGCCGCCGCGGGCGCCGCGGCAGCTCTCGCCCACCCGGCCGCGATCGTCACGGCGGCGGCCTTATCGCCCATCAGTTCGCTCAACCCTCTTATGGCCGCCGGATGGTTCGCGGGCATCGTGCAAGCGTATTTCCACAGGCCCACCGTGCGGGACTTTGAAAGCCTGCGGGACGAGGTGACGACGCTGCGCGGCTTTTGGACGAACCGTGTAACCCGGGTCCTGCTCGTCGTAGCCCTGACGAACGTGGGCAGCTCGCTCGGGGCCGTCTTCGGAGGAGCAAACGTCGTCCGCCTGTTTTTCGGCGGGTAAGCGTGAGGAAAAACGACTAGAAAGAGGTGCCGGTGCCATGACGAACCGACCGCTGCGCATTATCTTCCTGCTGCTCGTCCTCTTTACCTGGGCCGCCTGCGTCTTCGGCGCTCCTTTGGATCCTGCGGACACGCTGAAGATCTTAGCCATCGGCAACAGCTTCAGCCAAGACGCGATGGAACACCTCTACCACATCGCCGCGGATGCCGGCGTCGACGTCGTTTTAGGGTACCTCTATATCGGCGGCTCGAACCTGGCACAGCACTGGCGCAACGCGCAGTACGATCTGCCGAACTATCAATATTACAAGAACACGGACGGCAGCTGGCGTGTGCAAGGCGGCCGCACGCTCCTTTACGGCCTGCAAGATGAAGACTGGGACCTGATCACGCTGCAGCAGGTGAGCGGTCTCAGCGGCATCGCAAGCTCGTATACGGAAAACGGCGTGCTCGACCACTTGATCGACTACGTGAACACGCACAAGACGAATCCGGCAGCAAAGCTAGGCTGGCACATGACGTGGGCGTACCAGTCGGACAGCACCCACGCCGACTTCGCGCGCTACGGCCGCAATCAGCTCACCATGTTTTCCGGCATCGTGCACGCGGTGCGCGAGGTCATCGTGCCCCGCGATGAGTTTGCGGTGGTCATTCCGGCCGGCACCGCCATTCAAAACGTGCGGACGAGCTTTATCGGCGACGCCCTGACCCGCGACGGCTACCACCTGAGCTACGGTCTAGGCCGTTACGTCGCTGGCTTGACGTGGCTGCACGCGCTCACGGGCTTGCCCCTAGATTCTTTGGAATGGGTACCGGACGAGGCGGAAATACCCGACCATTACCTGCCCGCGGTCAAAGAAGCCGTGGAAGCGGCCGTGGCGCAGCCGTTCGTCATTACGGTGTCGAGCTACGTCGAGCCGCCCGCCGGGATGCAACAGGCCGCGGAAGAGGAAGGGGCCGCCATCGACTTGGACAACTACACGCTGCTCGACTGGGAACCCGTCGGCTGCGCATACTGGCAGTCGAACGGCGCTCAGCATCTGTTTAACGTACTGAACACCCGGGAAAACAGCACGGCCTCGAACCTTTGCTTTTTCGTCAGCTCGGGCCGCATGTTCACCCGCGACGACATTCCGGTGGGGAGCATCATCGAGATCGCACCGGGATTCCAGTACCGGCCGGAAGGTTGGACGTCGTTAACGCAGCGCACGACGAACCGGCCCGCGCCCGTGACGACTCACCGCGTCGTGGTGACCGAGGAGTGGTGGGGCGACTTCCAGTACCGGGCCTTTAACGTGTCGTACATCGGCAACTCGTGGGATATTCGCGACGAAGTGGAGGAAGTCGCTTCGAAGCTTAGGATCTACGTGCCCAAGAAGTAGCCGCCGCATCGGTTAGAGCAGGCCGTCTGCGGGAATGAGCGCTTCGTCCCAGCGGGCGATGATCTCGTCGACGGTCTGCTCCGGGCTCTGGTCGGACGAGTCGATCCAGAGCCCGACCCGGGGCGTGAGCTGCAGCGAGCGGTGAAACTCGCGCACAGCCCCTTCCAAACCGCCGTAGGCCGTGATCCAGTCGCCGTATGCGTTGGATCCGCGCCTTTTTTCCCGCTCCACCACGGCGTGCACGCTCGGCGCGAGGACGATCACCCGCAGGGGCCTGCTGCGCACCCAGGCGATGTACTGGCGCAGGAACCCTTCGAATACCAAGTCGGCGTGGACCGCGGTGAACCCTGCATCGACCAGCGAATCGACCAGCATGGCACCGTGTTTCAGCCGCAGCTCGAATTGGCGGATCGCTTCGGGGTCGGGGTCCGGCGACATGTCGACACGGCCGCGGACGATGAGCCTCCACATATCGTCGCCCTCGATGAAGGCGCTGTACTCAAACCGCTCCGCGAGCAGTCGGCCGACGGTCGACTTGCCTGCCGCTTGCACGCCCGTGACCAAAACCGCCGACGGTTCGTACACCCGTGTATCCTCCTGGCTACCGGACCATGACGCGGCGAAAGTCCGCAAAAAGCTCTGCGGGGACGAGACGTTCTCTGCCCACCACCGCGCCTAAGGGCACAAGGCGCGTCGTGCCGTCGCGCCAAGCCACCATGTGTCCGGTGACGTTTTCCTCCAAAGCGTGTAGCGTGCCGACGGCAAACCGCCAGGCGAGGTTCAAGTCAAAAGAATTGGGAGGTCCTCCCCGCAGCACGTAGCCGAGCACTTGCACGCGGGGATAGCGTCCTGCCCGTTCCGCAAAGCGTGCGGCAACGCGGTGGACTACGCCTTCGAGCGCCGGATTGCCGAAGGCGTCAAAGCGCGAGTGGGTCACCTGGAGTTCTGCCGTCTGTACCCCTTCGGCGATCAGCGCGAGGATAGCCGGGCCGGTGCGTTCGTACACCTCGACCAAGTCATCGACCGACCACGGAAACTCGGGCAACGCGACGAAGTCCGCTTCGAGTCCGAGGGCGATGTGCAGCGTGAGCCAACCCGACGCACGGCCCATAACCTCGACCAGCATGGGATTGCCGTGGGCCCGGTTGGAGGGAATGATGCCGGAGACCGCTTCGATGCCTCGCTGGACCGCCGTGGAAAAGCCCAAGGAGACATCCGTCTCGGCGATGTCGTTGTCGATGGTTTGGGGAACGGCGACAACCGGGACCGGGCTCTCGTCTGCGACGGCTCCCGCGATGCTCAACGTGTCGCCGCCGCCTATTACCACGAGGTGGGTGAGTCCGTGCCCTTCAATGTTTTGTACCACCTGATTCACGGCGCCCATCTTGACGACATTCGTGCGCGAGGTGCCCAGAATCGTTCCCGGTTTGAGGGTGACGTCGAGCACATCGGCCGGCGTCAGAACCTGCAGGTCGGGTTCGACGAGGCCCTTCCAACCGTTCCGAATGCCGATCACCTCTCCGCCCCGCTTCCATACCCCGACGCACAGCGCACGCAGGAACGCGTTAATTCCCGAAGAGTCCCCACCGCCGGTGAGAACACCCACGCGCCACGCCTTTTCCACCAGCCTGATCCCCCTTGTCTTCACTTCGCAGCGCACCGTTTCCCGCGCCGGGAACGGGCGGGAGCCCGCTCCCGCTGTGTCCTCATGCGCTGACGTCGCTGCGCCGCCCGCGATAATCTTCATCTATTTTGACGATCTTGTCTACCTTGCGAGCGGAATTTCCACCCTGGAACTCCGACGCGAGCCAAATATCCAGCAGCGATTTGGCCAGTTCCGGGGCGATCACGCGCGCACCGAAGCAAATCACCTGGGCGTTGTTGCTCTTGCGCGCCCGCTCGGCCGAGTACGGGTCGTGGCACACGGCAGCCCGCACGCCGGGCACCTTGTTCGCCACGATAGCCATGCCGATCCCCGTCCCGCAAACTAAGACGGCCCGCTCGAACTCTCCTTCGCTCACCTTCGTGGCGACCGTGTGGGCTACGTCGGGGTAGTCGACGACTTCGCCAGCGTGCACTCCGAAATCGACAACCTCGATTTGCTTTTCCTGCATGTGAGCCTTCAGCGCCTCTTTCAGCTCGACCGCCGCGTCGTCGCATCCGATAGCGATTCGCATGTCGTGCACCTCCGCAAGCAGATGTACATTTGACCTCTGTGTGATCATTTATTCAACCTCCGGACAGAACACTCCTCCTGACAGACGCGCTCTTGTAACGAACGCATGTCTACGCGGGCGGAATCAGGCGCACAAAAACCCTTCCCGGTGCGATTCTTGCCGGTTGTTCACTTGTCCGGGGAGGAATCGGCCGGACCGTGACGTAAGATGTAAATGAACTTGGACATGATCATTTGTTCATTCCGGTGTCCCACAGTGGAGGGAGGGTGCCACGTGTCGGAGTATTTGATCGGCATTGACGCAGGTACGTCCGTCGTCAAGTGCGTCCTGTACGATGCCGCCGGCAGGCAGGTCGCACGGGCGGCAACGGGAACCGAAATATCCCGCCCGCAGCCCGGTTGGTGCGAGCAGGACATGAACGCCCTCGCCGGCCAGGTCGAGGCAACGCTCGCCGAGTTGGTGGCGAAGGCGCCTGCGGAAGCCCGACGGGTGCGGGCGATCGGCATCTCGGCGCAAGGCGACGGCACGTGGCTGGTCGACGAGGAGGGCCGTCCCGTGCGGCCGGCCTTGCTGTGGCTCGACGCGCGAGCCGCCTCCGTCGTGCGGCGCTGGCAAGAGGACGGGACGGCAGACCGCCTGTTCGCACTGACCTGGACGGCCCCCTGCGTTTCTTTGCAGCCTCCGCAGCTTCGCTGGCTGCAAGAAAACGAGCCCGACACCCTGGCGCGCACCCACGCGGTGTTGCACGCGGGCGATTGGATTTTTTACCGGCTTACGGGCATCTTGTCGTCGGAAAGGTCGCAAGTGGGCCACACTTATTTCTTGCGGCGCAGCGAGACGTTCTCGGCCCAGACATTCTCGGCGTGTGGGATCGAACCGTGGCTCGACCGCATCCCTCCCGTGCGCGACGGCCTTTCCGCTGTGGGCACCTTGCGCCCCGCGATCGCCGAACGCACCGGCCTGCCGGCAGGACTTCCGGTGGCGGGACCTCTCTTCGATGTGTGTGCGTCGGCCATTGGCCTCGGTGCTTTGCACGACGGCGACGTCTGCACCATCATGGGAAGCGCAGCGATCCACGAGATGACGCTGGCGGAACCATCGCCCGTACCCAACGGCATCGGCTACAACATCGTCATGGGACCGAAAAACCGCTGGCTGCGGATGCTCTCGTCAATGGCAGGCACGTTGAACGTCGATTGGTTTCTCAAGACGATCGGCGTTCCCGCGAGTTCCGGACAGCCCGTCTACACGGTTGCGGAAAACATGGTCAGCGGAACCTCTCCGGGCGCCGGCGGGCTCATCTACCTTCCGTTCATCGACGCTGCAGGCGAGCGCTCCCCCTTCGTCAACGACGCGGCCAGGGCCATGTGGTTCGGCCTTCACTCGGGATTGGAGAAGCGGCACATGCTGCGGGCTGTGTACGAAGGTGTCGCGATGGCGGCACGGGATAGCTACGAACACATGCCCAAACCGTTCTCGACCGTCCGGGCCGCAGGCGGCGGAGCGAAGAGCGCGGCCTGGATGGGCATCTTGGCCGACGTCAGCGGGAAGGTCGTGAATGTGTTCGCCGAGGAAGAGTGCGGCGCTCTGGGCGCTGCGCTCGCAGCCGGGACCGCCAGCGGGCTTTACTCTTCGCTCGAGGAAGGGGTCGGCGTCGCGGTGCGCATCGCCCGCCAAATCGAACCGGATCCGAAACGCATGGAGTACTACGACGAGCGGTACGGCGTATATAAAGCGCTGCTTTCCGCCGTGCTGCCCCTGTGGGAGGAGCGGGCCGCAGCGGCGAGCGGCGCGGCGGAAGCCCAATGAAGCGCACGGAGGGATAGGCCCCTCGCCCGGACGTCCGGCCATCTTACGACGACGAAACAAAGAAGGTGCTGCTAATGCGAGTGCTCATATCCGGCGATCACTTCATCAAAAACGAGCTGGTAGAAGAACGCCTGGTTTCTGCCCTAGGGAAACTGGGCGGCTTGGAATTTATCCATCACGGCAACGACTGGCCCCACGTTCCTTTCGAGTTCAACGATGAAATACAAGAGTACGTCGGGGACAGCGCGGAGATCTCCCGGCTGGCCGAGGACGCAGACATCATCGTCGCCCACATGGCTCCGATCGACAGGCGCGTCATCGAGACGGCCCGCCGCTTAAAGGCGATCGCGGTAGCCCGCGGCGGGCCGGTCAACGTCAACGTTAAGGCCGCCACCGAGCGGTCGGTGCCCGTCTTGTTCGTTCCCGGACGCAACGCCCGGGCCGTGGCCGAATACACCGTGGCGCTGCTGCTTGCCCAAGCCAAGCGCATCGTAGAGGCCCACGTCGATTTGGCCCGCAACGTCTGGCGGACCGAGCTGTACACCTTCGACGGTGCGGGCTGGGAACTGGACGGCCGTACGGTTGGTCTGATCGGCTTCGGTCACATCGGCCGCTTGGTCGCCGATATGCTGGCTCCTTTCGGAGTGAAGATCTTCGTCTACGACCCCTACGTCCGGGTCACCGATCCCCGGGTGACGCAAGTGTCCTTGGAAGAGCTATTACAGACCGCGGACTTCGTGTCTTTGCACGCCCGCGTCACACCCGAGACGACGCACCTGATCAACGCCAGAACACTCGCGATGATGAAGCCGTCGGCCCACTTGATCAACACGGCCCGCGGCCCTTTGGTCGATTACGACGCCCTGGTGGAGGCCCTGCAAAAGGGCGTCATCGCGGGTGCGGCGCTCGACACCTTCCACCTGGAGCCTCTGCCGGCCGATCACCCGCTGACGCGCCTTCCGAACGTGACGCTGACCCCCCATGTGGCGGGCTCGTCCAAGCAGGTCGTGTGGCGGGCCATCGACAGGCTGGCGGAAGACTTGCGCCGCCTCTTTACGGGTCTGCGGCCTTGGCACTGCATCAACCCGGAGGTATTGGAGGCGGACCAACGCGAGCGCGCGAGGCACGCTGACGCGGGACGTGAAGCAAGAAGGGGAGAATGATTCGTGCTGATCGGAGCAGGACAGAAAATGTATTTAGATAGACAGCAGGCAAGGCACTGGATGCGCCACGTAGCAGCCCATACCAAGGACTTAAAGCACGTCGAGCTTTTTGTCCTGCCGTCTTTCGTGTGGCTCTTGGACGCCCTGGAGCTGCTTTCAGGTACTCACATACGGTGGGGAGCGCAAAACGTGCACTGGGAAGATACCGGACCGTGGACCGGCGAAGTGTCGCCCCTTATGGTCAAGGAAACCGGGGCGACCATCGTCGAGATCGGCCATTCGGAACGCCGCACCCACTTCGGCGAGACCGACGAGACGGTGAACAAGAAGGTACTGGCCGCGCTCGACCACGGCTTGACCCCGCTGGTGTGCATAGGCGAAGCGGAACGGAACGAAAAGCTGGCGAGCGAAACGCTGCCCCGCCAGCTGGCCGCCGTGTTCCGGGAGGTACGTGAGGCCCGCTGGCCCGAAGTGGTCATTGCCTACGAGCCGGTGTGGGCCATCGGTAAGGACCGGCCCGCCGACATTCCTTATCTGCGGGAACGGTTCGAGCAGCTACGGACTTGGCTCACCGGGTCGAACCCCCGCTTCGGAGAGCGGGTCAAGGTGCTGTACGGAGGCAGCGTCGATCCGGATTCGACACCGGAGCTCCTTTCGCTGCCTCACATCGGAGGGCTTTTCATCGGCCGCGCCGCCCTCGATCCGGACGCGTTTTGCAAGATGGCTGCCCTGGCCGACGACGTCGCACGCAAGCGGGAGGTAGGATGAAGTGTTTCACGCAGGAGATAGCAACCGTCTGCTGGCTACGTACGCCGTACGGGCGCCCCAAGGCGATGTCCTGGCCGTGGCCCGCAAGTTCGCCACGGGGCAAACCGTAGGCACCTGGCTGCCCGTGCCGGGGCTCACCCCGGAGGCTCGGGCGCGGCACGAGGGGCGGGTGGTGGACGTGCTCGAAGTGCCTCCCCGCGAGATCGGCCCGGCGAGCGACGAGCGGTACGTCCTGATTACGATCGCGTTCCCTTGGGAAAACTTCGGCGCCAGCTTCGCCCAGCTTCTCACCACGCTCCTCGGCAACGACGCGTCGACGTCGGTGCAAGCTAAGCTCGTTTCCCTGGAGCTGCCGGCGACCTTCGCAGGCCAATTTCCGGGCCCGCGTTTCGGCATAGACGGCGTGCGCGAACGGCTCGGCATCTTTGATCGTCCCATCTTGCTCAACATGATCAAACCGTGCCTCGGTTTCACGCCGGAGGTTGGAGCCGAACTGTTCTACGAGACGGCCCTAGGCGGCGTCGATCTCATCAAAGACGACGAGCTCTTAGGGGACCCCGACTACTGTCCCGTCTCCGAGCGGTGCGTCGCCTATCAGCAGGCAGCAAAGCGCGTTTTCGAAGAGACGGGGCGAAAGGTAGGTTATTTGTGCAATGTCTCAGGCCCTCCGAAAAAAATGCGCGACAACGCCTTGCGTGCCGCCGAGGCGGGCGTCACCGGCCTCATGGTAAACTTCGTCTTCACGGGCTTCGACGCCGTCGCCGAGCTGGCCGCCGATCCGGACTTGGACTTGCCCATATTCGGCCATAGCGCCGGTGCCGGCGCGCTCTGTGAAGCCGCCGAGTCCGGAACAGACTCGTTCGTCCTGATCGGCCTCCTGCCCCGGCTTGCCGGCATCGACATCGTGCTGTACAACACGCCGTACGGGGGTTACCCGTATGCGCGGGAAAAGTACATACTGATGGCCGAAAGGCTGAAGTCGGAGGCTTTGCCCGTGAAGCCGTCCATGCCGGCCGTCGGCGGCGGCATCACGCCGCAGCTTATCCCACGCCTCATGCGTGAACTTGGAAACGACATCGTCATCGCCGCGGGCGGCAGCGTACAGGGCCATCCGCAAGGCGCCAAAGCCGGGGGCGATGCCCTGCGCCAGGCCGTCGACGCGACCTTGGCGGGCGTTTCCCTAAAAGAGTACGCCGCCGACCACGCCGAGCTGGCCGCCGCCTTGGCCGCCTGGGGCGACGAGCGGTAACCGTTTACCGGCGGGCGGCCGTCGACGCCTCGACGGCCGCCCGTTTTGCGGCAAGCGCTGCGCGCAATCGATCGATCAGATAATCATCTGTTCACCCGGGCCGTGTCCTGATCGGCGGCTAAGGCCACGAGCTCACGGGCGACGTGCTCGTCGGTGACCAGAGCATCGATGGCGCCGGTCTTAAGCGCCGCATGGATCGCCCGTACCTTCTCCGTCCCGCCGGCCACGCAAAGCACCGTCGGGATGCGGCGCAAGCGCTCCAGTTCCAGGCTGATGACCCGGTCTTCGAACTCCGATTCAATGATGCGCCCTTGATCGTCGAAGAAGTGACCCAAAATGTCGCCGACCGCCCCCATGGCGCGCAGCTGCGCCATCTCGGACGGGCTCAGAAAGCCGGCCTTCACCAGCGTCGCGTTGTGCATGGTGGTCCCGACGCCAACCAAAGCCAGATCGACGCGCTCGGCAAGCTCCAGCGTTTGCCGTATGGACGGCTGGCCGAGCAATATCGTGCGGGTTTCCTTCGAGTTCACGAAACACGGGGCAGGCACCGTATAGCACTCGCCGCCGAGTTTGCGGCTCAGGCCTTTGGCGATCTCGCCCGGATTGACGCCTGACAGCTGAGGCTGGCCCCCGAGCAGGCCAACGACGAGGGAACCGGCTACAGGCTGCGCCGGATAATGGCGCACCACCGCCGAGACGGTGACGCCCCATCCGACGCCGACGGAGGCGGCATCCGCCATAAAGCGGGAGAGCATCTCGGCTCCGACCTCGCCCAAGGCGTTCTCCAGGTCCTCGTCGGTCCAGGCGGCCGGAACGACGGCCGCTTGACGCAGCCCATAAAGGGTCTCGAGACGCTGCCGCAATTCCAGGCAGACCTCAAACGGAAAATTGATCTTGATCTCCACGATGCCTTCGTTGCGGGCGCGCACCAATAGGCGCTGCACTTTCACCCTGGAAAAGCCAAGCTTCTTTGAGATCTGTTCCTGGGTGAGGCCTTGCCGGTAATACAGCCAGCTGACCTGGACCAACAGGTCTTTGTCCTCCATGGTTTATGCTCCCTTCCCCACTCGCTCCTCTTGCTTCCAGCTTAACACGACGCGGAGCCGATTTGTATCCGGCACGGGTGGCCTGCCGCGGCATTTCCGCCGGAGCGCTGGCGGCAATCCCGTCCGGAGGGTCCGGCGCCGCGGCAATCGGCGGATATTTTTCAATTGTTGCGCTTACGGTGCATTTTCTCCGCGCGGGGCAGGAATTCACCCAACCCGCGAGTATTATATCAAATGAACTAAGGGATGTACATTTGTTCACTTCTTGCCCGGGAAAGGGGGAATGTGCCGCCGACCGCCGGAAACTCGTGTACGACGTGAGGACCTCGGTTGCGACAGCGTTTCCTTGCAGTAACACCAGACCCGAATCGGTTCCGCTCAAAGCGTGTAAGGAGGTAGATGTGGAGGATGGTCAAGGTTGCGAAGGGGTCTTTCTTGATCCTCATGCTTTTCGCGTTGGTCACCTGCGCGCCCGGCGCCCTGGCGCAAGTCGAGATCGAAGTTTGGCACTCGATGCCGGCCGGAGCGGCAACGGAAATTTGGCGGCAGCTGGTCGACCGCTTTAACGAGCAAAATCCGGACATCATCGTGCGGGACACTAACGTCGGCGGCTACACGACGGGCTACGAGAAGGCCGTGGTCGCCTGGGCCGGCGGCGCGCCCCCGAACATCATGCACCTCGAACAGGCACGCAACACGACCTTCATCGACGAAGGGCTCGTCCTGCCCCTCGAACCGTTCATCGAAAAGGATCCCACCTTCCCGGAGGACGATTTCATCCCCACCATGCGCAACGTGTTTACCTACGACCGGGATGGCAGGCTTTACGGCATTCCGTTCAACACCAGCACCCCGGTCAACTACATCCGCCGGGACCTGTTCGAACAAGCCGGTCTCGATCCCGATCGCCCGCCGCGCACTTGGGAGGAAATCCTGGAGTTCTCGCGCAAGTTGACGCGCGATACGAACAACGACGGTGATCCGGACACTTTCGGGACTTCCTTCTATTCCTGGGGCTGGATGTTCGAAGCGTGGCTGGGCCAAAACGGCGGCCGGGTGTTGAACGAAGACGGAACCCGCTTCTTGCTGAACTCGCCGGAAGCCATCGGCATGCTCGAGTTCACGCAGAAGCTCGTCCACGAACACCGGGTGGCGGACTACGGCGGCGGTGCCAGCTACTTCTACGTCGGCCGGGTCGCCATGACGGAAGGTTCGACCGCCTCGCTGCAAAACCACATCCGCCAAGCCGAAGACCTGGGCTACAGCTTGGGAGTGGCGCCCCTGGCTTGTAACGTCGAGTGCTACGCTCCGATCGGCGGCGGCGGCTTCGTCATCTTCGACACCGGCACCGCGGAACAGAAGGAAGCGTCTTGGCGGTTCCTGAGCTACCTGTCGTCGCCCGAGGTATACGCCGAATTCGCCAAGGGCACCGGTTACATGGTCGCACGCCGCTCGGCCTTCGAAGAGTTGCAAGATTACTTCCTGGAAGAGCCGAGGGCCCGGGTGACGTACGACCAAATCGACTACGCCTATCCTCGTCCACAGGTCCCGTTCTGGGAGACGATGCACGGTTACTACGGCAAGATCTATCAGGTGCAGATGGTGCAAAACGGAGACTTCAGGCCGGTACTTGAAGAGGCTACCCAGGTCGGCAACCAGCTCCTGGCCGAATGGCTGGAAAAGAGGGCGCAGCGCGACCGGTAGCGAAACGACACGCACGGGAAGCGACGGGGCGGGCGCACAAGGCAGCTGCCCGCCCCCGTGCCGTGCGAGGAGGGCCAAGATCAACGGGCCCGGTATGTGAAAGGTGGAGTGGCTTGTATGGCCGTGCTTGTCATCGCACATCGGGGCGCCCGGACGGAGGCACCCGAAAACACTATGGCCGCCTTTGAGCTGGCCGTCGACGCAGGCGCCGATATGATCGAATTCGACGTACAACTGACCAAGGACAAAGTGGCCGTCGTCATGCACGATCCGACCCTCGACCGGACCACCGACATGCGCGGCCGGATCGCCGAGCTCACCTGGAGCGAACTTGCGCTGGCCACGGTAGGCGGCGTCCAGTGGCCTGATTCCAAAGAACGCATCCCGAGGCTGGAAGACGTGCTGGCCTTGTGCCGGCACAGCGGCATCGCAGTCAATGTCGAGCTGAAACCGGCAAGCGACGATTTCAGGTCCCTGGCGGATGCCGTGGTCGAACTGGTACGCAAGACCCGCTTCCCCGCCGAAAGAGTGCTCATATCTTGCTTCAACCACGATGCCTTGCGTTACATCGAAAAATCGTATCCCGAGTACGCCTTAGCCGCCTTGTACAAGACCCGCCCCGAAAACCCCCAGAATTTACCCGGATCGGTCATCCACCCCGAGTTCGGCAGCGTCGACGAACACTTCATGCAAGCGGCGAAGGCGGCGGGAAAGCGAGTCAACGTTTGGACGCTCAACCGTGAGGAAGAATGGCGGCGGGCCTTGGAGCTGGGAGCCGACGGCATCACGACCGACGAGCCTCGCCTGTTGCGCTCGCTGCTCCGGGAAGGAAAGCTCGCAGGCACCGCAGCTCCTTAAGGCCCGAGAACAGGGCAATCCCTTACGCGGCCGGATCGAAGACGGAGCCGAGGAACAGCACAGCACCCGTCTCTTCGTCCCGAATGGCCACGAAGAACGGCCGGTCGGCGACGAATTCGAACTCGTATGCCGGCAGGCTAGTGACCGCAAAATCTACCGACGTGGCCGCTGCCGCCTCCGTCCCCTCTTCGTCCACCTTCAGGACCGCTTGGTGGGTCACGTCGCTGATGTACACGTTCTGCCCGGGCGCCGGTTCGTGGATCTCGCCGAAGTCGGCGCGCCCCGGGTCGAAGGCCGCCGCCATCCCTAAGGCTTGGAGGGTCGCTGCAAGCCGTGTCTTGTACGAAATCTCCACACGGGGCAACCAAACCTGGCCGAGCCGCGAGCGGAAACCTGCCGTCCAAGTTTGCCAATCCTCGTACGTGAGCGACGCGGCGAACTCGTTCAAGCTGCGGTCCTCCGCCGGCAGGAAAATATACATGGCCAGTCGCTTCTCGTCCCCGTAAGGCAGACGGATCGCCTGGAACTCTTCCGCCTGATAGTAGTCGACCTGGCCCGATTTGTACATCATAGGCACCTGCTTCACGTCGCCCGTGGGCAGATGGAACGGCCTAGGTTGCGTGATCGCGGGATCGAACGGCTCGGACCATTCGCCTTTGAAGTAGACGGCGTTTACGATGAGCATGACCGTCTCGGGGTCCAGCGAATCGAACAGGACCGGGATAAGCCCTTCCGTCTGCCGGCTGACCCAGTCGTTCACGATCGTCTCGCTCCCGGGGCTCTTGAAACTGAGGGGCGAGACGGTGGCCAGATAAAACTCTTCCATGCGCTCGATGTATTCCTGGTAAAACGTGAGCTCCTGAGAGTACCACAGTGCGTTCGCGACATTGAGGCGCGCGCCCAAGTCTTCGGCGCCGTAACGCTCCAACAGCTCGCGCACCGCCGTGTTCAGCCCGTCCCGCGAAAGGTCGCCGAGCTGCAGCACCTGGCCCATTTCTTCGGCGGTGATGCCGGCGGCTCCGTTATAGGCCATCGTAAGCGCGACGTGGATGCTGAGCGGGGAGATGAACACTGTTTCGTCCGGGGTCGAGGCTGCGAGCCTGCGGTAGAGATCGAGGCCGAAGCGGTTTTGGGCAGCGATAACGTCTCCCATGGCAGCCTCCAACTGCTTAGGCGAGGGCTCGGACTTCTCACCGCACCCAACGGCCAGCGCCGCAACGGATAGCAACACCAACGCACAGGTGAGTACGTGTAGCCGAGCAATTCGCATGGATTGTGCACCTCCGGCCCCCCCGGACTGGGTGGCTCGCACGGAAATGCTACTCCATAGCCCGCCCGATCCCTGCACGAAAATATAAGAAATGCGGAAAGGACCGGCCGGCCGGCCGGTCCCCGTCATTCACGGAGCGTAGGTGAAGACGAAGAAGCCCGTGGTCGTGTGGGTGTCGATCGAAAGCACACGCCACATCACCACGTAGCGCCCCGGCGGGAGTTCCTTCTTCAGCGCAATGTTAATCTCGGCCGAGATACGCGCCTGTGTGGTCACCCCTTCGTCCGCCCGCTGCGCCGCATCGTTGCGCAAATTCAACACTTGCTGCACGAGCGCACTGGCCGCGGCCCGCAGGCGCACGGGATCCTCTTCGTCGGACGCAAGCGGATATACCTTAAACGTGCTGAAGGGCACCTCCACGGGTTCTGTAAAGCGCAGGATTACCTCGTTCAGCTCCGAGGCGACCGTCGCATTCTCGGCCGGGAAGCTGGAATCGAGGTAAGCGTGGGCGCCGGCCAAGCTCGTAGCCCCCAGCAGCAGAAGGCATGTCCACAGCAACGTGCGAAAAGTTACCGGTTGGCTGCCCATACGGTCCAGCCCCCTTCTTTAGTTAGGGAACCGCAGCGTCGCGATGTCCAGTACCTCATGGAGCTCGAAAACTTCGTCAAACTCGACGTCATGGATGAAACCCCAAATCCGCAGCTTGTAATGGCCCGGTACGGTGAGCAGAATGTCCGCCGTATAGCGCCCCGGTTGTCCGTGCTGGGCCCGAACCGGCATCTCCCTCCTCGTGACGCCGTCGGGCGCGATAATCTCGGCAAAAATCGTGCCCTCCAGGTGTTCGACGGGCTCACGGTCGGCGGCACGGCGAACGATCAGGTCCAATCCGTTCCGCTCCCCGGTATAAATGGGCTCTCGCAAAAAGCCCACCGACACTAAGTACTCCCCGCCGACTTCTTTCGTCTGGTGCGCCGAAACCGGAAGCGCAATTCCCGCCAACAACGCGACAAACAAGGCGTACATTACAAGTCGCATGCCGAACCTGTTCACCTGTGTCACCTCACCCACGATGATTGTCCCGGACGGGACGATATTCCTCGGCTTTACCATATGGGCAAAGGGAACCTTTTCCCAGTGTCATATGTCCCGTTTCGTAGGACATATGTACCGGTGCGGTACGTCTTCCGGTCTCAGTCCTTATAGGGATCGAACAGGTCCGCAGGGGCCATGGCCACCCCGATCGGTTTCAAAGTGTAGAGGATATCGATCGTATCGGCGTGGGCATCGAGTACCTCCTGCAGCTTGCGGTATACGTCGGGGGCTTCGTCGGGACCACCCCCTCGCAGCTCGACGCCGTAGGCCGCGACGCGCTTTTCCATCTCCTGTTGGCTAATGAGACCGCCGACGCGGACGCGCTTTTTGCCGACCCGCTTCCACCGGCCCGCGGCCTGCGTCCGGCTCATAATGCGCCCTGCCCCGTGCACCGTACTGTAAAGGCTGGCCCTGGCCGCCGGCGTATCCTTGCCACGGATAACGACCGAGATGTCGCCCATGCTGCCGCCCACGAAGCTCTCTTGACCGGGGTGGCACGGCGTTGCGCCCTTGCGTATGACCCAAACTTTCCTTCCGAAATGCTCCTCTTCCCACGCGAAGTTGTGGTGGTTGTGCACGGAGTACGTCGCCCGCGCGCCCAAAATGCGCAGTACCTGATCGACCACGTAATCCCGGCCGGCGTACGCGTACTCCCCGGCCAGCCGCATCGCCTCGAGGTACGCCTGTCCCAACGGTGTGTCGGTGCGAAGCAGCGTCGGCGGGGCGTCCATACTCTCCCCGCGGGATGGCGCGTCAAAAGGCAAGTTCGCGGCCAGGTTCAAAAAGCCCGTCGCCGTCTTGTGGCCGAATCCCCGGGAGCCGAAGTGGACTGCCACCCAAAGCCGTCCCGTCCCCAGTTCCTCCAGAAGGTCGACGTAGTGATTGCCCGCGCCCACGGTGCCCAGCTGCTCCCGGGCCAGTTTTTTCAGCGCCGCCACGCCTGGATGGACGTTCCACCGAGGACTGTCGAAAAGGGGATGGTCAATAGGCGTCGGATTCTTGCGCCCAAGGCCGAAGCTGATCGTGTTGAAGATGGTGTCCATGATCTTGGGCAGGTCTTTGCGGACATCTTCGACGGTCAGATCGGTGCGCACCGCCTTGTTGCCGCAGGCGATGTCGAAACCGACCCCCGACGGCGAGACGAGCCCGTCGTAAGCGACCACCCCCCCGATGGGCATCGAGTAGCCCTTGTGTGCATCGGCGCAAAGCACGGAGCCTACGGTCTCGGACGGCTCGGCGCACCGTTTGATCTGCGCGAGCGTGTCCGCATCGGGATCGCCGAAGACGACGGTATCTCCCACCATGCGGTAACCCATCTTCTCATCGCGGTGAACAGGCGCCATGGGCATCAACTCCTTGCTGCGGACAGATGATGCGTCAACGAACAGCTTATCCCATGGTGCCTGTTCTGTCCAATGACCCCAAAATGCGGCCTTTCAGCTCGACGAAAGCAGAGGCCAAGGGGCTGCGGGGACGGGGCAGGGCGACCTCGATCTCCTCCACCACCCGGGCCGGCCGGCTGCTGAGCACGATGACCCGGTCGGCGAGCAAAATGGCCTCCTCCACGTCGTGCGTCACGAGCAGGATGGTACGGCCCAGCTCGCCGTGGAGACCCGCGAGCCACTCCTGCAGCCGGCGGCGGGTTTGGGAGTCCAAAGCGCCGAAAGGTTCGTCGAGGGCCACAATGTCGCGCTCGGTGAGGAAGGTCCGCAGGAGCGCAGCCCGCTGGCGCATCCCTCCGGAAAGCTGTCCCGGATACGCTCGTTCGAAATCTTCCAGGCCGAAGAGGGGAAGCCACTTACGTGCCTTCGCCTCGGCTTCCTTTTTGGGCACGCCTTGCACGATCTGGGGCAGGATGATGTTGTCCAGGGTGCGCCGCCAAGGAAACAGCAGATCCGCCTGGGGCATGTAGGCGACCTGCTTTCCGGGTGATTCCGCGCGCCGGCCGTCGATTTCGATCCAGCCCGCGTCGGCCGATTGCAGTCCGCATATGATCTCCAGCAGCGTGCTCTTTCCGCACCCGCTCGGCCCGATGATCGCCACGAACTCCTCGGGCGCGACGTCGAAGGAGACACCGTCCAACGTGAGCAAGGAGCCCCCATCGTACGGGAACGCCTTGCTCACGCCGTGTACACGAAGGCGGGGCAAACCGATCACCCGCTCAGCCCGGGCAGGAACTCGTTGGTAAAGGCACCGGACGCATCGAAGGGCGCCTCGATGAGGCCGTTTTCGTACATCCAGTCGCCGAACCGCTGCCAGACCTCATGCTCCTGCCATCCGAAGAAGGGCGCGTCGGCGATGTAATGGGGGCTGAGCCACTCCTGGCTGCGGCGGACGAGCTCGGGATCGTACTCGGGCACGTACTTGAGCAATATTTCCGCCGCCTCCTCGGGGTGCGCGGCTGCGAACTCATAACCGCGAACCGTCGCATGCACCACGGCACGCACCAGGTCCGGCCGGGTCGCGATCAGGCGCTCCGACGTGACGAGAATGGGCGTGTAGTAGTCGGGCACGGCGTGGAAGTACTGGTCCATCATCACGACGTCGAGCTCTACCCCGCGCAGCTCGGCCTCGATGCCTTGCCAGCCGTAGTAGATCCAGGCGAGGTCGATGTGGCGCTCCAAGGCGGTGATCAGGTCCATGCTGCCCGGAATGGCTACGAACTGCAGCTTTTCGATGTCGCCTCCGTCGGCCTCCATCATGTGCTTCAAGATGGCGCGCTCGATGGGCAGGCCCGATCCACCGAAACGCTTCCCTTCAAAGTCTTTCGCCGTCTGGATGCCCTTGCCGATGGAAGCAAAGCCCGACGTGTTGTGCTGCACGATCGCGGCTACGGACACGACGGGCACGCCTTCCACCCGGGCGCTCGTCATGAATTCCTGGAAGCTGATACCGAACTGGGCCCGGTTCGTCGCCACGAGAGCCAACACGTTGGTGTCGGCGCCCGGCGTGACGACGACCAGGTCGATGCCTTCTTCCTCGTACCAGCCTTTGTCGAGCGCCACGTAGATCCCCGTGTGGTTCGTGTTGGGGGTCCAGTCGAGGTTGAGAATGACCCGCTCCAGTGCAACGGCGGGCGCCGCGGTGAATAACGCTGCCAGCAAAACGATTGAAACGACGGTACGGTAACGCACTGCCGAACGACCTCCTTATGCGGTGGGCCGGTTGCTCCCGGCTCCGGCCTCAGGTTTTCTGTTCTCGGGTTGCCTGTTGCTCGGTGACGTAACGCTCCCAAGGGAGAATGACGTGCCGAGCCCAGTCGACGATCTTAAAAAGCAGAACCGAATAGAGCGATATCAGGACGATGCCCGCAAACACCTGCTCCGTCCGGAAAGAGTGGGCCGAGCGGACGATGTACATGCCGAGACCGGCGTCGGCTCCCATCCACTCGCCGATCACCGCAGCCATCACCGCGTACGTCGCCGCCACCCGCAATCCCGTGAACAAGCTGGGCAGAGCGGTGGGCAGCTTGACGAGGATGAACTCCTGCCATGGGCTCGCTCCCATCGAACGCAGGAGCTTCAGCCGGGCGGCGTCGGCCGAGCCCAAACCGTCGACTACCGCCACGGCAATGGGAAAGAAGCAGGCGATGACGACGATCAGGAGCTTGGGCAACATGCCGTAACCGAACCAGATGACGAGAAGCGGCACAAGCACGATCGACGGGATGGTCTGCGAGATGATGATCAAAGGGTAGAAGGCCCGGCGCAGAAGCGGCACAAGGTGCAGCAGGCTGCCGACTGCAATGCCGAGGGCCACTGCGGTGACGAGGCCCACCCCCGCCTCGAGCAAAGTGACGCGGCTGTGCACTCGGATCAACACGTCGAGGGAGTCAACCAGAGCCCTCGCGACTGCGGACGGCGCCGGCAACAGGTACCGCGGGATCTCGAGAAAACGGGTCGCGCTTTCCCATATCAGCAGAAGGGCCACCACGACGACCCAAACCGGCGCCGCTTGCCGCAACCGCTTGCCCAGGCCGCGCCGGACGGACGCGAAGTGGGCGCCGGCCCGGTCGGCGCGTCCTTTGACCCCACCTGTAACCGCCTGCCTTTCCGCCCACTCAGTGCCCCTGGTCTCGATACTTCCTCACCTTTTCCTCCGCGGTGCCGATATCGTTGCCGCTCACTAACTTGATGTAGGTGGATACGGTTCCGCCGCTCGCTTCTACGACTGCCAGGTGCGCCTCCTTTGCCACCTCGACGAGCCGCTCGAGGGGCCCTTCGACTACCGTCTCCATCGGGCCCACCGTATAAGAAAGGCCCGATTTGTCGATCACCGCGATGGCCTTGTCGACGAGGGTCCAAACCCGTTCACGGCTGCCACCGGAAAGGGGAAGGACTTGAATCGCCATGGCCGACCTCATAACAACCAGCTCCTTCTTGGTTTGGCGTTGACAAAGGGTTGTGACAAGGCGGCCGCGTGAGGAGAGTCACTGGGAGGAATGAATGAAAGACGGGAGGATAAAACAGGCCGCATCCACGAGCGCGGATACGGCCACACAAGACGAGAGTCCTCGGTTCCCTGCCGCCGGCATTACCCGGATCAGGTTCAAAGGGTCGACGGTTGCCACACACCGTCCTCTCAGCCGGGCCTACCCAGCTCCCCTACGCAAGCAAGCTATTCCTTTGTCGCCTCCAGTCTAGTACTACCGAACAAAGATGTCAAGGCGGCTGACGCGATCCGCCTCCGGCTACACCCGCAAGATCCCGCGGAAGCCCCGGCTGGCATAATACGACTGGGCCCCGTTATGGTAGATGAACACCCTGCCGAAACGGTAGTCGCCGAAGAGGGCTCCCCCCAAGCGCCGGACCTCGAGCGGGGTCTTCAGCCAGCTCGACGTTTTGGTGTCGAAGGGACCGAGCTTCTGCAGGGCGAAGTACTCGTCCTCCGTGAGGAGCTCGATGCCCATCTCCCGCGCCATTTCCATCGCGCTCGTCTCGGGCCGGTTGGCCTTTCGGGATTCCAGGGCCGCCCTGTCGTAGCAGACGCTCCGGCGCCCGGAGGGGCTTTCCGGCGAGCAATCGCAGAAGATGTACTCGCCCGTCTGCTCGTCCCGCCCGATCACATCCGGTTCGCCCCCGGTTTGCTCCATCGCGCGCAAGGACCGAAGCTTCGCCTCATTTGCCTCTAGCCTCGCCTGCACGTCGGCCCACTCGATGCCTTCGTGCCGGTGCATGTTTTCGTCGAACCGCTCCCGCAGCTTGGTGAGAAGGGCCTGCTTTGCTTTGGCGTCCATGTGCCTGCCTCCTTATCTTCCGGACGGACATCGCCCCCGGTCACTCCCCCACCGTGGCCGCGGGTAGCGTCGCCGTAAGTGCGGCCGCCGCACGGATCTCCGCACGGCAGCCTACAACTAAAACACCCACCCCAGACGTTCCAGCCTTTCCCGCATGTGCAGGCGGCTTGCGCTCGGCCTTGCCAAACGGCGGGCCGTGTGCTCCAGCCAGCCGTACACCTCCGGCTCCCGGGCATCTTCGACGGCCACGCGGCGCTTCGCGTAAATCCCGCTTTCGGCCGTCACCGCATCGTAACGGCCGAGCGCCTCATCCAAGCCGGCGTCGCTGTATTCCTCCCGGTGCAACACGACTTCCAAAGGCAGCCGGTGGCGCACCCGCGGCGCATCCGCCGGATAGCCCACCGTCATGCCGAAAAGCCCGAAGGTGCCCGGCGGCAGGCGCAAGAGCTCGGCTACTTTCTCTAACTCATTGCGCAGGCCGCCGATGTAGCAGATGCCCAGTCCCAAGCTTTCGGCCGCCAACGCCAAATTCTGCGCAGCCAAGGCCGCATCGACTACCGCGACGATGAACATTTCCAGGCCCGCACTTTGCATCTCGTAGCCTTGCCGCTGAGCGACCCGTTCCAGACGGTGCAGGTCCGGGCAGAACGCCAAGAACAGCGGTGCCTGTGCAACGAAGGGATTCTTGCTCCACTCGGCCAGCAGGCGGCGCTTTTCCGCATCTTCTACGGCCACAATGCTGTAGGCCTGCAGATTCGACGACGTCGACGCACTTTGCGCGGCCGTCACGAGCACTTCCAACAAACCTTCAGGCAGAGGATCGGGCCGGTACGCACGCACCGACCGGTGGCGCGCCATGAGACGGATCACGTCGTTCACGAGCTCCTCCGGCACCCTCCGGCCTTCCAAGTCGAAGCGGTCGACGTCCCGGCCCATAACTTCTCCACTGCAGCTCATCCAAAAACCCTCTCCTTACGTCAACGCCCTTTCCGCTACCGCCCGGCATGCGGCGTTCCGCTGGTTCCTTCCCATTCCTCAGTGATGCCGGGCCAAAAATTCCAGAACGCGGCGATAGACGGCGATTTCGTTCTCGACACGGCTGAATCCGTGGCCTTCGTCCTCGATGACCATGTACTCTACTTCCGTGCCCTGGGCCCGCAGCGCCTCGACGATCTGGTCCGATTCCGCCTTCACGACCCGAGGATCGTTTGCGCCCTGGATGACGAGCATAGGCTTCGTCATGTTTTTCAAGTAGGTGATGGGGCTGTCTTCGGTCAGCTTGTCCTTATCCCGCTCCGGATTCCCCAGCCACTGGTCCATCATCGGCTTCCAGAAGTCGGGAACGGAATTGTAGAACGTAAACAGGTTCGAAGGACCGAAGATATCGACGCACGCCCGCCAGTATTCGGGATGGCGCCCGTGGAGCAGCAGTGTCATGTACCCGCCGTAGCTGCCGCCGACGACGAACAGTTTCCCCCGCTCGGCGATGCCCTGCTCGATCAGCCACTCGACGCCGGCGACGCAGTCGAGGCGCGGCCCGTGGCCCCAGTCGCGCTCGACCATCTTGGTAAAGCGCGTGCCGTAACCGGTGCTCCCCCGGAAATTCGGCGCAAAGACGGTATAGCCCGCGGCGAGAAGTACTTGGAACAGGCTGCGGTACGCCTTGCGTTCAGCCCACTGGGGACCGCCGTGGGGCCAAAACACCGTGTACCCGTTCGCTTTCTCCGGCAGGGGACGGAAGAGGAGCGCCTCGATCTCGAGTCCGTCGAAGGACTTGTACCGCACCACTTCGGCCGGACGGAGCGATTCGGGCGCCACACCGAGCACCCGGTTGTCGGTGAGCCGTTCCCAGTCGCCTCCCGGAACCAGGCGGCTGATGTTGAACGGTACGTCGCTGCTGCGCCCCAGGACGTACAAAGTGCCGCTCTTCGCCACGTGCAAGCCCTCGACGGTATCGTACGGAAGCGGGATCTCGTCAAGCCGGCCCGTATCCAGATCGTAGCGGTACAGGCGGTCGGCGACCCCCTGCATCGCCAAGATGTAAAGAGCGTTGCCCTCGCGGTGTGCCTCGAGGTGTATCATGTCCTGACCCTCGAGCCGGACGAGCTGCGCAACGGTACGGGTCGGCACGTCGTAGCGGGCGAGGTAGTGGATGTCGTCGCCTTCATCGGTTACGAAGTAGACCGTGTCCTTGTCCCAGATGACCGCCGCGCCTGCCCCGTGGGGCTCGTCCGCACGGCGCAGAGGCAGCCGCTCGCCGCCCGTGTGCAAGTAGACGAACCGCATCGTGTTCGAAAGGGCCTCGGCCGTGACGAACGCGTCGCCTTCCCGCGCCACGGTCACAAGGAACGTCGTCGCGCCCTCTCCCGTGTACAGCAGCTCCTGCTCGCCCGTCTCCAGGTCGTAGCGATAGGAATTCAAGAACTGGGGATTTCCCTGGGAAGTGCAGTAGTACAGATAACGGCCGTCTT
>JAAYLA010000296.1 GCA_012522135.1 Bacillota bacterium | reverse complement strand
GAACGGTAGAGCAAGGTATGCGCGAGCAGCGAAAGTCCGGCGCTGACGGCGTACAGAGCCACGACAACCTGCCGTTGGGTGTAACCCAGGGCCAATAGGCGATGGTGCACGTGGCCCATATCTGCTTGGTAAAACGGCCTACCGGACCGCAGCCGGCGCAAAATGGCAAACGCGGTGTCGACGATGGGCAAGCCGAGCGCCAGGGTGGACACACCGATCGCGATCACCGTTGGTCCCTTCAGAGCGCCCTCCACGCTGATCGCACCGAGCATGAATCCGAGGAAAAGCGCTCCCGCATCGCCCATGAAGATGCGCGCCGGGTTGAAATTGTACGGGAGAAAGCCGAGTGCGCTCCCCGCCAATACGACCGCCAGCAGCGCCGCGAGGGGACGTTCCATCATCACGGCTACGGCGACCATGGGCCCACAGGCGATGGCCACCACTCCGGCGGCCAACCCATCCAACCCGTCCATGAAGTTAATCAGATTGGTTATCGCAAGAAGCCAAAAGAGCGTGATGGGAATGCTCCAATAAGAGAGGTAAATCATCCCGCCGAAGGGATTCGTTACGAATTCAATGCGGGTGCCGGCTGCGATGAGGATCAAGGCGGCAACGGTCTGGCCGGCGAACTTGCGTCCGGGGGACAGATCCTTCATGTCATCAATGAGGCCCGTAATCAACACGACGGCGCTCGAGACGAACAAACCCCACAGCTCGCTTGTCCAATTGCCGGACAAAACGAGAGCGAGCCAAAAGGCAGCGAAAAGGGCGATCCCGCCGCCGAGGGGCCTAGGCGCCCGGTGTATCCGGCGATGGGAAGGGTACTCGACCAACCCCGCCCGGAGCGCCAGACGTGTCACGGCGGGCGTCAAACCAAGCGTGATGAGGAGGGCCAGCAAGGCCGGAATCATTTGACCTGTCATCTGCCCATCCCCTTTCCACGCTATGGTTAACGACGAAACTGTTACTATCATACCGTTGACCAGGGCGGTTCGTCAACAATCAAGGGGTGCCGAAGAGCCGATCGCCGGCATCGCCGAGGCCGGGAACGATATATCCCTTCTCGTTCAGGCGCTCGTCCACCGCCGCGACGTAAATCGGGACGTCGGGATGCTCGGCGTGGATGGCCGCGATCCCTTCCGGCGCTGCAATCACGCCCAGTAGGCGAATGTGCCGCGCTCCCCGCGCTTTCACCTGTGCGAGGGCAAACTTGGCGGACCCCCCGGTGGCCAGCATCGGGTCGATCACAAAGACCTGGGAGTTGGCCATGTTCTCGGGAAACTTGAGGTAGTACTCGGAGGCTTCCAAGGTAGTCTCGTTGCGCTCCAAGCCCAGGTGTCCTACGCGCGCCTGCGGCAGGAGCTGCATGATGCCTTCCACCATGCCAAGGCCTGCCCGCAGGATCGGAATGAGAACGAAGTCGTCGACCGCCACCTCGCGCCCTTTGGCAACCGCGAGCGGGGTCTCGACCGACACGGGGCGCGTCGGCAGGTCGGCGGTGGCTGCCATGGCGATGAGCATCGACGCTTGGGTTACGGCGCGGCGAAACTCGGGCGGCTTCGTATCCTTGGAGCGGATGACGCACAGCGTCTCCTGTAGCAACGGATGGTCCACGACAACGACGGATGACTCGGTCACGATCACTACTCCTCCAAGGCTGAAATCTTGTCCACTCGCGTCTGATGCCTGCCGCCCGCGAACTCCGTTGTCAGGAACGTGCGGACAATCTCCTGGGCCAGGCCCGGGCCGACGACGCGCGCTCCGAGTGCGAGCACGTTCGCATTGTTGTGTTCCCTGCTCATCCGCGCCGAGTAGGTCTCCGAACAGAGTGCCGCGCGGATTCCCTTTACCTTGTTGGCAGCGATCGAGATGCCGATTCCCGTGCCGCAGACCACGATGCCCAGGTCGGCTTCGCCCGAGGCGACCGTCCGAGCTACCTTGGCGCCGAAATCGGGATAGTCCACCGACTCCGCGGCCTTAGGACCGAAATCGAGGAAGCTATGGCCCAGCTCTTCGACGACCGACCGGATCGGTTCACGCAAATCGATACCGGCGTGGTCGCAACCAAACGCAACTTTCAATCCTGAAACTCCTCTCTTTTCCATAATGCGCCCTTCGGCCAGACGCTGCGCCACGCGCTCGAGGGCGCGACGCAGCGCCTCGCCCGTACTGCGGTAGACCTCGGCACTTTGCCCGTATGGATCGGGTACTTCCCAAGCGGGTCCGAAGGGCTCCCCGGCAAACTCTCCCAAAGTATAGACCCTTTCCTGGGCCTGGGGAAACAGGCGAAGGACCGATTCTTTGTGGTCTTGTGTCATCGTCAGGATGAGCCACGCGGCGTCGACGAGGTCGCGGTCGAGCGATCTGGACCGATGTCCCTCGAGCGAAGCGCCGTAAGCCGCCATGGCCTCGATCGCGTGGGCGGCAGCCGGCTGGCCCGGCACGGCGGCGATGCCCGCCGACGAGACGACGAAGTGCTTGTCCAGGTTGTGCCCTTTCAGCGCGAGTTGCAGAAGGTGCGCCGCCATCGGGCTGCGGCACGTGTTCCCCGTGCAGACGAGCAAAATGTGCCGAGGTTCATTCATCATCATCAGCTCCGGTTGTCTCTTTTCCACGCCCCTGGCCGAAACCCCTCTCGCAGCCGCTGGCGGGGCGGGCAAAGCCGGCCCGCGTGCTCAGAAACGGTGAAACAGCAGCTTTAGCGCGAGAGCGATCAAGATGAACCCGCCCGCGGAGCGGAGCCTCCTATGCAGCGCCGACCGCATCTTTCGGCCTAGCCCCAGACCGAGGAAGGCCATGGCGCCGTTGACCGCGCCGACCACCGCCACTGCCCGGCCTGCCCTCGCCGCATCGAGCATGCCCAGGCTCAGTCCCGCGGAGACGGCGTCCACACTCACCAAGGCGGCAAGCCCCAGCAGGCTCCATACGCCTTTCACCGCCACGGGTCCGGGAACGAGCCGCAGGGAACCTCCTTTGCCCTTCACCATCTGCAGACCCAAACCGAGCAGAATGGCCGCTGCCGCAACGGTGACCCACGCCGCTGCACCCTCGGGCGCGACGTACTCCAGCGGGCCGGCACCTACCCTCCCGGGCACATAGTGCAGAAGTCCGCGGAAGACGGTTGCCAGCGCGCAACCGAGCGCAAACGACGCCGCCGTCGCCAGCGCGAAAACCGAGCCGACCTGGTACAGCCGGCGGCGGGGAACATCCGTCAGGCCGATTCCTACTCCCACGGACATCACGTCGACTCCTATCGCGGCGCCCAAGGCGGCCAACTCCAGCAGGCCCACACGGCATCGACCCTCCCACACGTTCGTTCATGTATATGGCGGGAGGTCTTGTCCGACGCATCGCCTTCCTCCATTATGTCCAGCGCGAAAGGGGCGGATGAGAAGGGCGAGGTATTGGCACGGAGCGATCCTCACATACTTACGGCAGAGTCCACGGCACGAGTGGGAGATGCCCGCCGATGTTTGAACCGTACCTTTGTCCGATCTGCCACCGGAACCGGACCCACTTTACGCTCATCTACAAACTGGAGCAGGAAGTCCAGCTCGATCCAAAGACGGGCGTACCGGTCTTTGAATCCCAGGAGCTCGAACCCGTGCTGCGGCCCGACGGAACGCCCGATTTGGAGGTGCGCTGCGCCCGGTGCAACTACGTAGCTTCCGAGACCGCGTTCATTCCCCGCCGCAGCCCCGAAAACGGCAAGACGCAGCCCCGCCGGCGCGGCCCGTAGACTCCTTGCCCACTGCACGCCGGCAGCGGGAGAGCGCTTTACACCCGCGCCTCCGCCGCCCTGCGCAGCCGGTTCATCACGGCCAAGCCCACGCCCGCGTCGTCGATTCCCTCGGCTACCACCACGTCGACTTTCAGTTTGTCTACCGCCCGCAAGTTGCGAAACAGGTCCCTAGCGATCGCTTCGGGGCGGCTCTTAGGTCCCATCCGGATCGTAGGCAAATCGAGCTGCAAAGCAAGGGCCGACTCGTCGGTAACCAGGAGTCCCACCCGTTTGCCCTCCGCCTGATGCGCGCCTACGACCTCCCGGAGCCGTTCCACATGCCCGTCGCCTGCCTCGACGAGCAGAATCGGCGTGCGGGGCGCATAGTGCCGGTACTTCATGCCCGGTGAGCGGACCGGACCGATCGGTTCCTTCTCCGAAGCCGGAGCACGTGCGTGGCGGTCGATCACGACGGGACAGCCCAAAACATCGGCCAGAGCCTCCGGTGTGACGCCCCCCGGACGCAGCAGCAAAGGCGGCGTGACGGTGATGTCGAGAACCGTCGATTCCACCCCTACGTCGCAGTCGCCTCCGGCCACGATCCCTTCGATCCTGCCCTTTAGATCCTCCCAGACGTGCTCCGGCGAGGTCGGGCTCGGCACTCCCGAACGGTTCGCGCTGGGGGCGGCGACCGGCCGGCCGAGCTGCTCGATGAGGGCCAGTGCCACGGGATGCGACGGCATGCGGAGCCCGACCGTGTCCAGACCGGCCGTAACACGACGCGGCACCCGGGCTGCGGCGGTGACGACGAGGGTGAGAGGACCGGGCCAAAAGGCACGAGCCAGTCGGTCGAGCAGCGGCCTCTCCGCGGAATTGCCCATGAGAGAGTAGGCCATTTCCCGTGACGAGACGTGGACGATGAGGGGGTTGTCTTGAGGCCGGCCTTTGGCCTCGAAGATGCGGGCCACGGCATCGGGGTTGAGGGCGTCGGCCCCCAGACCGTACACCGTTTCCGTGGGGAAAGCCACAAGGCCCCCGCCACGCAGCACCTGGACGGCCGGTTGCAGTTCGTCGTAGGCGGGCCGCTCGGGATCGACTTGCCATATGTGCGTGCCCAGTCCCATTACCCGTCCCCCCGCTCCATGACGACGACGCGGTCGATACCAGCGTGATCTTTCACGGTCTCAACGCGCTGCCAGCCGGCCCGCTCAGCCATCTGCGCCACCGTTTCCGCTTGCCCGTCGCCGACCTCTACTGCGGCAATGCCGCCGGGACGCACCGCCTTCAGAGCACCGGGGACGAGGACGCGGTACGCCGCCAGCCCGTCCTGGCCGCCGTCGAGGGCAACGCGCGGCTCATAGCGGATTTCGGGAGCCAGGCGTTCCAACTCGGCCGAAGGAATGTAGGGCGGGTTCGCCACGACCGCATCAAACTGCCTTCCGTCTAGCGGCTCCAACCACGGTCCGTGCAGAAAGTGCACACGGCCTGAAGCTCCGAGCCGTTCGGCATTCCCGGCGGCCACGCGCAGGGCTTCATCCGACACGTCCGTCGCCCAAACCGCAGCCTGCGGCAGCTCGAGCGCGAGCGTGACGGCAATCGCGCCGGAGCCCGTGCCGATGTCGGCGATCTCGAGGGGCCCGCCCCGCCCGTGCGCCCAGGCGACGACACGTTCGACGAGGATTTCGGTGTCGGGGCGCGGGATCAGTACCCCGGGTTCGACACGGAAGGCACGCGAGTAAAACTCCTTCTCGCCGGTCAAGTAAGCGACGGGGATGCGGCGGCCGCGCTGCACGATGAGTTCCCGGTACGCGTCCACCTCGGAAGGTTCCAGCGGTTGATCGAAATGGACGTAAAGGTACACCCGGTCTTGCTGCAAGACGTAGGCGAGGAGCACTTCGGCGTCCAGACGGGCCGACTCGATTCCCCTGCGCGCCAGAAAGTCCGTAGAGAGCCGTATATAGTCGATCAGGGTTAAGGGCTTGCCCACCGCGGCTCACACACCCTGCTCTTTGAGCCGCCGTTCGTGGTCCGCCGCGATCAAAGCATCGATGAGCTCTTCGATCTCGCCCTGCATGATGGAGTCGAGGCGGTACAACGTCAAACCGATGCGATGGTCGGTGCAACGTCCCTGCGGGAAGTTGTAGGTCCGGATGCGCTCGCTGCGTTCGCCTGTTCCCACCTGGCTCTTGCGTGCCTGGGCCAGCTCCTCCGCTTGCGCCTTCTGCGCCATGTCGAGGAGCCGAGCCCGCAGGATGCGCATGGCCTTTTCCCTGTTCTTATGCTGCGACTTCTCGTCTTGGCACGAAACGACCAGCCCCGTGGGCAAGTGGGTGATGCGAACGGCCGAGTCCGTCGTGTTCACGCTCTGCCCGCCCGGACCGCTCGACCGGAACACGTCGATGCGCAGCTCGTTCGGATCGATCTCAACTTCCACCTCTTCGGCCTCGGGCAAAACCGCCACCGTCGCCGTCGATGTATGAATGCGGCCCTGGGCCTCGGTCTCCGGCACCCGCTGCACCCTGTGGACGCCGCTTTCGAACTTCAGCCGGCTGTAGGCTCCTTTACCGTGGACCATGAAGATAACCTCTTTGAATCCGCCCAGCTCGGTGGAGGATGCGCTGAGGAGTTCGATACGCCACCCTTGACGCTCGGCGTAGCGCGAGTACATGCGGAAAAGGTCGGCGGCGAAAATCGCGGCCTCGTCTCCGCCGGTTCCGGCCCGGATCTCCATAATGACGTTCTTTTCGTCGGCAGGATCCTTCGGCAGGAGTAGCACCTTGAGCTGTTCTTCGAGCTTGGTAAGGCGCTCCGCCAGCTCCGCCCGTTCTGCCCTGGCCAGCTCTCGCAGTTCGGCGTCGTTCTCCTCCCGGAGTATCGTTTCCGCCTCTTCCAGCGAACTTCTCACCTTTTCGTACTCGCGGAAGGCGGCCACGATCTCACCCAAATCGGCGTGCTCCTTCGCGACACGGCTGAACTCGGCCGCGTCCGCGATTTGGTCGGGGTTGGCCAGCAGCTGGGTGAGCTCTTCGTAACGCGCTTCAATTACCTCAAACCTGTCGAGCAAGTGGTACCCCTCCTCCAAGCTGCGCCTGCACGCCGTGGTGCCGCCCACGAGCGCCACCCGCAGGCAGGTTCGGCCGGCAGGCATCACCCTGCGTCCTCAAAATCGTTCGAGCATGGGTTTGGCCAGGGCCTCGAGCTTGTCCGCCTCCGCCACCGGGCACAAAACGAGGAGGACGTCGCCCGCCTGCAACCGCTCTTTGCCCCGCGGCATCGGGATGTTGCCTCCTTGCCGCTCGATGGCGACGACCGTGGCCGAGTGCTCGTCGCGCCAGTTGAGTTCTGCCAAAGTCATGTTCTCGACCGGGGAAGCCGGCTCGACGCGCACCTGAATCAAACGGTACTCACGCCCCGCGTGCACGACCTCTTCGAAGGGTCGAACTTCAAAGGGAGGGTCGTAGGCTTGGCTCCCTCGCGTTCGGTAAGGCCGCCGGAGAAAAAGCCGGGTCACGATTCCGAGCGGTATCCCCAATATCCAGCCGGACAAGAGCGCCGTCAGGGTACCCGACGACACCCGCCACGCGACCGGAGCGACGTGTGAGATGATGGACACCACCGAGTGAAACCCCTCGATCGCCCGGATCTGCTCGAAGATGTACAGGCCGCCCAGCAAGCCGACGAACGACGTGAAACTCCGGCGCGCGCGGCTGGCCCAGGTGTATCCGAGTCCCACGGTGAGGACGGCACCCAGTACGTCGGAGAAGCCCGTCAAAGTCAGGCTTCCGAAAAACAAGCCGACCGACAGGCCCTTGGCCAGGCTCGCCACCGTTTGACTCAGCGCCTGCCACGTGCGGTTCCACAAGGCCGCGTAATCGACGTGCTGCGGCCGCAGTGAGGGCGCCGCGACCATAAGATCAAAGGTGAGCAAGGCAGTGAAAATGGCCACGAACGACGACGTAAGCCCCGGTATGTCGCGGACCGCGATGTAGGCGCTGCCGATCGTAACCACACGGGCGACCGCCAGCACGCGCACGGCCCACTTCTCACGCGCCCGGGTAATTCGGTCCGCCAAGCGTCGTTGCCGCAGACGATTCCCCGAGAACGGAATCACCTCCGGCGATAGTCGGGACAACTCACTGCATTGGGGCGTTCAGGGCGGTGGCATGCCCCGGGGTAGTCGTACCGACACGTGTCACACAAAAACCGCCGACCGGTCAAGCGATGAAACCATATGCGCAGCGCTTCGAGCATTCCTTCAGCCTCCGCCTTACAACGTGTCTGCGCGCGAGCCGCGTGCGTACGGCTACCCTTCATTCTACAACAATCCGAGGCGTCGTGGTGGGCCGAAATTACGTCGAGAGCAAGCTGCTCACACGCTCGGCAAGCCGGCTCGGTATCTCGACGGTCACGTGCACCGCGTCGGGTTCGTAGCGCGCTTCGCGGACCTCGCCGTTTTCGTGGAGCCAGTCGAGTACGTTTCCGGCGGAGTAGGGCACGGAAAACCGGTACAGCTTGGGAGGATCCGGCAACGAAGCTTCGATCAGGCGGACGAGTTCATCGAGTCCCCAGCCTTTGGCCGCCGAGATCGCCACGCTGTTGGGAATGGAGGCGACGATGGCCCCGGCCACGTGCGGCGGCAACAAATCGACCTTGTTGCAGGCCGTGATGATCGGACGGCTGCCTGCTCCCAGCTCGGCCAGCACGCCCAGCACCACGGAACGCTCCTGATCGAATCGGCTGCTGGAAATATCCAGCACGTGCACGATAAGGTCGGCTTCGAGTACTTCCTCCAGCGTGGCTCTGAACGCAGCGACCAGTTGGTGCGGCAGTTTGTTGATAAAGCCTACCGTGTCGACGAGCAGGAAGCCCTGGCCTCCGGCGTCCGAAGCAGCCCGCACCGTCGGGTCGAGGGTGGCGAACAGGCGGTCCTCTATGAACACTTCGGCTCCGGTCAAGGCAGACAGAAGCGTGGACTTACCGGCGTTCGTGTACCCGACCAAGGCCACGACCGGCTGCTGTTGTTTCTTCCGCCGGCGCCGGTGGAGTGCCCGGTGTTTTCGTACTTTGTCGACCTCGGCCTTCAGATCGGCGATGCGGCGGCGAATGCGGCGGCGGTCCGTCTCAAGTTTCGTTTCGCCCGGTCCCCGCGTGCCGATTCCTCCGCCGAGGCGTGAGAGCTCGATCCCTTTTCCGACCAGCCGCGGGAGCAAGTACTCGAGCTGGGCCAGTTCCACCTGCAGGCGCCCCTCACGCGTCTGGGCCCGGCCCGCGAAGATGTCGAGGATCACCTGGGTGCGGTCGACAATGTGGACGGAAAGCTCCCGTTCCAAATTGCGCGCTTGGCCCGGGGTGAGCTCGTCGTCGAACACCACAGTATCGACCTGGAACTCCGGGATCAAAGCTCGAATTTCCTCCAGCTTCCCCGTGCCGACGTAATGCCGGGGATGGGGCTGGGGCCTCCTTTGGACGACCCGGCCCACTACGACGCCTCCGGCCGTGTCGACGAGCCGCTCTAGCTCGTCTAGGGATTCATCTGCGGGCCACTCACGCGGATCGTCCCGGTCGAGGCCGACGATAAGCACCCTCTCCGGGCGTCCGCCTCCGTCCCGTACTTCCGGCGATATGCTGTCCAACGTACGGTTCAAGCTGCCACCACCTCCAGGCGACCCGTGCGCGGCGAGAGGATCGGTGAAGCCAACAGAAAAGGCGAGGGCACGCCCTCGCCTCTAATGATATCCTGCCAGCCGGCTTTTTCCCACCCCGGCTTACTTCCTGCGCGCAGCCGGGCCGGTCAGATACGGATAGCGCTGACGGGCGAGCTCGTCGCGGATGTGGCGGTTGAGGATGCGCAGGTACGTACCCTTCATACCGAGCGAGCGCGACTCGATGACGTTGGCCGAGGCGAGCTTGCGCAGTGCGTTGACGATGACCGAGCGGGTGATGCCGGCCTGGTCGGCGATGCGCGACGCGACCAGCAGGCCTTCGTCGCCGTCGAGCTCGTCAAAGATGTGCTGCATAGCCAAAATCTCGGAGTAGGAAAGGCTCTTGATAGCAGAGCGGGCCATGCGCCTCTCTTCGGCCTCGTCTTCCTCTTCCTCGTCAATGGCGTACGAAATGATCAGTCCGACCGACGTCGCGACGTACTCGGCGAGCACCAGTTCCTCTTCGTTAAACTCGGCGCCGACCAGGAGCAACGTGCCGACACGGCGCCCCGAACCCACGACGGGGAAGATACCGGAATCCGCCACGCCCAAGATCTTCTCGGCCTCGGTACCCGTCGACGAAGCGCCAACCTTCAGCAACGATGTGGCCAGATCATCGGGCAGAATACCTTCGTCGATCCACTCCGCATCGAAGGCGGTCGACTCAAAATCACCCACGAGAGCGTAGCCCAACAGCTTACCCTTGCGGCTGACCAAATACACGCTGGAACCCGGAATGAGATCCCGGAGCGTAGCCGCCAGATCCATGAAGTTGAGGTCCGAGCCCTCGGTCTGAATCAACTGCGAAATCTTTTCGACTTTCTTAATCAGCATCTCGCGTCACCCTTTCCACTCTCTTGGCACTATTCCTCTCGGTAGAGAGGTGCTGGTCCGTGTAGTGGCAAGGTTTCCGGTCAGCTTGTCCCCTCGACGCGCTACGAATATCCTGGTAGAATCGCCTACGCGATTAGTAGCACGTTATCGCGCGGGATATTCTGTCGATCCAAACTGTTACCGAAAACTCTTGCTTGTTGGTATTATACCAAACACCTCTACATTTAGTCAACCCGCCCTGTGTATCTTTTCACAAATTCCGCTAGTACGTCTCCGGAAACTAGTGGTTCTATGGGCGTCGGTGACTATTCACACCATTTTGTACCTACGTCATTCTATCCGGCCCGTCAGGCCCCGGCAAGGGACATTTGTACCCGGAATTGTCAGTAGCTTTTGCATCGTGTCACCGGATCGCAGAAGGGATGTGTTCGCCCCGTCTTCCCATGGCTTCGACGGCAAAGAACCGCGCCGTGCCCGCCCTTCCACAGGAGTGGCGGTTCTTCGTCCAGGCGAGCCGGAGGCGATGGACTTTCGGACAATGTGCTGGGCGCACGCCCCGATCCCCTTGACATGCTCGTGGTCCGGTGTTAGTATTGTGTTTGTCAACGCCGCACCCTATGTGCTCCACGCCGAAGTGGCGGAACTGGCAGACGCGCTGCGTTCAGGGCGCAGTGGGCTTTACGCCCGTGAGGGTTCGACTCCCTCCTTCGGCACCAACGGCAAAAGACCCGCAATCCGGGGCCAGCCTGGATTGCGGGTCTTGCTTTTTCGCCTGCCGGTCTCGGGCGCGCCGCTGCGGACGCAAGTCCGGCCCTTTGCGCTGCGTCAGCCCTCGATGCCGCCTGCGGCCAGCCCCGTCCGCAGGCGGTCGATGTGCTCGTCGCCGACGGCGCCCGTTAGTTTACGCAGGGCCAGGAGGGCCGCGCCTCCTATGGGCGGAAGCAGGGGAGGCGCGACGTCCGCCTTTGGATTCCGCTCCTTCACGTACGCCTCGAAGCTGCTCAGCACCGTCCGCGAGCGGAATACCCCGCCAACGTAGCTCACTCTGGGCGTCCCGGTTCCCATGCCTAAGCGCTCCAGCACGGCCACGGCCAAATCGCCCAGTTCACGGCCCGCGGCGGCCAGGATCGACAAGGCCATCGCATCGCCCGCCTCCGCCGCCTCGTCTACGGCCTTGGACAACGCCGCCACGTGCGACCGGCTCTCCTGGCCGTACAGCCATGTATGGAAGGCGCGTATGTCCTCCGCCCCGACCGCCTCCGGCAACAGGCGGAGCAGCGCGGTCTTGGGAGCCCGTCCGTCGTATGCCGCGGCGATGCCTCGGACGGCCTGCAGCGCGATCCAATAGGCGCTTCCTTCATCGCCCATCAAGTAGCCCCAGCCACCGAGGCGCAGGCTGTTGCCCGCGCCGTCCTCGCCGTAACCGACCGAGCCCGTGCCCCCTATCACGATCGCCCCCGCACGGCCGCCCGTGGCGCCGTGGAAAGCCGTTACGGAATCGTGCACCATGTGGTGGGACGTGTCGGGAAGGGCCCGGGCCACGGCCTCACGGGTCGCGGGGAACGCCCCCGTCATGCCGCACAGAACGTAGGCCACGTCGCCCAGCGTGAGCCCGGCCGCTTTCACCGCAGCTGCGACGGAATCGGCCACCGCACGCCGGCAACGTTCCGGCCCCCCCGGCTCGGTAATGTGGTTGGACGGGCCCGCCTTCCCCGCTCCCAGCACCCGTCCTGCGGCATCGACCACGACAGCCAAGGTGCTGCTTTGTCCTCCGTCAACTCCTACGGCGAAACGTGCCACCTTAACGCCCCTTTCGGACCAGTTTGCCGACGAACCGTTCGGTAATCTTCCACGGATTCGTGATGGCGGTCCCCACCACGACCGCGAAGGCGCCCCGCTCCAAGGCCGCGTTCACGTCCTCGGGCGTCCAGTAGCGTCCCTCCGCGATCACCGGCACGGCGATTTTCCGGGCCAGCGCCTCGACCAGTGCCAAGTCGGGTCCTTCCTGCTGCGGTGAGTAGGGTGTGTAGCCGGAAAGGGTCGTGCCCACCAGGTCCGCCCCCAGCTCGGCGGCACGGACGCCCTCCTCCAACGTCGAAATGTCCGCCATCACGAGCCGGCCGGCCCCGTGAATTCGCTCGATCAAGTCTTTCAGCGTCTCTCCGCCCGGCCT
>JAAYLA010000397.1 GCA_012522135.1 Bacillota bacterium | reverse complement strand
TGAGGCTCGCCACGGTAGCCGTCCTTCGCCGCCCTGGGCGCATCGCTTCGTAGGTCTGTGGCCGTCCGGCTCACCGGTCTTTCGGCTTTCCTGCCCCTTCAGCCTTTCAGCCCGAAGGCGCCGCCGGATAGAGTAACGTTTTCTGGGGGTAACTGGCTGTCCAGGCAGGATTAGCCACTTGACGCGAAAAAAGGGAGACCTCACACAAACCACCACAGCGAGAAAGGATGTGAGGTCTCCCATGTACGCCGAGCTTGTGCAGAAGCTCAGCGCTATCTTTACTGTACCTTCTGATTGTCGGAGCTTCAAGGCTCTGGAGGAACACGTGCGCCAAAAGGGCGCCGAGTTCTTGCAGGCGGCCTTGCGGGAATTGCTGGAGCGGCTGGACAAAGAGCTGGCGGGTCAACGGCCCCGTGGGCTGACGCTGAAGGACCTCCAGCCACGAACGCTGGACACGCTGGTTGGGCCGGTCACCTACCGGCGGAGGCGCTATCGGGACAGGGCAGGACGTTATCGGTACCTTCTGGATGAGGCGTTGAGCCTGAACAAGCGCCAACGAGTTAGTCCGGGGCTGGCGGCGGAGCTGGTGATGCAAGCAACGGACCAACCCTTCCGGGAAGCAGCGACACACCGGAAAGAGCTGGGCCTGCCCTCGGTGGTGAGCCACGCCACGATTCACCGCTGGACGCGTAAACTCGGCCAGTTGCGGTGTCAGGAGCAAGAACAGCGCCGGGAGGCGGTGTTCGAAGCAGGCGAGCAACAGCCATGGGCGCGAGGCCGGGACCGGGTGGTATTCAGCGAAGCGGACGAGCTGTTTGTCAAAGCCCAGCGGGAAAAGGTGGACCGGATCGGGATCAAAGCGAGCATCACACACTCGGGCTGGGAGCCTCGCTACTCCGGCAGCAAGGAGTGGCGATTGACCGAACGGCATGTCCATGCAGGCGTGGTAAGGGACGGCGAGCGTTACTGGCAGGAAGCGTTGGTGGCCCATGGCCATCGTCACCCGGTGTGGGAAGGCGTTCTTGTCGTCAACGGCGACGGTGCGTCGTGGATCGACGCCGGGCTGGAGGTTGCCGGCGGGCGAGGGCATCGTCAGCTGGACCGATTTCATGTGTACCGAGACATCCGGCGGGCGTATCCGGACGAGGAAGCCGCGAAGTTCATCGCGCACTTGCGGGCCGGACGCGTGGATGTGGTGCTGGACACGATGGAAGCGGGCTTAGCCCGGGAAGGCTTGCCGGCCAAGACGCGTGCACGGCGCCAAGCGCTGTGGAAGTTTCTTTCACAGCGGCGAGAGCAGCTGCGGGATTATCGAGACGCACTGAGAAACCAGTTGCCGGCCAACAAGGCTCTCAACGGCCTTGGCGCCATGGAAGCGTGCGTGAACCGGGTGCTGGCGGCCCGGATGAAAAAGCGAACCATGTGCTGGACCATCGCGGGAGCCGACGCGATGGCGCGTTTGAGGGCCCTGCGAGCCAACGGCGAATTGCAGGAGTGGCTGGACCGGCAACTGTCGGGACCGGCCCGGGTCCCGACGAGGACGTGGCACCGGGTAGCGAAGGCGGCCCGCGAGAGCTGCACGGGCGAATGGCTGCAGAAGAACGTTCCAGCTTTGGCTGGACCGCATGCGAGTCGTCCGTGGGTGAAGGTCCTTCGGGCGCTGACCACCCCGCAAGCTGTCTGAGACCAGTCGGCTGGAGGGAGCAACGGAGCGTCCTCGCCGGACTAGGCGTCAAGCAGCCGGTGCGGAGGCACGCCGTCAAGGGGCGACGGACGAAGCCTACCCTTGACGGCGGCCCCGCACCGGCTACCATCACGGGGAACCGG
>JAAYLA010000295.1 GCA_012522135.1 Bacillota bacterium | reverse complement strand
GCGCAACTCGTTCTCGCCACCAACATTAGAGAGTCGCGCCTGCAAAACTACGATCTGCTGCTGCGAGCGTCACACATGGTGTTGCTCCAGACCATCACCGATCTAGTTCGTGAAGCGCGCTGGCAGGCAACCCCGGGTGGCCATCCCTCGCCGAAGGAGGTGTTCGACCGAACGCATACGTCACCATCACCTCGTCGACATGAATAGTCCGTCGCTATATCCCGTGGAGCGACGACACAATGAGCCCATCCATAAGGAGGAAACGAGCATGGCGCGCAGGTTCCTGGCAACGCTGTTGATGTTTCTGTTCGTGTCCATTCCGCTGTACGCGCAGGAAGAGATCACGCTGGTTGTTTGGGACTGGCAGGGCTTTCGCAACGACCAGCTGCGCCCCTACGCCGAGGAGTACTCACGGCTCAATCCGCACATTAAATTCGAGTTCCAGGTAGTCGCCCTCGCCCAATATCCCGACAAACTCGCCGGTGTCGCGCCGGACATTCTGCACTTCCACAACAAATACACCAGTCAGTTCGTGCCGCTGCTGGAGCCTTTCCCGGAAGACCTGTTCCCCATTGACGAGATGCGCTGTGATTACATCGCCTTCGATGAAGCCTACCTGATCAACGAAGACGACGATCATTTCTACTTCCTGCCGGCCGGTATCATGACGGGTGTCATCTTCTATAACAAAAACCTGTGGATCGAGGGTGGAGTCGAGCCCGAGATTCAGACGTGGGAGGATCTACGTCTCGCGGGAAGGACCGAGACGACCCGCGTCACGTCATCGAGCGAGACGGGTGCTTGACGGATCGAAGTGTCGCCTTCGGAACCTGCCCTTTCCGACTCATTCCTAAAAGTTATGCCAGTGATGGATACCCGTACGGCTCCACTCCCCGTTACGCACCTCGTCTTCGACCTCTTGGAAGGCGTGGCAGTCGCGGACCGGGTGGTGCTGTTCGGCAAAGGCGGCGAGCGAACGAAGAAGGACCTGTACTTCACCCTCGACGGCGCAAGGACGCTCCATGTGGCCGTTGCCGACGCGGAGGCGGGATGGTGGGAAGTGGCCGGCGGCGCTGTGGAACGTGGTGGACGGCAGCTGGACCACCCTGGCCGACGGCACCCAAGTCTACGGCTCGCCCGTCACCGATGCGCTGGCCCGCACCACCGTGGGCGATGACTCGTGGACCGATTACGTGGCCGAGGCCCGGATCAAGATCGCACGCTGGGCCGGCCGGGGCAACGATTCGGTGGGCTTCCTTGTGCGCTTTCAAGATCCATACAACTACTACATTCTGAACTACAACGCGTCGGCCCGGGAATACCGCATCACGAAGCCGCCAACGGACGCTTCACCCGTCTGGCCGTGAAACCAACCGCCGCACTGCCCACCGGCGAATGGCACACGTTCCGAGCCGAGGTTCAAGGATCGAGCCTGAAGCTGTACGTCAACGGCGAATTAATGCTGACCGCCGTGGATCCGGACTTACGCCACGGCGCCTTCGGCCTCATGCACACGGAAGGCGACGTGCGCTACGACGACGTCACCGTAAACCCGCACACCAGATAGCCACGCCGCAACGGGGGAGCTTGCATCGCAGAAGCTCCCCCTACACCTCGTACCCGCGCTTCGCCATCTCCTGACCGACCGCGGCACCGGCATCCTCGGCAAAGGCGTCGCCTTGCGCCAGACTTGCGCCGCTCGCGATCGCTTCACCCATAGCGACGGAATTGGCGGTCACCCGATACGATGCATGGGCGAAGAAATCTCCGCTGACGCACCGTCCCGTCAGTCCCAAGTTCCGCACGTCCCGAGCCAAGAGTGAGCGGTACGGGATGTGATAGGGCTTGACCGCGATGCCTTCATCGGTGGCCGCGACGCCTGCTTGCAGCTCCAGGGTGTGGATGTCGACGGGAAAACGCACGGTGCACACGCCGTCGGGGAATTTGCGCCCGTTGGCCAAGTCGTCCGCCGTCACCGTGTAGCGCCCGTGCACCCGCCGCCCTTCCCTCAAGCCCAGGTGGGACGACGTGGTCAGAAGGTGCACGTTCTCCCAACCCTGGGCCTTGCGCAGCGCCTGCACTGCCCGGAACACTTCTCCCCGGGAGCGCATGGTGGCTAGCGATACGTCCTCCGTCGAGTCGCACTTCACGTTGTATTCGTGGTTCATCATGAGGCACCACATATCGGCGATCGGCAGTTTGAAAAGGAACGGCTTTTGGTAGGTGGGGTCCACTCCGTACTCCTGCAGCAGCACCCGCAGGGCATCTTTGTCGGCGGAATACGGCATAAAGGGGACGTCATCGGGAACGCCTGCAATGATAGCCGCCATGGAAGCCGGTTGCACCTGACCGGTCTGCGGGTGTCCGTGGTCGAAGCCGCAGCCTGCGCACGCGGCCAAGTCGCCGTTGCCGGTGCCGTCGACGAATAGCCGGCCAAGGAACGCCTCGCGCCCGCCGAAGCTTTCGGTGATGACGCCCTTGATCGCATCGCCTTCGCGCACAACCGAAACGACCCGGGAATGCAGCCGCACGTCGACGCCCGCTTCCATGCACAGCTCGTCCAGCAGCACCTTCATGATCTCGGGGTCATACACGAACCGGTAGCGGCGGTGCGGGTTGTGCGAGTGCATCCAGCCTCCCATCGCCTTCAGCCGGTCCTGGAGCTCCTCCATAAATCCGGCCTTGCCCGCAGTATCGAGGACGATGCACAAGAGCCCCGCCGTCCACGTTCCTCCCAAACACCCTTGTCCCTCGATGAGCAATGTCCGCAAGCCAAGGCGTCCGGCCGTAATCGCTGCCGTCACACCCGCCGGTCCGCCGCCGCAGACGATGAGGTCGTAGGTTCCCTTCACCGGAACGTGACGCTCGGCTTCACGAATATAGGTCATACCCCAAGCCTCCAAGCACGTACTAAAGCTCGGGGGACGGACCGTGCCGCCCCCCGGCGTTGCCTCGATCCGTTACTGCTTGCCTGCCCAGTATTCGTCGATCAATGCCTGCGCCCGGACAGCCGCATCCGCCAAAGCCGCCTGCGGGGCCTTGTCACCGCTCATCGAATCGCGCAGCGCGTCGCCGAAGATGACGGCTACATCATACGTGAACGGATACATAGCCAAGGGCTCCACCCGGGTCAGTGCCTCGATGACGACCGACCAGTACGGGTTCTCGTCCCAGTACGCGGGATTGCGGCTGAATGCGATAACCGGCGACGGGCGATCCTGTTCGAACATGAAGTAGCCGGCCGTCTCTTCGTTCAACGTCAGCCACTTCACAAGCTCCCAGGCCAGCTCGGGATCTTTCACGCCCTGCGGCACCGCATAATGGAACGTACCGGCGTGGATCCCGGGTGGATCGCCTTCCTCCCGCACCGGACGCAACGCGACGCCGTAGTTCAGGTCGGGCGCCTCGTTCTTGATAATGCTGAAGTTCCACGATCCTTCGAAGTTGAAAGCTAGCTGACCGTTGATGAATGCACTGCGACGCTTCGCCTGCGAGGTACCGAAGGTTCCGTCAAGTTCGGCCAGGCCGCCCCGGTACATGGTGGTGAAATGATCGTACAGCCAAGTTGCCGTGGCCAACCCCTCGGGCCCTTCAAACAGCACCTGCTTGCCGTCGGCCGAATACAGCAGGCCGCCGCCCGCCGCGAGCCAAGCCGGGGACTTCAGATCGCCGCCGTGGGGAGAGATCGAAGCTTGCAACAGTTGATCTCCGTCATAGCGAACCAGCCGGCGCGAGATCGCATGCAGCTCGTCCCATGTCGTAGGCACTTCGCCGATTCCCGCCTGATCCAGCATGTCGATGTTATAGAACATGAGGCTGTTGGCATCGCCGCCCGTGCGCATCGGCAGCCCGTAGATATCGCCTTCCCAACGGGCCGACTCGATCTCCGCCGGGAACCAGATGTCCATTCCGATTCCATCCCGCTCGAGCCACTCCGTCATCGACAACAGCACGCCCATCTCGGCGG
>JAAYLA010000040.1 GCA_012522135.1 Bacillota bacterium | reverse complement strand
TGCGCTCCCTCTGGACAAATCCCATATTATTCTGGACAAAGCGGATCGAGGCTGGAGCTGGTGTGCGGGCCCCTGCAGGTCGTCAGCCTTTCGTCTGGAATATCAAGGGCACTGAGAACGCGAGCGGCTTTGCCCGCTACGCGGGATAGAGGAGGACCGGCGATGCCGCCAGTGCGACCTATCATCACGGGATCTTGGCTCGATTTTCACCATCCCAATTTCCGGGAAGGGGACTACTGGAACGACACGACGCGCCGCTTCACCGCCCAAGACTGGGACACGAAAGTGGCGGAGATGGCCGAGCTCGGCATGGACACCCTGGTGCTCCTGTCGGTTGCGCTGCGGGGAGCGTCGTTTTACCCGTCCCGCCACTTCGACCGCCGCTGGGACCTCATTTGCGAAGATCCGGTCGCAGCTCTGCTCGCGGCGGCCGATCGGCACGGTATGAAGGTGTTCGTCGGAGTAGGCTACTTCGCGCACAGTACCGGCGACCACGTCGGCGATGCCGAGGACAAGCGTCTGCGGGCCGTCATCCCCGAAGAGCTGGTCGAACGGTACGGCCACCATCCGTCCTTCCACGGCTGGTACTTGCCCGTCGAAGCGGGGATCCAGGGTCATTTCTCCGAGGCGTTTATGGACTATGCCGCCGAACTGTGCCGGCACTGCCGCACTGCCGACCCTCTGAAGCCCATCTTGATCGCTCCGTACGGCACGCGGACAGTCATACCCGACGGCCGCTTTGTGGAGCAGCTGCGGGCCCTCGACGTCGACCACGTGGCGTACCAGTGCGAAGTGGGTGTGCGGAAGACCCGGGTGGAGGAGTTGGACGAAATTTTCGCTCGGCTAAAGGCGGTGCACGAAAAGGCGGGGGTGCCCCTGTGGGCTGACGTCGAGGTTTTCACGTTCGAGGGGGAGACGTATAGGAGTCCGCTGCTGCCGGCGCCCTTCGAGCGGGTGCGAAGGCAGCTGGAGGCTATGGCGCCCCACGTGGAAAAGCTCTTGTGCTATCAGTATCTAGGCATGATGAACCCGCCGCACAGCCCGGTGTTTGCGGGACATCCGTCGTCGGCGAGACTGTATAGGGAGTACAAGGAGTGGGTGGACGAAAAACGCAGATTGTGAGGCGCGATCCCACGACTGACGTATTGCCGGGCTGGATCTGTCGGCTTGGCCCGCAACCACTCCAGATCCTCATCGTCACCTCAACTCAGCCAAGGAGATGTTACATTTACCTTCGTGGACCCACCTTCAATGTCTTCCTTCCTGGGCGCAACCTGAGGTCGCTAGTGATCCCAAACGCAGTAATAGAAATGCGTCGCCTGCCCCTGAGAAAAAAGTTCATCGACAGCAGGGATTGGGTAAGAACGGGAGTAAACATAATATGTAGTATGTTAATGAGGCCGCGGAGACAGGTCACACCTTCCGTTGGCTCCGGTTCGACATGCGCTCCTGCAGTGCGCGTCGCGCCGAACGGAGGAGAGGAGGATCCGCCCATGCTCGAGCGACCGGCCCTTGCCCGGCTCGATGGGGACGGCGAATTCATGACCATCGATCTGTTTGACAACGAGAAGGACGGCTTCACCTCGGTGCGCATACCGGCGGTGGTTGCGACCGAGGCGGGGCTTGTGCTCGCTTTTGCCGTCGGACGCACCCAGGTTTCCGATTGGTCCGAAAGCAAAATCCTGTTGCGGCGCAGCGTCGATGAGGGGATGACTTGGACCCCGGCGCAAGTCGTGGCGGAGCATGCCGGGCGCGTCGTAGACAACCCCGTGCCCATCTACGATCCGCAGCGTGGCCGGATCCACCTGCTCTACCAAACCGACTATAACCGCTGCTATTACACGTACACGGTCGACGGCGGCGAGACGTTCGCACCGCCCGTGGACATAACGGCTACCTTCGAGGCGTACCGAGCGCAGTATCCATGGACCGTTATCGCGCCGGGTCCCGGTCACGGCATCGTACTGCGTGGCGGCAGGCTGATCGTCCCCTTCTGGATGGCCCGGGGTGAAGGCAAAGCCCACCGGCCCTCGTGCGTGGCCACGATCTACAGCGACGACGGCGGCGCAACGTGGCTTCCCGGCGAGATCGTCGTCGACCATTCTCCCGATGTGCCGAACCCCAGCGAAACGGTGGCGGTCGAGCTCGGGGACGGCAGCGTCCTGCTCAACATCCGAAATGAATCTCTCCGGTACCGGCGGGCCGTTGCTGTGTCGCCCGACGGCGCTTCGCACTGGAGCCCGGTTACGTTCCATGACGCCCTCTACGAGCCGATCTGCGCTGCGGGCCTGGTGCGGGCTAAGGTCCCGGGGAGCGTCGAGAGCGTCCTCGTTTTCACGAACCCGGCGGGCAGGCCCGGCGAAAAACCCCGCAAGAACAGCCCGGCGCGGCCCCGCACCAACTTGACGGTCCGCCTCAGCTACGACGACAGCAAGACGTGGCCTGTTGCCCGTCCGATCGAACCCGAGCAGGCCGGCTACTCGGACGTCGCAGCGGCCGGAGAATACATCTACTGCTTGTTCGAACACGGTGCAGCCAGCGAAAAACCCGTGCACCCGCGGGGCATCCGCCTGGCCCGCTTCACTTTGAACTGGGTCAAGGCCGGAAAGGGGGAGTCGTAGTGCCCGACACACGGCCGAATATTCTCCTTATCGTATCGGATGAACACAACCCGCTCCTGTCGGGGTGCTACGGCCATCCCATCGTCCGGACGCCGCACCTAGACCGCCTTGCGTCCCAAGGTGTCGTGTTTGAGCAGGCGTATTGCAACAGCCCGACGTGCGTCTGCTCCCGGGCCTCCATGATGACGGGGCGGTACGTCCACGAGATCGGAGTTTTCTCGCACCATACGCCTTTGCGTTCGGACATTCCGACCTTTGCCAACTACTTGGAGGCGGCTGGTTACGATACGGTCTTGTGCGGGAAAATGCACTTCGTCGGCGAGTGGAACCAAATGCACGGATTTGGCCGCAGGCTCCTCGGCGAACCGGAACAGTGGGTGGGGGACGTCCATTGGAACCGCAAACCCAGGGTGCGCACCGAGGAGACCCGCAGGCGCAGCAACTCGCACGTCACCGACGCCGGACCCGGCGAGACGTACTTTCCCGTCGGCTATGATGCAGCCGTGACGGACCTCACAGTGCGTTTCCTCGAACACCAGGCGAGGCGCCCGTCCGAGCGCCCCTGGCTCTTCGTCGCCGGCCTGCTCGCGCCTCACTTCCCGCTGTACGCTCCCGACGACCTGTTCTACATGTACTATCCCGACAACATCGCCTGGCCGAAGGTTGACTACGAACCCGGCCGGCCCGAGCACCCGGTCATTCACCAGATCCGGCGTTGGCTGCGGCAAGAAGACGGCCTTTCCGAAGAGCAGACCCGCACCGCCCTCGCCGCGTATTACGGGCTGATCACCTACACGGACCGCAACATCGGGCGCATGCTGGCTGCCCTGGACGAGAACCCTGTGCTGCGGGAAAACACGGTCGTAATCTACACGAGCGACCACGGCGAAATGGCGGGCGAGCACGGCCTCTGGCAAAAGTTTTGTTTCTACGAACCGTCCGTGCGCGTTCCACTCGTGGTGCGCTACCCAGGTGGACCGGCGGAGCGACGCATTTCCCAACCGGTCAGTTTGGTCGACCTCGCGCCGACGCTGTATGAAATCGCCGAAACGCGAACACCTGACAGCTGCCGGGGAGAAAGCCTCGTGCCGCTCGTCCTCGGGACCGCGGTGGAAGATCCGGAGCGCACGGTGTTCGCCGAGTACCACGCCCACGGGATCGTGTCAAGCGCTTACATGATCCGCAAGGGACGCTACAAGTACAACTATTACCCGGGATACCCGCCGCAGCTTTTCAATTTGGCGGACGACCCGGACGAAGTGAGCGACTTGAGCGCCGATCTGCGGTATCGGGACGTGATGGATGCGCTCCACGCCGAGCTGCTGTCCATCCTGGATCCCGACGCCGTCGCTGCCGCCGTGAAAGAGTCCGAGTTTCTGTCGGGACTCGAGGCGGTCCGGCGCTTCGAGTTCAAGTAGGCAAGGCCGGTTGAGGTCGTGTGAGGAGGTGGTGGCTGCGGGAGAGGATTCCGACCTTTTGCTTGGCTGGCGGGTTGAACGTACTGCAGATGCGATCCGATACTGAAGGAGGTAGGTAACTGATGCGCCGGCACAAGGGCACCGTGCTCTTGATCGTAATGCTTTGGTTTGCAGCGGCCGCCGTCGTGAGTGCTGAACCCGTGACCATCGAGCTTTGGGGATGGACGCCCGGCTCGGTGACCGGAGACAAACTGGCCGAGCTCATTGAAGATTTCAACGCGAGCCAGGACGAAGTGCGCGTCGTGCTTGCGGGTGAGACGGGGATCGACAAGCTCATCGTAGCGTACGCGGGCGGCGCGGCTCCCGACGTCACATTCAACGTAGCCGACATGGCGGCGCTCCTCGGAGGGCCGAACGGCATCCTGCTTCCGCTCGATGAGTTCATCGACGGGCCGAACGGTGTTCCGCGGGAGGCTTTCATCCCGGACATGTGGAGTTTCAGCACCGTAGACGGGAAGGTTTACCAGATGGCCGTCGAGGGCAACGAACGCGGGCTCTTCGTGAATACCGCCCTCGCTTCCCAAGTGGGGCTCGACGTCAACCAACACCGCCCGATTCGCGACTGGAACGACCTTCTCGATTGGGCGAAAAAACTCACGCTGCGTACGGGCGACGAAGTCACACAGTGGGGGTTCAACGCCAACCACAACTTGGGCGGCGACAAGTGGCACTGGGTCTGGCTCAACGACGGCAAGCTGGTAGCCCTTGACTACTCGGAGTCGCTCGTCACCCATCCCAATACAATCGAAGCGTTACAGTTCGCCGCCGACATGATTCACGTCCACGGCGTGGCTCCGCCCGACCACAGCGGCGGCGTCCAAAATCCCTTCATTCAGAACCGCTACGCGATGGTGATGGAGCGCTCGACGTTCATCGCCAACCTCGAGCGCCAGGGCATGACCGATTTCATCACGCTGCCGGGACCGGTCGGCGTCGGCAAGGAAGGAGGGCGCTTCTCGGGAGCTTCGGCCAGCGCCATCGCGATCGTGAATTCCACCAAGCATTCCGAGGCCGCCTGGAAATTCGTGCGCTACATCACCTACGAGCGAGGCCTTGAGTTCGCCGAGACCCGTGGCGGCATTCCGTTCTTGTTCGAAGGCCTGCAAAATGAGAAGTTCCGGACGCAACCGTGGGAGGCCTTCGCCGACCAGATCGTCAACCTGCGGCCGGAGCGTTTGCCTGCCGGTTTGCCGAACGATGTCTTCTCGAACCCGTTCACCCAGGCCTGGAACCGGGTCATCCGAGGAGAAGTGCCTGCCTCTATCGCCATGCAGGAGCTGCACGAGGTGGTCAGCGCCCGTCTGGCTGAGTTCAGGCAGTCGCAGTAGAAAGACAAGCGATCGCTTGGGAAGGACTGTCGTTGAGGCGGGAGGAGGCCGAAACGGGTCGCGGTCACCAGGCATACCGGGCCCACGCCTCCCGCCTCCCTTCACCCCGGCCCAGGGAGGTCCCTATGCTGCGGAGCGACTATTTTCGGGTTGGTCTTCTGTTTCTTTGCGTGTTGGTCATGCCGTTCCTCGTGTCCGGAGTCCACGCCCTTGCCGGCGACCCGGCTCCCTTCACGGTGCAGGCGCGGTTTGCATTCACGGACGAGCTGCTTTCCGACCGCGACGTGCTCGAACTGATCAGCCTCACGGGATCCGACGACGGCGCGCCGACGCCGCTCGGGCTCGAGTGGCGCAAGGAGCGATCGGCCTTCGGTTTCGTCACGTGGAGCTTGTTCTTGCGGGACCCGGAGGGCGAGCTCATCCGGCTTGAGCGCATCAACCCCCAAAGCGGCCGCGTGTACGATCTCCGCCTGGCCTTCAACCCGGCGACCGGTGCTTTGTCCCTCGCACTGGCCGAGGCGGAATTGGGTGCCGTGCTCTATGCGCGTGAAACTACGGTCGCGCCGGTACGGGAGTCCGTGCATCCGGTCGCCGGCGCGGGGGTCTTGCAAACCGCCGTCTACGAGGCGTTTCTTCCGGTCGCGGTCACGTGGCGGCTGCTCGAGGAAGCTGCGGACGGGTCTGCGCTCCCCACGGTGAAGCTCAGCAAACAGCGGGCCGCCTGGCTCGAAGTGACGCTGCCCGAGGTCCCGATGCCCGGCGGGTACCGGCTCGTCGGCATGAAGGACGGGGAGAAGGTTGAGTGGGTCCCGGCCTTTTCCGGAAGCGGCACCGTCCGCATGCCCGTCGCTTTAGATGACGTTCCGGCGGGGCAGTGGCAAGTGGGGATCGAGTACGGGGAGGGCGACCGGCTGTGGCCAATCGGCACGCTGCGCCCGGTCGAGGTGTCGGCGGGTGTCGTGCGCGTGGCGGTAGTTTCCCTTGCACGGCGCGGCGACGCCGCGGAAGGGGCCCTGGTGCTACAGAGCGACGGTCTGATCCGGAACTTGCGATTGCGGCTCTATGCGGACATCGCCCAGTGGGCCGGCGGGCAGTGGATGGAGGCCGAGCAGAGGAGGTTCATTCTGGACACAGCCGTCGACGTGCCCGAGGAGCCGGTTACGGTGCCCTTCCGCTTCGGCATTGCGGAGTTCCGTGACCGGGCGCTGGAGCTTGTCTTCCACGTGGAGACGGGGGACGAACAGGGGGTAGAAGTGATGGCGGGACGTGAAGAGCACTTTCTTCCGCAGTGGGATACGGGCACGATGGGCGGCATTCCGCAAGTCGACATATCCCGGGACACGTGGCGGCAGGTGGTAATCGACGACATCCCGGGAACGTACCTCGGCCACCCCGACACGGTCTTGATGCCCGACGGCCAGACGATTTTTGTCGTGTATCCTCTGGGCCACGGCGGGGCGACGGTACTCAGGCGGAGCGACGACGGGGGCCAGACTTGGACCGAGCGCTTGCCCGTGCACCCGAGCTGGGCCCAGACGGCGAACGTGCCCACGATCTTCCGCTTGGTCGATCGCGACGGCACGGAACGGCTGATCGTGTACCAGAACATGGCCCGGCCCAACGAAGAGAACCTGCCGGGCCGGGGCGAAAATTACATTTCCCATTCCATATCCCTCGACGGCGGGCGCACCTGGTCGGCCTTTGAACGAACTGGGCTCGCCGGTCCCGTGGCGCCCAATACGATGCTCGAAGTGGAACCGGGCGTGTACATGACCGTATTCCAGCTAAACGGGACGATTCA
>JAAYLA010000294.1 GCA_012522135.1 Bacillota bacterium | reverse complement strand
TGGGGACCCAGACCCGGCCGGTCTGGGTCTTCTTTACGCGAACGGAGGGTGCAGGTGGGGCTGTCGAAACGTCTGGAGGACAACTTGGAGGTCATGCGGGAGCGCCTCGGGGAAGGTATCTCCTTCGACGTAATCGTCCGGCAGATAGTCGTCGGGGGCAAGAGGGCTGCCTTGATATTCCTGGACGGCATGGTCAAGGACGTCGTGGCGACTTCCGTCATCCGCTCCCTCCAGTCCGCGTCAACCGAGGCAGTTCGTCCCAACGCCGTCGAGAAGCTCCTCGGACACGTGATTCCGTTTATGGAAGTTTCGGTCGTCGAAACGTTGAATGAAGCGATCGATCAGGTGCTGGCTGGCCCGATGATCCTCCTGATCGACGGGGAGCGCTCGGCCATCATCCTCGATCTGCGTGAGTACCCGGTTCGGAGCATTGAAGAGCCCGACTTGGAACGGGTCACGCGCGGCAGCCGGGAAGGATTCGTAGAGACCCTAGTTTTTAACACCGCGCTGATACGCAGGCGCCTTCGCGACCCCAACCTGCGGTTCCGTATGCACACGGTGGGCACCCGCACCAAGACAGACGTCGTCATCGCCTACATCGAAGGCGTTGTCGACCCGGATCTGCTAGACCGCGTGCAGCGCAAAGTACTGTCGGCCGGCGACGACGCCCTGCCCTTGGGCGCCAAATCTCTGGAGGAATACATATCGGATGCTCCTGCCAGCCCGGTCCCTACCGTGCGCTTCACGGAACGGCCCGACGTCGCCGTAGCCCACTTACTGGAAGGTCACGTCCTCGTCATCGTCGACACGACCCCGATGGTGATGATTTTGCCTGCCACGCTATGGCACTTCACCCAGCACGCCGAAGAGTTTTTCCAAACGCCTACGGCGGGTTCCTATCTGCGAGGCGTGCGGATTTTGGGTATGCTGGTCGCGCTCCTTCTCACGCCCACGTGGCTCGCCCTTGTTCGATCCAAATCCCACCTTCCGGAATGGCTGTCCTGGCTCGGCCCTCAAGAGAGCTATTTGCTGCCCCTCTGGCTCCAATTCTTGCTCCTGGAATTCGGCGTCGATCTGATCCGTATGGCGTTGATCCACACGCCCAACGCCCTGGCCACGTCCCTCGGTATTGTAGGCGCTATACTCCTCGGGGAACTGGCGATCGAAGTCGGGCTGTTCGTACCGGAGACGATCCTTTTCACGTCCCTCGCGGTGTTGGGCTACTTTGCTACTCCCAGCATCGAGTTCGGCCTTGCGGTGCGCCTCGGCCGTTACATTCTCCTCATCTTGGCCGCCGTATGGGCTCTGCCGGGCCTTGCGGTCGGATTACTGGCAATTTTCACCTACCTTTCTTTGCTTAAGTCGCAAGGCGTTCCGTACCTTTGGCCCCTAATACCGTTGGATTCCCGCGCCCTTTTCAGTCTCCTGTTCCGTCACCCCGTTCCGTCCGTACGAGGCCGCAAAGCACGGCATGTAATCAAGGATCCGCAGCCCTAAGCAGCTCTCGGCTCGCAATTGACCGCCTTTCCTCCAGCGTGATAATATGAGAGGACGATCGATGCGGGAGGATGGGCCTTTGAGACTGCCTGGTACCATGCGGGTAAATCACCTTGGCCACTTGGAG
>JAAYLA010000293.1 GCA_012522135.1 Bacillota bacterium | reverse complement strand
GTCCATCCCCGCGCGTGCGGGGGAGACGTAGCTGATTCCGGTTATATTCAGGGATACGGAGGTCCATCCCCGCGCGTGCGGGGGAGACCGCTCTTAACTTGCGCCGTAGCCTGCCGAATGAGGTCCATCCCCGCGCGTGCGGGGGAGACCAGCTAGAAGGCCTGATTCCCCTATAACGTAAAGGTCCATCCCCGCGCGTGCGGGGGAGACTCTTGACAAAGAAATCAGATCAGCTACAATGGAACGTTTACCCATCAATACGCTGACCATTGCAGTGGACTAATCCTATGACTCATTCATAACACCGCACCACGCCGACGCCATATTGTGGACTTTATGCAGGACAAACCGATCTATTGAAGGTCCATTCGTCGTTCCATTCCGCGTTACCTGCTTGAAACGTCTGCTTGAGGACGTCACGATCGTCAGATATGATCGGCTGCTGTCGGGTAGGAGAACGGCTTTGCTACGCAGAACGGAACACATGAGCAAATGTAGGTATCGAATGTCCGATGGGCTTTCGAGTAGTCATGATGAGATGATTACCCAGACGGGAATTCTAACGGCAAAGGTGGGGAGAGTGATTGTGTTCTCCCATTCCCTTCAGAGCGCCGCTCCGGGGTTTCAGGAGTACGAGGTTGCGGCCGTGATCGATGTAGAGACAACCGGTCTCGACGTCACTCGGGATGACGTAGTGGAACTTGCTATCGCGCTTTTTGCCTATGATCCCGATACAGGGAGAATTGTCGCGATCCTCGATGCATACAGCGGTCTACGTGATCCTGGAAAGCCCATCCCAAGGAAGGCAACGGCTGTACACGGGATTTGTGACAACGATGTGTGTGGCAAGCGGCTAGACGATGTCCGTGTGTTAGACTTACTGAGGAAGGCGAAGCTTCTCATAGCTCACAACGCGGCTTTCGACCGACCATTTGTCGAACGGCTATATCCGCAAGCGAAAGGTAAGTTCTGGGCTTGTTCCATGAGTGGGATTCCCTGGAACGACATGGGCTTCCCTTCCCGGGGCCTACAGAATTTGCTGCGCTATCACGGCATAGTTGCGGAACGTGCGCACCGTGGGGAAGCAGACGTCAGAGCCACCCTCACTCTTCTAGCTCGAAAGGATTCTGCTGGAAGGTACTACTTCCGTTACCTGTTGGACCGATTGAAACGGCAGAACCTGAAAGGCACAGGACACAGGGATACGGACACTCGTCGTATGGTGTAGGCGCCTTTCGTACAGGCTGACTCCACGTCTCCACAGGTTTCGCGTATATTTCGGAGAACGACCTGCGACGGTGCGGCGGACGACGACCGGGTCCAGCAGCGGGGCGAGCTCAAATCTCCGTAGTACGCCCGACATGATCGACTACACCTTGGGGTTCGGGGTCGATTGAGTTGGGACTGATCGTATCGACCCGGCTATGCCGATCCGCGACCGTTTGGTACCGTAAACTTGTACTGCTTCACGATGAGACCGTGCAGCGGATGCTCGGGAGCAACGGATGTAAACCGGGACAAGCCGTTCCCCCTTGGTCAGCTCGCGGACTGGTGAGCGAGCGACGTGGGTGATTTCATCGGAAACGCGCGTGTTGGCGAAGCGTTCTATGGTAGTGCGGATGTAATCTTCGTGCTGGCCTCTGTCGAATCCGAACTTCCGGATCAGCACTTCGCTCGTCTCGCCCAGTACGTTTGAGGCCCGCCGCCTGAGCTCAGAGTCGGCAAGGGCCTCTTGAATCGTCTGGTAACCCTTCAAGTAACCTAGGCATGCTGCTGCGCAATGGCCCGTGTTGACCGTACACGGCTTGCGTTCGAGGTACGGCCGCAGGTCGTCGACAAAAAGGACTCCCCTGGACTTCGAGTTCTTGTCCGGCGCTGCCAATGGACGTTCGTTCCACCACCGATTCGTAGAAGGGATCGACCAGAGGTGGCGTTGTCGGCCGGCGCCGATGCCGTTTTCGCAGGCGATCGCCGTCAGCGGACCTGCAGAGTTTTGCGCTCGCAATATTGGCTGTGTTGGTTGAGTAGATCGACCAAGGCGCCATTTATGTCGACGAAGCAAACCTCGAAACCCGTCTGCGACAAGACGAGCCCGACAATTCCTCTGCCGATGTTGCCTGCACCGAAATGAACCGCTTTCATTGGCGCGAACTCCTTGCTCTGGACGGGGGCGGCGGGAGTTTCCCTGTCGACCCAGCGGTATCCGAAGGCCGTCTTTGTGCCCTAGCAGGTGCGCGGCATGTTTCTCGACTGCGCCGTGGAGTCCGTAGCACCTTCGTGCCCGTGTGCCCTGAGCCTAAGACAGCCCGTACCTACCGCCGGCCGATCAGAAACTCTTCTTGCTGTACAGCCACACCGATACGCGCCACGATAGCAGGAGCAGGATGAACGTTGCGGTCGCCACCAGGAGATAGAGGGGAACCGCAGGTAACGAGGCGATGAGTTCAGGCAGCCCCCAGAAGTTGTGCTTGACGGCCACGTTGTAGGCCCACGGCGCAATCGCCATGATCGCGACGAAGAAGACGATCATGCCGACCTGAACAAAGCGGGGGCCGAGCCAGTAGTACATTGGGAAGAAGATCGCCAGATACCAGGTGATGACCGCCATGGTGATGAGCGTTTGGGACAGGGCGGCATGGGGCGAAATCATGCCGAGGAGCGCTCTGGCGATCGCGGCCATCCCGACGAAGCCGAGGCTCGCGGCGACGTGATACACGTATTTGGCCGTGACGATCTCTCGACGGGTCACGGGCAAGCTGTTGAGGAGCAGGTGGCTGTTGGCCCGATCGTCGTGGGCGGCGCTGGCGAAGGTGAAGGCCATGGCCAGCATCGCGACGATTACCAAGGGCGCGTCGACGGAGAGCATCTGGGTGGCAAACAGGATGGT
>JAAYLA010000292.1 GCA_012522135.1 Bacillota bacterium | reverse complement strand
GCGCCGCCGGCAGCATTTGTCTCCGCTCGCGAAGCGTAGTACAATGGAAAATGGTGACTTCTCGTCCCCCGTGGGGCCACACGCCACGGATTCATACGCAACGGCTGGGCATTCCTAAGAATGGCTGGGCATTCCTACAGAATGAGGACACAACCCGGGCACCGGCAAAGAAGGAAGCCTTGTGCCCACGGGGCGATCCGAGCCCCAGACCTTGCAGGTGGTGATACATATGGCACTGACCGTCGACGACATCCGGCAGATCGCGCGGCTGGCTCGGCTGGAGCTGTCAGCCGAGGAAGAGCGGCTTTTTACCGACCAGCTAAACCAACTGATCGAACAGGTTGAGGAAATGGGCCAGGTGGATACCGAAGGTGTTCCCCCCATGTACCATCCGCTCGCGACCCAACACATTCGTGAGGACAAGCCCCGGGCCTCCATGCCGCAGGAGAAGGCGCTGGATCAGGCGCCTGACGTCGAGGCCGGCTGCTTCCGCGTACCCAAGATCACGGAGGGCTGACCATGCACGATGCTCTGTACAACCTTTCAGCAACTGAGCTGAACCGTCTGTTTGTCCGCGGACAGGTATCAGCCGTAGAAATTGCCGAGGCCTTCCTCGCACGGATCGAGGCCGTCGAACCTCGGCTTCACGCCTTTCTCACCGTTACGGCAGACAGCGCCGTGGAGACGGCACGTGAGCTGGATGCAAAGCGTGCGGCTGGAGAGCCCCTGGGGCCGCTGGCCGGAGTGCCCGTCGCCGTCAAGGATAATGTGGCTGTCGACGGGGTGCGCATGACGTGCGGATCCAAGATGCTCGCGGAGTACGTCATTCCTTACGACGCGACGGTGGTGCGCCGGTTGAAGGACGCCGGAGCGATTATCGTAGGCAAGACCAACATGGACGAGTTCGCCATGGGATCCTCTGGGGAGAACTCGGCCTTCGGCACCACCCGCAATCCATGGGATACGGCACGGGTTCCCGGTGGCTCGTCGTCCGGGTCCGCTGCGTCCGTAGCTGCCCGCGTGGTGCCTCTGGCTATCGGTTCCGATACAGGAGGCTCAATTCGCCAGCCGGCTGCCCTTACCGGGATTGTCGGCTTCAAACCTACCTACGGATATGTCAGCCGGTACGGTCTGGCCGCGCTGGCGTCTTCCTTGGACCAGATCGGACCATTCGCCCGCGACGTGCATGACGCGGCCCGTCTCTTTTCGATTATCGCCGGGTACGATCCCCTCGATTCGACGAGCGCGGACGTGCCGGCCCCGCAGCCGGAATTCCCGTCGGAGCCGGATCTGAAGGGGGTGCGTTTCGGAATGCCCCGTGAGTACTTCGGCGAAGGCATCGACGCAGAAGTAAAGGCGCGCCTGGACGAGGCTGTGGCCACTTTGCAGGACTTGGGTGCCGAGGTTGAAGAGTGCTCGCTACCCCATTCTAAGTACGGTCTGCAGGCGTACTACGTCATCCTGCCGGCCGAGGCGTCCGCCAACTTGGCCCGCTTCGACGGAGTCCGCTACGGCCATAGGGCGAAGGACGTCGCCGACGTCGCCGAGATGTACGTGAAGACGCGCACCGAAGGTTTCGGGCACGAAGTGAAGCGCCGTATCATGATCGGAACGTACGTGCTCTCATCCGACGTCTACGACAAGTACTACAAAAAGGCGCAGCAGATCCGGACGCTGGTGGCACGGGACTTCGATCGCGTCTTCGAGGAGTTCGACGCCCTCATCACGCCCACTTCGCCGGAGGTAGCCTGGCCTCTGGGGGAAAGGCACGACGACCCGATCCGCACGTATGCAGCGGACGTTTGCACCATACCGGTCAACTTGGCCGGCCTGCCTGCCGTTTCCGTTCCGTGTGGTTTCGCCCACGGCCTGCCCGTCGGACTGCAGCTCGTCGGCAAGCGCTTTGAGGACAGTCGCTTGTTGCAGTTCGCGTGGGCCTATCAGCAGGTGACGGAGTTCCACAAAGTGCAACCCCCATTGAACACGGAAGGAGGCAGGTAGCATGACAAACGGGTGGGAAACTGTCGTCGGCCTGGAAGTCCACGTTGAACTGGCAACGGAGACCAAAGTGTGGTGCGGCTGCAAGAATGAATTTGGTGCCGAGCCGAACACGAACGTCTGCCCGGTCTGCCTGGCGCTTCCGGGAGCTTTGCCGGTGCTTAACGAACGGGCTTTGGAGTTAATCATCAAGGCAGGTCTCGCCCTCAACTGCCAGATCGAGCGGGTGGCGAGCTTCCATCGCAAGAACTACTTTTATCCGGACCTGCCTACGGGCTATCAGATTACCCAGTTCGATCTGCCCCTGTGCTACGACGGTTATGTAGAGATCACGAAGGCCGACGGGACGTCCAAGCGCATCCGGATCGAACGCATCCATTTGGAAAACGACGCCGGGAAGCTGTTGCACGCGGGAGACGACGTGGCAGCGGCCCATAGTTCCTTGGTCGACTTCAACCGGGCCGGTGTGCCGCTCATCGAGATTGTCACGAAGCCCGACATCCGTTCGGCCGAGGAAGCGGGTCTCTTCTTGAACAAACTGCGCTCCATCCTGAAGTACACCGGTGTCAGCGACGTCAAGATGGAGGAAGGGTCACTCCGCTGCGACATCAACATCTCGGTGCGTCCCGAGGGAGCCGCGGAGTACGGAACGCGCTGTGAGCTAAAGAACGTGAACTCCGTCGCCCATATGATGCGGGCTATCGAATACGAGGCGGCGCGTCAGATCGACATCATCACCGCGGGAGGCGTCGTGGAGCAGGAGACCAGATCCTGGCGCAACGACCGCGGGGTGTCGGTCTTGCTGCGCACGAAGGAAGACGCCGAAGACTACCGCTACTTCCCCGAGCCCGACCTGCCTCCCGTAGCCGTGGCCGAGGAACTCGTAGGGAAAGTGAGGGCGTCTTTGCCGGAGCTGCCCGACGCCGTCATCGAGCGCTTGATGGGCGACTATGGCCTGTCACGGTACGACGCTTCCCTCATCGCCACGGAGCGCGAGTACGTCACCTGGTTCGATGAGGCCGTCGAGCTGGCTGGCGCTGAGCAGGCTAAGGCCGTCGCCAACTGGCAGCTGAACGAACTGTTCCGCATCATGAACGAGAGGGGCTTCGGACCGGAGCAGATTCCCGTCACGCCGAATCAGCTGGCGGGCCTGCTGAAGCTGATCCAGGACGGCACCATCACGGGCAAGATCGCTAAGGACGTCTTCGAAAAAATGGTGGACAGCGACCTGGACGCCGCCACGATCGTGAAGCGGGAAGGGCTGACCCAGGTCTCCGACGAGGACAGCCTGCGCGAGATTGCCCGCAGGCTTGTGGCGGAAAATCCCGGACCCGTCCAGCAGTGGATCGACGGCAAGGAGACGGTGGCCCAATGGTTTATGGGCCAGGTCATGAAGGAGACCCGGGGCCGGGCCAATCCGCAGGTGGCCTTGAAGCTGGTCATCGAGGCGCTGAACGAGCATACGGCCGAAAGGTGAGCGGACGGTGACGAAGGGCCGGACGCAGACGGCGCCGATCGACGTGGGCAGCCGCATCGAACTGGCCGTACACGATATAGGCCACAAAGGGGAAGGTGTCGGTCGCTACCAAGGACTGGCCGTGTTCGTGCCCAAGGGCGTACCGGGCGATCGCCTGCTTGTACGCATTACCGAGGTGAAAAAGCGGTACGCCCGGGCCGAGCTCGTGCAAGTGATCGAGCCTTCGCCTGACCGCGTCCGGCCCCGCTGCCCCGTCACCGACCGCTGCGGGGGATGCCAGCTGCAGCACATCGCGTACCGGAAGCAGCTGGAACTGAAGCGGAACGTCGTGGCGGCCAACATCACTCGGATCGGGCGGCTGAAGGACGTCGTCGTCCATCCTACGCTGGGCATGGCCGAACCGTGGAACTACCGCAACAAAGCCCAGTACCCCTTCGGAGTTCAGTCGGGCCGGGTGATAGCAGGCTTTTTTGCGCCCGGTTCCCATGACCTGATCGACATCGACGTGTGCGACATCCAGCATCCCGTCGGGGACGCCATCATGCGTGCGGTCAAGGAGCTAGCCGACGTGCTCGCCGTGCCCATCTACGACGAGCGCTCGCACACGGGAGTATTGCGTCATGTCCTTACCCGCATAGGCCGCGGGGGGCGCGAGGCGATGGCCGTCTTAGTCACGAACGGACCCGATTTGCCCCACGCCCGCGAGCTGGCGGCAGGGATTATGGAGCGGGTGCCCGAGGTCGTGAGCGTCGTCCAGAACATCAATCCCTACCGGACGAACGTCATCTTGGGCGACGCATCCCGGCTGCTGGCGGGCAGGCCGTACATTACCGACACCATCGGCGATTTGGAGTTCAAAATTTCGCCCGTCTCGTTCTTCCAGGTCAACCCAGCGCAGACCGAGGTGCTCTATGCCAAGGTTCTGGAATACGCGGCGCTGACGGGCCGCGAGACCGTCATCGACCTTTACTGCGGCATCGGCACGATCACGCTGTTCCTGGCCCGGCAGGCGCGGGAAGCGATCGGCATCGAATGGATAGAGGAAGCCGTCCGGGACGCCAGGGCAAACGCCGAGCACAACGGTATAACCAACGTGCGCTTCATTGCCGGCGATGCGTCCCGCGAGATGCCGAAGTTGGTCCGCGACGGGGTGCGGGCCGACGTGGTGGTGCTCGATCCGCCCCGAAAAGGGTGCGACGAACCGGTATTGGAAGCGGCGGCCGCGGCTGGACCGCACCGGATCGTGTACGTCTCCTGCAATCCAGCGAGCCTCGCGCGCGATCTGGAACGTTTGCACGCTCTCGGTTACCGCACGGTCGAAGTGCAGCCCGTGGACATGTTTCCGCATACAGCGCATATCGAGTGCTGTGCGTTGCTGGTCAAGGCGTAGGGGCCTGTGCGAACACGCAAAAGCATTTGACCTGCTGCAGCCCTTGATATATAATAAGAATGTCGTGTTCCTCGGTAGCTCAACGGTAGAGCACCCGGCTGTTAACCGGGCGGTTGCTGGTTCGAATCCAGCCCGGGGAGCCAACGTCCTCACCTAGTCGTGGGGACGTTTTTTGCTATCCGGTCCCGCGGGCGGACCGGTACATGCAGGGAGGAATTACCCAATACGCGACGTAAGCTCAACTAGCTAGTAAACCACAGGCGACGCCGCACTCCCTCACGCAGCCCCAAGGAGTTTCCTCGTACATCGAAAGTCTCTCTTGCGCTGGGAGGTATTTCGTATCCGTTGTCGCCGAGAAGAACACCCAAGCGAGTATAGCGGCCGTTCCTCCGCAATCGACCTTGAACGGACGCTCTTCACTTTTCGCTGGGCCGTAGCGGTTATCAGCCTAGCCACACTCCTCATCGTCCGTACCAGTCGACAGATCCCGTTTCTCCTGCTCGTCTTGGCTTGGATCGTCTACACCCTCCTCGGGCAATGGTACCTCGCCTACGGCCGGCATAAGGAGCAGGCGCTGCAGTTGTTTCCCATTGGCGACGGTGCCTTCACCGTCACGGCCTTGCTCATGGTCGATAGCGTCCTGAACCCGTTCACGCCGCTGTTCTGCCTTACCGTAGCCACGGTCGCTATGCGCCTGCCGGTGCGCCAAGCGCTGCCCCTTGGGGCCCTCCTCTTGCTCGCTCTGGCCGTAGGCTTGCACGCGGTTTCCGGAGGCTCCCGCCTCGACTGGGGCTACGTCTCGTTCGTGGCGTTCAACTTGCTCATCATGGGGCTCGTCGCTTACCTTGTCCGCCGGGCCGACCGCCTGGAGGTCAGCCTCGACGATTTGAACACATTTCTGCACCGTTTTCCCTGCGGCGTGATCTTGGAAGACGAGGACGGGCTTTACGCGAACGCCTACACACTGCGGTCTCTCGGTCTTCCCGTGCCGGAAGGGCGGGACAGGGCGCGTACGCCGCAGGCCCATGCTCGCGTCTTGAGGTTGTGGCAAGCGGTGCAAGAAGCGACGCCGCGGCCGGATACCGGCGCCACGGACGGGCTGGCTGAAGTCGCGGTGCAGTTTGAAGACGGCTGGGCGCGCACGTACCTTTGCCGCCGGCTAGAACTTACGCTCACCTCGGGTGCAACAGCGAACGTCGCGACCCTCATCGACGTAACGCGAGAGAGGGAAATGCACCGGCGACTCCAAAAGCAGGAACGGCTGCGGCTGATCGGCACGCTTACGGCGACCGCCATCCACGAAGTGCGCAATCCGCTGGCCGCCGTGCGGGCCACTGCGCAGCTGATCAGCCTCGATAAGCGTGCGCCGACGGTCCGCGACCATGCCCTGCGCATCACCGCGATAATCGACGAGTTGCACAGTTTTCTCGACCGCCTGATGGACCTCGGCCGGATTCCGGTCGAGCCGCCTACCCAAATGGAAGCGGGGATTCTGCTGCGCGAGGTATCGGCGCTGATGACTCCCGTTGCGCAGCGTAACGGCGTCAGCATCCGGATCATCGACGAGGTAGAAGATCTTCACGTCGCCTGTGACCCGTACGCGCTCAGGCAAGTGCTGATCAACTTGGTACAAAACGGCATTGACGCGATGAACAGCGGCGGGGTCCTGACCTTGCGAGCGAGTCAAGAGGGAAGATCGATCCTCGTTTCCGTGACCGACCAGGGAGAAGGCATTCCCCCCGAGGTCGCATCGCGTATCTTTGATCCTTTTTACACGACCAAGGAGCGGGGAACCGGCCTCGGCCTCGTGATCTCGCGCCAGATTATCGAGGAGCACCAGGGGCGTCTCTGGTTCGAGACGAGCAGCAACGGCACGACGTTTTACATTCGGCTGCCGGGGTTGCCCGCCGCCGAGGACGTCGCGGAATCCAGTTAACGTATGCCAAGAAATGAGAAAGTCTTCCCACGATGAAGGGCTCGTGGTATTCTTTGGAGACGGGGTGATTGTTGCGTGATTGAAATAGAGGGGCTCACAAAGTCATTTGGATCGCACATTGCCGTGAAGGACGTCTCCTTCGATGTGCGGCCCGGCGAGGTCGTAGGGCTATTGGGTCCAAACGGAGCCGGGAAGACGACCACCTTGCGCATGTTGTCCACCACGCTCAGACCTACCAGCGGCACGGCTCGGATAGCGGGTTACGACGTGGTGCGAGAACCCGACAAGGTGCGGGCTTCCATAGGCGTGCTGCCCACCGATCCCGGTCTGTACGGACGCCTCACCGCTGAAGAAAACCTGCGCTTTTTCGGAAGGCTGGCCGGGCTTTCGGGTGCCGAGTTGGAGCGGCGGATCGACCGGCTCCTCAAATGGTTGGGCATGGATGAGCACAGGAAGCGGCGGACTGAAGGCTTCTCCAAAGGCATGCGCCAGAAGATCGCCCTGGCCCGCTCGATCTTGCACGAGCCGCCCGTCCTGATACTGGACGAACCGACGGCAGGACTCGACGTGTCGGCGGCGCGCACGATCATCGATTTCATTCAGGAGAGCAAGGCGGCGGGTCGCACCGTCCTGTTCTCAAGCCACTATCTGGTCGAGGCGGAGCGGGTGTGTGATCGCATCGCCATCATCGCCGACGGGCGGATCCGAGCGACGGGCACGCCCGAGGAGATCTGCCGCGAGGCCGGAGCCGATACGCTGGAGGATGCCTTTCTCACCCTCGTCTACGGGGAGCAAACGAAGCCGGAGGTGTCGTTGTGGGCTGGCGTGCGGTAAGGACGGTTTGGTTCAAGGAACTCGTCGACTCGGTCCGGGACAGGCGGACGCTCGTGATGATGATCCTTCTCCCGTTGATCCTCATGCCGCTTATCACTTTGGCCGGACCGTTGCTGCTACAAAGGCAGATGGAAGCGACCGAACAATCCCTGCCTCCCGTGATGCTCGTGGGCGGAACCCGTGCAGCCGAGCTGGCGGACCGGTTCGCTGCGGCGGGCGTCGTCGATGTCATTTATAGGACGGAACTGGAACGGGAGGAGGCGGAGCAGCTCGTGCGCGACGGTGCGTTCGAGGTCGTCGTTTTTGCCTCCCAGCCCGATGAGTCGTCCGACGCCCCCGTGGAACTCGAGGTCATCGTCCAGACGCAGCGCCGGGCTTCCATGGACGCGCTGCGCCGGATTCAGTTGCAGCTGGAGGCCGAGGCGGCCCGTATCGTAGCCGAACGTTTGGCGGAAAGGGGCTTGCCCGCCGAGTTCGTGGAACCTTTGCGTATTGCCGGGATCCATGACTTGTCGACAGACGATGATTTCGGCGGCCGCATCCTGGGGATGATCCTGCCCTTCTTTATCTCCATGTGGGCCGTGATGGGCGGCATGTATACGGCCATCGACGTCGCGGCGGGCGAGAAGGAGCGGGGCACCTTGGAGAGTCTCGTTATGGCGCCCGTTTCGCGCAGTGCCCTGGTTTTGGGCAAGCTCCTCGCCATCGCGACCGTGTCCTTCATCGCGAACTTGCTCGTCATCGCGAGCATGGTGGTAACTATATTCTTCCTCTTGCCGCGTGTCTTGGGCGTCGAGGAGATGGTCTTGTCGTACCGTATCGAGCCGTTGTCTTTCGTGTTGATGCTCGTGCTCATGGTCGTTTTCATCTTGATGGTATCGGCGCTGCTCCTTAGCCTGAGCACGTTCGGCAAGAGCTTTCGTGAAGGTCAGTCCTACACTACGGCGCTCACCTTCGCCGTAATGGTGCCGGGCATGTACTTCGCTTTTGTGGAAGAGATCCACGTGGCGACATGGGTTTATGCGGTGCCGATATTCAACGTGCTGCTGATGCTCAAGAACCTCTTGGAAGGCCACGTCGTTTGGGTGAATCTGGGCGTTACGTTCGTTTCGCTCCTCGTCTGCGCGGCCTTGTCGATTTTCGCGGCGTACCGTCTCTTCTTAAGCGAGCGCGTCATGTTCCGTTCGTGAGCCGGGGAGCGCACTGCGGTGTTTTCGGTGTGGAGAAGCCTGTGCCGCCGCCCGGTTCGCACGGGGCTGACGGTGGCGGGCGTGGCCATCGGCATCTTTGCTCTGACGATCCTGGGTGGGATGGCGGAACGGATGCAGCAACTCGCGGCGGGCAGCATGGCGGTATGGGCGCGGAGCGTCGCCGTGCTGCCCGGCCGCGCAGGCCCGTTTTCGGAGCTCATTTTGCCCCAGCAGGTGGAGCGGGTGCGCAATGTGCCGGGCGTGGCCGAAGTCCGGCTCCGATTGGAGTTTCCCTTTGCCGGCGCAAGGGGCGGTATTCCCGGCCTCGCTCCGATGGTGAGCGGTGTTCGGCCCGACGACTTGGCGCCCGTCCCGCTGCAGTCCGGACGCCGCATCGGTGAGGGCGAAAGGGAAGTCGCAGTAGCCGGCTCCTCCCTGGCCGAGCGTGAGAAATGGAGAATCGGCGATGAGGTCGAAGTGTACGGCCGCACCTTTGTTCTGATCGGCGTTGCTGCACCCCTTCTCACGCCGGCGGACGAGTGGCTCTACGTGCCGCTGGCCGACGCGCAGGAAGTGCTGGTCACGGCATCGCCCCTATTGCAAACGGCGATCGGTCAACGGGACGGTGCCGGCGCCGTCTCGGAGCATGACGGGCTTTTCCGCATCGAGGATGTCGCCACGCGTCTGGAAGTGACGTGGGCTGCAGGTGCCGATCCGGAGGAGCTGACAAGGCGTATTCAGCAAGAGGTGCCCGAACTCACAGCCCTCTCGCCGCACATGATGGAGGAGCTTGTGCGCGAGAGGCTCCGCCTCCTGCGTGCGGTGGTCTTGGCCGGCTCCATCGTGGGTCTTGCGGTGGGAGCCGTGTCCGTGGTCAATATGATGCTGGTTTCCGTCACCGAGCGCCGGGCCGAGATCGCTCTGAAACGGGCTTTGGGTGCGACGACCGGGCGGATATTGCGGGATGTGGTCGGCGAGTCGGTACTCCTTTGTACGCTGGGCGGTATTGTCGGCGTGGCGGGAGGAGGCGTGCTGGCGCACCTGCTGAACGCATCGGGCATCCTGGGTTATAAAGGCCTGTTCCTCGTGACGCCGCGTGTCGTGGCTACGGGCGTGCTCATGTCTGCGGTGCTCGGCTCGCTGGCCGGCCTGGGACCTGCTCTGCACGCCGCCAAGTTGAGTCCGGCCGAGGGATTGCGCCGGGATTAGCAGAGGACGGGCGAAAGGAGTATGCGACATGGGACCGACGCTACGACGTGTGGGAGTGTTTGTGGCTTTGCTCGTCGCGTTGACGGGCGTTGCCTTGGGCGCAACCTATTCCGAGGAAGTGGAGTTCACGGTTTCGCCTTCGCCCGGGCTGCACTTGACGATCGAGACCGGCAACGGCGGCGTCTCGATGCGCGCTTGGTCCGGCGACCAGATTCTCGTGACGGCTACGAAATCGGTGACGGCCCTCACCGCCGGGCATGCCCGGAACGTGGCCAGCCAGATCAAGATCGAAACGGAGCAGACGGAGGCGACGGCGCAGATCAAAGTTTCGTTTCCGAGGCGGCTCTTCGTGCGCCAGGCCGTCGCTTTCGACATTTTGGTGCCGAGGGATTGGATCGGCCAGGTGAGTCTGAAAACGAGCAACGGCGCCATCGTGGTCGAGGGAGTCAACGGAGACGTGCACCTTTGGACGTCCAACGGGCGCATCGAGGTCCACGACCATGCGGGGCGGCTCACGGCGCATACGTCGAACGGGCGGATCGATTTGACTCAAGTGGATACCGCACTGCAGGCCACGACGAGCAACGGCCGGATTACGATTCGCGAGGCGGTGCTCCGGGGAAACGGCGAAGTCCGCACATCAAACGGCCGGATCACGCTCGAGGGAACATACCACGGCACGGCGGACTATTCGATCCGCAGCTCAAACGGCACTATCGAACTCAGGCTGATCCCACCCGTCGACTTGACCCTCGATGCCAGGACGTCGAACGGCTCGGTGCGGCTCGACGGCCTCGAAGTGCGGGTGACGGAAGTGGGTAAGAGTGCGCTGCGGGGAACCGTCGGCGCGGGCGGTGGAACCCTAGTGGTGCGTACGTCGAACGGCGACATCACGTTTTCTGCCCGCTAATACCCTCCTGCTCGAACAGCCTGCGCAGCGTCCGCTCGAACCGCACGTCATCTTCCGCCGTGCGCCTGGCCGGTCCTCGGGTGCGCAGGCCGGCCAAGCGCGCTTTTGCCTTCTTGTAGCGTTCGTCGAGCAGAAACTCGATGCGTTCGCCCTTGTATTCGTGGCCCCGGGGCGACAGAGCGAAGGCGCCGCGGGAGAGCACCAAGGCGGCAAGGCCCCAGTCTTGCGTGACGACGATATCGCCCCTTCGGGTTCGGTTGAGAAGGGCAAGGTCCGCTTCGTCTGGGCCGTCCCCCACCATGATGTGGTCGGCGCCGTCGATATCGTGGTTGAAGGAGGCCACGGTAACGAGCCGGTAGCCGTACTCTTCCCTGAGCCGGCGCAAGATGTCGAGCACTGTGCGGGGGCACGCGTCGGCGTCGACAAGCACGTGACGAACCCGCTCCCGGGCCTTCATCGTCACACCAGACGCCGCAGCAGCTCGTCGCGGGAACCCGGCAAGAAGTCGATGAGCGGGATCTCCAGCATGGTGTAAGCGCCCGGCGCTTGGCGTAAGGCGGCGCGCGCGGCGGACACCATGATCTGCGCCGTGAGAGCCGGGTTGTTGATACGGAGTTCGTAACGGAAAAGCTGGTTGTGGGTGACGCCCGATACGCCTTTCCGCTCAATCACCGCGCCGTGACCCATGTCGACGAGCTGTTCGACGTCCCCGACTTGGACGACGTGGGTTTCGTCGTTGCAAAAGTATGGATCGGCCTTGATGCGCTCGGCTACCGCGTCGAGTTCGGCCCCTTCCTCCAACACGACGTAGACCATGCGCCGGTGCAAGCCTTGACCGAGGGGCACCGTCACCGAAAAACCGTCCGCGACGCCCTCGACGGCCCGAACGGCGACGGAATGGCCCATGCTCATGCCCGGCCCGTAGTTCGTGTACGTAAGCCCCTTGGGTGCCATGAGCTCGAACAGGGCCCGCACCATCGAGTTCGTGCCGGGATCCCAACCGGCGGAAAGGATCGCGACCGAGCCGCCCTTCTCCGCGCTTTCTTGCAACGCTTTTTTCACGTCGACCAAGCTGCCGTGGATATCGTAGGAATCGACCGTATGGATGCCGCGCTCGAGGTACTCCGGTGCGGCGGCGGGAATGAGTCGTGTAGGTAGGCACAGCAGGGCGACGTCGACCTTGCCGAGCTCGTCGACGGAGCCGGCCACGGGCAGGGCGGGGTCGATGCCGTCACGCCGGGACGGGTCGCGCCGTACGATGCCGGCCAGTTGCAGATCAGGGGCTGCGAGCACGGCATCGACCGCACTGCGGCCGATGTTGCCGTATCCCACGACTGCGATGCGGGGTCTATCGTTCATACACTTCACTCCTGCCCGCCACTTTTCTTCTTCGGGCCGAAGGCTCCTGCAGCGAATTGCTCGGTTTACCCCTTGGGCCGCGCAACGAGGGCTAGGCTAAAACCGACCAGTATCGCGGCTGCGATCCCTAAACCGGTGAGCTCGAAAACCCCGGTGAAAAGCCCGATCCAGCCCAGACGGCGCACTTCCTGCACGATGCCGCTCACTACGGCACTGCCGAAACCGCTCACCGGGGTCAGCGCACCGCCACCGGCGAAGCGGATCAGCGGTTCGTACAAGCCCAAGCCGTTGGCAATTGCCCCCAGCGACACGAACAGGACGAGCACGTGCGCCGGTGTGAGCTTTGTGTACATTAAGAGCAGCTGAGCCAGGGCGCAGACGGTTCCGCCGACGACGAACGCCCAAAAGTAGACCAACGCCGCACCTCCTTTCCGCACCGTCGCCGTCTACCATTCCAAGACGACGGCGTGGCTTATGGTTGGGATGGATTCGCCCTGCTGGTAGCTCAACGGGCTGTGAAGCGAACCGGTAGGCAGGCACAAGACGCGCCGGTAGCGGCCCCTTTCCATCTCTTTAATGGCGTAGCCGAAGATGACGGTGGCCGAGCAGGCGGCACCGCTCGCACCGGCGCCGGCTTGCTGCTCCGGCTTGAACATCATCACGCCGCCGTCTTTGTGCTTGCCGCCTAGCGTGATGCCGGCTTCCTTGACCAGCATGCGAAACATCTTGCTGCCTTGACGACCTAAGTCGCCGGTTAGGATCAAATCGTAATCGCCTACGTGGCGGCCCGTATCGGCCAAGTGGCGCAGCAAGGTGTCGGCCGCGGCCGGAGCCATCGCGCTGCCCATGTCGTTGACGTCTTTCAACCCGTAGTCGATCACCCGCCCCGCCGTGTGGAGCGTAAGGCGCGGACCCGCTCCGTCCCGGGCCAAGAGCGCCGCGCCGGCTCCCGTCGTCGTCCAATGGTTCGTCGGCTTGCGCTGGACGTTGAGCTCGATCGGGTAGCGGTACTGGCGCTCGGCCGTTTGATAGTGACTGGAGGCTCCTACCAGAACCCGGTCGGCAAAGCCGCCGTCGACGAGCGCGGCGCCCAAAGCGAGCCCTTCGGCTATCGTGGCGCAAGCGTTGAATAGCCCGTAGAAGGGGATGCCTAGGCTGTGCGCTACGAAGTTCGACGTGATGAGCTGGTTCAACAGGTCGCCCGCGAGAAAGTAGTTCACGTCTTCGGGCCTGACGCCGGCAGCTTCGAGCGCGAGGCGGCAGGCAGTGCGCAGGTAATGCCGCTCGGCACGCTCCGCCGAGCTCTCGCCCCACATGGGATCGGCGGCGATGTGGTCGAAGTAAGCCGTAAGGTTGCCCTTTCCCTCGTGCGGCCCGACGACCGCGGCGCGACCGGCGATGCGCACCTGATCAAACGCGACGGTGAAATTTCCGACGCGCTTTGCGGCAGTAGCCGGGGTGATCGTTGCGCTCATGCGAACAGCCCCAAATAGATTGCTTTGGCCAGGCCGACGATCAGGCCGACTACCGTGGCGAAGACGATCACCGGCCCGGCGATGACGAACATTTTGGATGCCAGACCGAGGACAATCCCTTCGCGGCGAAAGTCCATGGCGGCAGACACGATGGTGTTCGCAAATCCCGTAATGGGTACCGCCGCGCCCGCCCCGCCCCACTCGGCCAGGTTATCGTAAACGCCAAGGGCGGTCAGAACGCCGCCGATCAAAATGAGGGTGGCCAAGGTCGCCGCAACGGCTTCACCTTGGGTGGGCTCCATGGCCCGGAAAATATCGTAGACAACCTGGCCCAGTAGGGCGATCGTACCGCCCAAGACAAAGGCGCGGGTGACGCCCCGGGCCAGGTCGGGCTTCGGAAGGCGTTCCCTCACAAGCTGTCGATACCGCTTCGGATCCATGCCGTTCCCCCTCGCGTACGTCTTCTGCCAGCACCGCGTAGTATGTCTTATGGTGCGCGCAGGCACCCTCTGCGGCCGCATCGACGCCGCAGGAAAAAAGGGGTTGGCCCGGAGTCCGATGGCAGGCATACATAGGGGAGCAGCCGTCCAACTTAAGACCGTGATCGCAAGGGCCGAGGCGAAGATCCGGGCCAAGCGTCAGTTGTGGGGTCGAGTGGTTTCACCGCCCGGGTCGAGCGAACGATCCGGTCCCTTCGGCCGGGTCCTAGCGACGGCTTTTTGGGGTGCCCAAGGTGGCTGCACCGGCCTTCCGGGAGTCGGTGCGGTTGCTGAAAGTGCTCCAAAGGGCTGGAGCCGCAGGTCGCATGGGGTTCCAGCGGAGACCTTGTTCGGCCGCAAGGTCGGACCGGGTTTCTGCCGGGATGCCAGGCGGCCGGGCCGGCAGACGGACGCATACTTTCAAAGGGTGTGCGACGGCCTTCGCGGGTCGTCGCATGCGCTGCAGAGGCGTGCGTTCGTCGAGGGCAAGGTCCTTGCGATCGCCCTCGTTATGGAAAAGGGATATTTGTCCCGAATGCGAAGTTACAAGGGAGCATGGCAACGACACGGAGGTGTTCTCCCTTGGCACAAGAACGCACGGGCATCGTGACGTTTCGCGGTCAACCCGTAACGCTACTCGGCCCCGAACTGAAGACTGGACAAAAGGCACCCGACTTTAGGGTGCTGGCGAATGACCTTTCCGAAGTCACCTTGGCCGACAGCGCCGGTAAGGTGCGGCTCATCAGCGTGGTGCCTTCCCTCGATACCGGCGTTTGCGACCGGCAGACCCGGCGGTTCAACGAGGAAGCGACCAAATTCCCCGAGGTGGAAGTGTTAACCATCAGTATGGACTTGCCCTTCGCCCAGGCGCGCTGGTGCGGTGCGGCCGGCGTCGAACGCGTCAAGACCCTCTCCGATCACCGGGAGGCGTCCTTCGGCCTGGCCTACGGCCTGCTCATCAAGGAGCTTCGGCTGCTGACACGCGCCGTCGTCATCGTCGATCAGGATGACGTCGTACGGTACGTGCAGATCGTGCCCGAAGTGGGGACCGATCCCGATTACGAGGCGGCGTTGGCGGCGCTGGCTCAGGTGACGTAAGAAAAAAAGGGGCTGTCCGAACAGTGCATTCGAGACAGCCCCTTTTGCTGCTCCGATCAGGACGCAGGCAGCGACGGCTCGTCACGACAAGTGGAGTCCGCACTCCACCTTGTTTTGGCCCGGCCAGCGTCCGGCGCGCTCGTCGCTGCCAGCGTGCGGTACGGTACACTGTATGCACCCCAGGCTGCTATACCCTCGGTCGAGCAAGGGATTGTAAGGAATACGGTGCCGGACGATGTACGACCAGACGTCCCGGCGCGTCCATGCAGCCAACGGGAACACTTTGGTGAGCCAATGGCCGGGAGCGATCTCTTGGTAGGTTGCGGTACCGATCGCGCGGCGGCTTGCCCCTTGGTCGCGGCGCAGTGCGCTGATCCACGCCTCCAGTTCCAGCTCGCGAGCCGCCCGGGCCATGACCTCCACCTTGCGCAGGCGGCAGCAGGCGTCCGGGTCCCGTTCCCACAGGCGGTCGCCGTAACGCTCTGCCTGCTCGGCCGGACTGAGCGCCGGCCGGTAGGTGATCACCTCCAGACCGTACCGCTCCGCGACTTCGTCGCGCAGGCGCAGCGTCTCGGGAAAAAGGAACCCGGTGTCGAGAAAGAGGACCGGGATCTTCGGTGTGATCCGGCTCGCCATGTGGAGCAGCACCATGCCGCCGGGTCCGCCGAAGCTGCACGTGAGCGCCGCCTTGTTCCCGAAATGTTCGATCGTCTCCGCCAAAATCTCCTCGGCGGTCTGCGCGCCGGGCGCCCAGCGGCTCGTCACGACACGGACACCGCCTTCGCGGCCTGCTGCGGCAGATACCCCGTCTCCTCCAGGCCGGCCAAAATCGCCTGCAGGCTCTCATCGGGGCTCTGGCGCGAGGTGTCCACTACGATCTCGGGCCGGTCCGGTGGTTCATACGGATCGGAGATACCGGTAAACTGCTGGATTTCGCCGGCCAAAGCCTTCTTGTAAAGACCCTTTACGTCCCGTTCGATGCACGTGCGCAGGGGGCATTGTACGTAGATCTCGATGAAACGCCCGATTTGCGCCCGTACTTCTTCCCGCGCCTTGCGGTAGGGTGAGATGGCGGCCACGATGGTCACCACCCCGTTGCGCGTTAGGAGCCGGGCGACGTAGCCGATCCGCCGCACCTGGGTGTCGCGGTCCGCCTTACTAAAACCCAGGCCTTGGGACAAGTTCTGCCGTACCTCGTCGCCGTCCAGCACTTCCACCCGCAGGCCACGCGCTTTGAGTTCGGCCTCCAGCAGGCGGGCTAAAGTGGACTTGCCCGCACCGGAGAGGCCCGTGAGCCAGAGCGTAAATCCCGTGGACATAAAAACAGCCTCCCTTTCCTATTTCGTCCCCCTCACGGTATGTGGTCCGCAGGCGAGGGGTGCAGGACAGGGCGGCTGTCTTTAGGGAAGAAATAATTCCGGCGACCTCATTCCGACAGGCGTTGGGCGAGGTCTTGCCGTACCAGCTCCGACCAGGGACTATCGGGGTAACGGCTCAAGAAGGCCTGGTGCACCCGGCTCGTTCCGGTCTGTTCGTCGTATCCCGTCTCCGACCGCAGGGAAACCGTCTCCCCGTCCGGATTGAGGACCAGGACCAGTTCGCCCACGAAGCCGACCTGTTCGTGAACCGACAGCGCGATGCGAAGGGGCAGGTGGACGTCGAAGGGCAGGTCGAACAGCCAGCCCCGGATCCCCTCGATCGTGATGGTTGCACCCGCTTCGACAGGCAAGTTGGCGGCGTAGAAAAAACCATCGCTGTCGGTAATCGCCACGTAACTCATATCGCCGGCGGAAAGTTGGACGCGCACTTCGGCGGCCGGCGCTTGGCGGACCCCGTCCTCCGCCGTGTACTCGTGCAGAAGGCGGCCGATCAAAAGATACGGCTTGTCTCCTTCGGGCGGCGGCGGCGGATCGTAGGCGTTAAAGGTCGTCAGATGGGCGACGATGTAGTCGAGCCGCGGGCTGAAGCTTGAGAGCATGCGCTCGAAGGCGGCTTCGCGCGCCTCGTAGCCTTCTTGGTCATATTGCACTACGGCCACGTACAAGATGCCGTCAAAATTGGCCCCGACGACCTTTTGCCGCACGACCCGATCCTCCAAAGTCCAGTCGATCACGGCCGAAGCGCCTGAAAGGGGCCCCAAGGCATCCTGGCGCGGCGCGGAGACGACCCGCGCGTTCGGGTTGTCGGCCACGAGGCGGTTTGTCCACTGGGACATCAGCGCCAGCGGCGACTCTTCGGGCGATACGCTCTCCAGATGGATCGTCAGCTGCCCCGCTCCGCCCAGCTCCATAAAGGCGATGAGCGTATCGTCGGACCGGACCAGCGGCCAGAGCAGCGGCATTTCAATCTCTAAAGCGAGGGCTTCGCTTTCGTACAGGACGGTCGGCGAGAGGATCAGCTGCTCTGTGTCTACCCGGCCGGCCGGCGTGGGCCCCAGCTCAAAGTGTTCGGCGAGCAGCTCGAGGAGCTGTTCCCCGTCTTGCCGTGCGGCTTCACCGTGCACGGCGTACTGCAAAGCCACGTTGTACCCGTCTACGTGGGTATAGAGAGCTGCCTCCTCCACGGGGACGCCGTCGTGGTAGCGGTACGCGGTGAACGCGGCCGGGACGCCGTGCCAAGAGCGTTCTTCGGGAGGTGTGAGCAGCGTGAAATCGACCAAGGCCGCGGCGTAACGGGCGAGCATGCCCTCGGCCAGCTCCATGGCCGTTTGGGCGGCCGGCGCCTCCTGGATTTCTACGAAGAGCAGTTCGGTCTGCTCCTGGTTGCTGAATATCGTCATGCTATGGTCCAGACCGATAGGCTGAGGGTCCCAACCTTCGGGCAGGCGCAGCGAGAAGCGGCCGGCAGGGTCGTCGTAGGCCGGACCGAGCCACGGAATCGGCGCCGGCGCCGCGGCCAAACGCTCCACCGAGGTGGTGACGAGCGCGGCTAGCACGGAGTGCTCCTGCGGGGCAAGGGCGCCGAAGGGCACGGAGCGCTCGATCGTTGAGCGGACGGTCAATGCGGAGCGGACCAGGTGGCCCGTGGCGGGGTCTATGTGGATCGCCCCGGCGCCCACCTGCGTCACCGAAACACGGCCGGGCTGCAGATCGGCGGACGTCTCACCGCGCAACGAGCTTTGAACGGCCGCGAGCGAGTCGCGCACTTCGTTTACGTTGAAGGTGTGCCGTGTGGGCAGCGACAGGGCAATGTCGCCGACCTGCACGCTTTGCGTGTACTCCACACTCCACGAAGCCCCCTCTTCGATCCTCTGACCTTGGGGGACGGGAAACAGCAGGTTCAAGATTTCGTTTAGGTCGATGCCGTAAGCGCCGAGGTCCGAAACGTCATCCAGCACCTCGTGCGGACCTTGCGGGCGCAGCAGGATACGATAACCGGCGGACGAGACGGGAACGTTTACGGGTTCACCGTCTTGGCGCACGGACGCTTCCGTGATGCGCATGCGGCCCGTGTAGTCGCCCGCGGCGGTGGGCCGGTCGACGGTGACCGAGATCGTCGCCCGGAAATCGACGGGCACGGAGTAACTCGTCGACGCCAGACGGTCCATGGTGCTCACCGAGCCTTGCACGGCCACCGAGAAGCTGTGCACGCCCTCCCAAGACGCTCCAGCGGGCACGATCGGCACCGCGAGGCACAGGACGAGCAAGAGGAAACTGAGCGGCAATCGCGGCTTTCTCACGCAGGTACAACTCCCTTTCACGGCGCCCGGCTGCCGGCAGGCGAGGCCGCGGCACGGACGCCCCATCGCTTGTCGGTCGCGTGAATACAGATTCTCGATGGCGGCCCCGTTCACCTGCGCCCGTCTTTCCGCCCTCCTACGTCTTACCAAAGGGTGATGACATTACCGGCAGGCGGCCGAACATGCCGCGTTTAAGGAATGGGGTGGAGCCGTGTCGCTTGCCGGCAGGTAAGAAAAGGATGGCTCGGAGGAGGTGACCACGCGATGGCGGCTGCAGGGCGGAAAGACGGTGAACGGGCACGGCGCCGCTGGGGGCGAGCGGTCAAGCTCGTGCGTTTTCTTTTCGTCTTGCTCGTCGTAGCCGGGGTGGGCGGCTCGCTCGCGCTCAACTTCGGGCCGGGGCCGCGTTTTTTGGGCAGCGTGGTCACCCGCCTGGCCGAGCCGTACGGCATCGCCCCCTCCGTCGAAGCGGCCCGGCTTACCGGACTTCGACGGGTGGCACTGTACGGTGTCGAACTGCCCGTAGGCCATGTAACTGTGCGGGCGGAGCGGGCCTACCTGACCTTTGACGTCGACGAGGATGGTCTGGCCGGGGTGCTGGAGGGCGGGCCGGCCCAGGTGACTGCGGGCGGTTCCGTTTTCCGTGCGGACGGTTTCGAGGTGGCTTTCACCGCGGGACAAGACGGCCTTGAGATCGCGCAGCTCACCGTCCGGCGCGGTGAGGCGGTGGTGACGGCCGCGGGCACGGTGCACCCCGACGGCGCCTTTGATCTTGCCCTGCGGGGAGAGGACCTCGCCTTGGAAACCGACCTGCCCTTCCTGGCCGGGTACGGTTTTGCCGGTCCCGCGGCATTTACCGGTTCGCTGACCGGCGGGCCGGGACACTGGCGTCTGGAGGGAGACGGCACCGTAGGCCCGGCTACGCTGTGGGGACGATCGAACGTGACGGGTACCGGACATCTGGTATGGACACCCGAGGGACTCACCTTCACGGACGTCCGCCTGTACCAGTACGGGGGAGAGTATGTGCTCGAGGGGGAATGGCGCTTCGCGGCAGCCGACCGGCCCGGCAGTTTGGATCTCGCTTTACACGCTCGCTCCGGCCGCCTCTCCGAGCTCCTCGCCGTGCTCAACCTGCCCCTGCCGGCGACGGGGCGGCTTTACGGTGACGTGCGCTTTTCCGGTCCCGTGAACGACTTGGCCGCCGAGGGTGAAGTGGAACTCGTCGAAGCCGTCCTATGGGAGCAGCCCTTCGACCGGTTAACCGGTGCCTTTGCTTGGACGGCCGGCACCGTAACGCTGGACGGTGTCGAAGCTGCGCTGGGAACCGGTGCGGCCCGGGTCGCCGGCCGCCTGGACACGAAGGAGGGCAGTATCGAGATCGGCTTCGCCGCGACCGACTGGCCGCTCGGCTTCACCCAGCGCTTCGATGCAGCCCTCGGCGACTTCGTGGGAGGCCTTGTGGACATTCCAGTCGGACAGATCGCGGGCACGCTGCACGAGCCCGAGTTGACGGCCGAAGTCGTGGCGGAGGCTTTGCGCGTTGGACCCGCTCTTTTCCGGGAAGTGGAGGGCGTATTGGCCTACCAGGAGCGCCGCCTGCAGCTGCGTGGGCTGCAAGGAAGACGTGCAGGCGGCGGGCGCTACGAGCTCTCGGGGCATATCGATTTCAGCGCCGGCACGGGCGGGCCCCAAAGCGCTCTGCAACTCGACGTGGAAGGCGAGCAGCTGGGCAGTCTGCTCCAGCTCGCGGGTGAAGAGCTGCCTGCGGCGCTGATCGACGGGTCGGTGTCGGGAGTCATCGCAGTGCAGGGAAGCATCACCGATCCCCGTGCGGAGCTCGACCTATTCCTTCAGGAGGCCTTCATCCTTCGCAGGGGTCTGCACGTCACCATGGAGTACGCGGGCGGCGCGTTGCGCGTGACCGGGCTCGAGTGGCCGAAAGCATAGGTGTGGGCTGCGGGTTACAGTTCACCCGTTGCCTCTCTCGTTTTGGCCCGCTCCACGGCATCGGTCGCCTCGGGTTCCGGGCTGCCCTCGGCACTCTCCTCGTCGGCCGGAACGGGAACTAAGCCCGAGGTGAGCAGGGCACGGATGACAATTACGATAAGGGGACCAATTATCAGGCCACGGACTCCGAAACAGACGATACCAGCGTAGATCGTAGCCAGCATCAGCAGGGGATGTACGCCGATGGAATCTCCGAGTATCTTCGGCTGCAGCAGTTGCCGCACGAGGAAAATAGCGAGGTAGATGAGGAGCAGGTAGAACGCCAAGGCCGCATCGCCGAGTAGCAGGCTGAACAGCGACCACGGCAAGAACAGAAAGCCGGGACCGACGACCGGAATCAGATCGAGGATGCCCGAAACCAAGGCGAGCGTCATCCAATAGCGAATGCCGAGCAGGTACAGGCCTACGGCTGCGACCGCAGTCGTAATGAGAAAAAGCACGAACTGGGCCTTCAGAAAACGGACCATGTCTAAGATGATATGATCCTGGGCCGCGGTGAGGGGACCCCGCCAGCGGGACGGAGCCAAGCGGAACAGGTTTTTCGAGATGATCTCCCGATCCTTGGCGATGAAGTAGGTCGCGATACCGGTAATGACGATGACGACGAGGACTCCCGGCAGGGCGACGAAGGTATCGAGGATGGACTGGATTGACGACTTGGCGAATTGCTCCCCTTGTTCGGAGAAGGTTTCGATGGCGTTCGTGATGGCGTTGCGAATTTGCGGCGGCAGAAGTTCTTCGTCGGCCACCTCGGTGATGCGGTTGAGGATATCCGTTCCGATCTGGACGATGGTGGCCTGGTAATTGCTCGCCTGCACGGACATGTCCACGAGCTCGGAGAGGATCTTGGCCGTCACCAGCGTCGTGATGTAACCTCCTGCGGCCATCACGAGTACGAAGACGGCAACTACTGCGGCCGAACGGGGCATGCGCAGGCGCTCGTGAAGGTAGCGGATGCCCGGTTCCATGAGGCCGGCCAAGATGAATGCGATGAAAAAGGGCAGAATGCTGGTAAAAATGTAACTGCGGAAGCGGATGATGAAGGCGATGGCGGCCAGGGCGATGAGGCCGCGGTATACATACTGGAGCACACTTGTTTGGGAGTGGGACATTCCGCATCTCCTCTTGGGCGTTCGGTTTCCGTGCGGCCGGCCCTTGTACTTCGAAGTATAGCACACGGCAGGTGCGCGGAGCAGTACGTGGAATCAGCTGTTATATCGAAGGGAGAATTGCGTAGTTGAAACACCTGTCTCGTCGGCTCAGAAAATACGTCATCACGGGCCTTCTCGTCTCGTTGCCGCTCGTCATCACGATTTACCTTCTATGGCTCCTCTACTCGGTGACGGACAATTTGTTCGGCCGGCTCATCGAGTGGATCGTGGGCCGTAGAATTCCCGGCGCCGGCCTTGTACTCACCGTCGCCTTGGTGCTCGGCGTGGGTATGGTGGCAGCCAACGTGATCGGCCGGCGCATGCTGAACTTCGTGGAGCAGTTGTTCGCGCGCATCCCCCTCGTGCGCAACATTTACAACGCCGTAAAACAGTTGGTCGATGCTTTTACTTTACAGGACCGGCCCGGGTTCAAACAGGCGGTTCTCGTGCCCTTCCCGTCCGAACACGTTTGGACAGTCGGCTTCTTGACCCACGATGCGCCCGGAGTCTTGGAACGGACCCTCGAGCAGCAGGATTTGGTCACCGTCTTCGTGCCGACCGTTCCCAATCCGACGACGGGCTTTTTCCTCACGGTGCCGCGCAGCAGCGTGCGGCCTCTTGACCTGTCGCTCGAGGATGCGTTCAAGATGATGATGTCGGCCGGAGCGATCATGCCGAACGGCGCCGGCGGTCAAAACGGTGCCGACGGTGATCCGCATTGACTTACGGGAGCAGCTTCCAATAGTTAAACAGCGAGGCCAAGCGGCTGAAGCTGTTGGTGTACAGCATGACGCCGACTACGACCAGCAGCAGACCCGTCAGGCGCGACACCCACATGCTGTGCGCTTGAATCCAACGGAGGATGCCCCGCAGCCGGGATAGATATAAGGCGATGAGCAGAAAGGGGACGGCCATTCCCAAGGAGTAGGCCAAAAGCTGCGTCACGCCTTGCCACACGGTGTCGGCATTGGCGGAGAGGACCAGTATCGCGCTGAGCACCGGCCCGACGCACGGAGTCCACCCCCCGGCAAACGCCATGCCGATGACGAAGGAACGCCAAGGACCGGCAGCGGGGACTTGCACTTTAGCCCGCACTTCGCGCTCGAGGCCGGGAATGCGGATGAGACCGCCCGTATGCAGGCCGAACGCGATGACGAGAAGACCGGAAAGCTGCCGCAAGGCTGCCTGATTGCGCAGGAGAACCTTGCCGACGAAAGCCGCGGTAAGGCCGAAGAGCGCGACGAAAACGAGGGTGAAACCCGCGATGAACAAAAGCGCGTTGGCTACAAGACGCACGCGTGTGCCGCCGTTGCCGCGCTCGGCCGCGGAGACTCCGGAGAGGTACGTCACGTAGACAGGCAGCAGTGCTAGGACACAAGGGGAAAGAAGGGAAGCGACGCCTGCCGCGAAAGCGAGTGAGTAGGTGACGGTTTGAGCGGCGCCGATGGCCACGGGCTGACCCCCCGCTCGTCGATCTTCATTAAACGATGGTATAGGTTCGGGTAAGCCCTGTCAACCGCACCGGCCCGCTGCACGGCGCCACTCGGAGGTACTAAGCCGGCGGCCTGCTACAGGTCGCGCCGGGCCACCTCATATCTCAGCCACCGCTTCGCCTTGTAACAGAGCACCCCCGAGTTGCGAAAGCCGCCGAAGTGTTCGCAGGTGAGGCAGCGGCTGGGACCGATGTTCCGCTTGACCTTAGGACACAGCATGACAACGGCTCCTTTCCCTAAACAAGCGAGGTAAGAGGGCACGCGAAGCGAGTCGCTGAAAGCCGCGGGACCTTGGTTGTCCCTGCGGGTGAAAATTCGTCACCCGTAGTGTATCATATAATCCAACACATTGCCACATTCAACCTCGGATACCGAGCGGATCCAACAGGAGGGCACGTCCGCGGCGACGAAGAAGTTGGCAGCTTCTGTGACGAGCGGCAGGCCCGGCACACCGAGGTGGCGTCAGGCAGGAGGCGAGCTGTATTGGCGTTCATTGCACCATTTCGCGGCGTACGGTATAACCCGGAGAAGATTTCCGACATTCGCAGCGTCGTGGCCCCGCCCTACGACGTGATCAGCCCCGAGGAACTGCAGGATCTGCGCAGCCGGAGCCCTTACAACGTGGTGCATATCGACTTGCCCAACGCGGAAGGCTCGAGCGGTGAAGACGTGTACACGCAGGCCGGCCGCCGGTTCCGCGGGTGGCTGGTCGAGGGCGTGCTGAGGGCGGACGAGCGGCCTGCCCTGTATGCCTACCACCAAAGGTACCGGGTACCCGGGACGGACAAGACGTTGCAGCTGACGGGCGTTATCGCCGCGGTGCGTCTGGCCCGTTGGGACGAGGGAATCATATTGCCCCACGAGCATACGTTTGCCAAGCCGAAGGAGGATCGCCTGCGCCTTATGCGAGCCGGCGAAGCCAACTTCAGTCAGGTATACGCCTTTTATTCGGATCCGGCACGGCGGGCGGACGAGGCGCTGGCGGAGGTGACGGCGGGCCGGGCGCCCGATGTGCATACTCTCGACGACGACGGCGCATCCCACTCGGTATGGGTCGTCGATGCGCCCGAGGTCGTAGGCCGGGTAGTAAAT
>JAAYLA010000039.1 GCA_012522135.1 Bacillota bacterium | reverse complement strand
TCAAGTAGGGCAGGGAATTGGTGAGCCTCTGGAGGACTCCCAGCGCACTTGAACCCTTTAGGACCTCTAGAATCGGATCGTTGGCCATCGATCGTCTCCACATTTTTAATCCCGTTTCTATCGAAGTATTATATGTATATGATAGTACACCGACCGGTCACGATGCGCATTTGGCGACAAGAACATCGTACCGGCCCCAATTCTACCCGCCCGCGAAGGGATTGTCAATCATTCATACCCATTGTTGCGATAGATTATGTATCAATCTTTCCTTCCCGTATGAGAGGACCTTGGCTGCATCTGGTTTGACAATCGATCGGACCACGCGAAAAGGGGCGGCTTCCAACCGGGAACCGCCCTTTTCTCTCCGTTGGCCGACTGCCACAGATTTTTTCAGTCCGCCTGCAAGCCTGGAAGTCTATGGCACCACTCGGAACAACGCCCCTTCGCCCGCTCGTATGCATCTCCGTGCGGATGGTGACAGGCCGGCACTGTCGCCACGGCTGCGCCTCCTCTGCCCGCCGCCCCCCTCGGGCTTTCTTCCACAGTCGATCTCTCTACAGGCCTCTGCTACCTCTGCGTCCGGTCGATGAACTCGCTCGTGCGTTCAGCGTTGCGTGTCCGCAGCTCCTTACCTTGATCACCTTGGTCCGAGATGATCATGGTGACAAGGGCGTCGACCACCACGAGCTAGATGATACGAGATGTAATGGCCAAGCTGTGGAACGGCAACTTGCCGGGACCCGTGGCCAAAATGTGGTCGACGAGAGCGGCGATGCGGGAATTCCCGTTGCTCGTCACGGCGATAGTCCGGGCTCCGTCGGCGCGGGTGATTTCAAGCAAGCGGACGACCTCGACGGTGTTACCCGAGTGGGAGAAAGACAGGACGGCATCTTCGGGCCGGCAAAGGGTGTTCGCGGCTGCCAGGCTGTGCGAATCGTGATCGTGTAGGGCAGCGAGACCGAGGCACGTGAACTGGATGTACGCGTCCCCTGCCACGACGCGCGACGTGCCGGCGCCGAGCACATAGATGCAACGAGCTGACTGCAGGAATCGTGGTATCTGCGTCATCGCCGTGAGCGGAAGGTTGGTCTGCATGTTGCGGATGGCGGCCACGGCCCGGTCGTACGTGGCGTGCACCTTGCCTGTTACGCAAACCGGAGCATCGGTACTTTCCGAAAACGTTTCCGCCGTCTGCGCAGCTAGTGCGATGTGCAACTTGAGGTCTTGGCATCCGGCAAGACCAAGTGATTGGGCAAGTTGCACCACCGTGGCGTCGCTGACGCCCGCAACCTCGACCAGATCGCGGGCGGTGAGGTACACGACGTTCGTCTAGTTGCTGTCGATGTACTGGGCGACAGAGCGTTCTGACGGCCTCATGCGGTCGATGTTCAGCAGTAATCGCCTCAAGAGATATGCGGTTGGCCACGGCACAAAACCTATCTGCCGGCGCCCGCCACTAGCCCGTAGGAATCGCTGCAGTCACGTTAAGAAGTAGGCGGCGTAACTCCTCGATTTGACGCCCTCTCAGTTCACCCAAGGGCGGTGCGGGCCGGCTCACATCGCGACCGAGCAGGCTCAATGCTGCCTTGAGAACCTCAAGCCAATGCTTAGGTTCCTCACCGGGTGCGTCGTAGAACATGTAGTGCGCGACCGGCAGCAAAGTCCCCCAGATGGCGAAGGTTTCCTGTGAGTTGCCTGCCTGTGCCGCCCGCATCAGGACCCGACAAGCACCTGGAAAGATTAAGGCCGCGATCCACCCGTGCGCCCCGGTGAGCAGGGCTTGCGGCGCCTCGAGGTCGTGTCCGTAGAAGAGGCACAGCTCCGGCGCCAGCAGCAGGAGATCGTGCACCTGCGACGCCGCTCCGTGCACCAGCTTGACGCCCTGGATGACGCCTTCAGCGTTCAGCTTGGCTACAGTCCAAACGTCGAGCTCATAGCCCAAGAAATGGGGATTGTATAACGGATGATCGGGAGCCGCCTCGCTTCCCGAACGGTGCGAACATGGTTCAGGACCCGCTCTACGGGAGGCTCAAGACAATGCGGGTTAATGATCATGAACCGTCCGCGCCACTACGCTCGGCGTGCCGTACGTGATCGAGTGTCCGGGCGGTGCTGTAATGGTCGGCACCTACGTAGACCCGGATGCTTCCCGCGACTTCGTCGACGACGGCCTCCACCACCCTTGGGCGCTCGTCGTCGGTAAGCGCGATAAACTCCCCCGTGCTCCCCATGACCGCGATCCCGTCGACCCGTCTTCGACCAGAAGACGGGCGTGTTCCCGCGTGCGTTTCAGGTCCGCGGTACCGTCGTCACGGAAAACCGTGATCATGGGAGGCACCAGTCCGCCCACAAGCTGCAACTTATCCCACCTCCGGTTACTAGGACGGCCTGACCCGGCAAGGATGCGCTCCCGGCGGCTGCGCGCTGTCCCTCTCACGGCCAGTATACCAGCTTATTGCATTTATCGAAATGACTATCTCAAATGTTTGCAGGATATCGCGTCTTTCTGTCGAATACGGGCGACAAGGATAGAAGTGGACCAAAGATGTCTGACTATGCTGCTATCGACGTGAAGGCAGCCGCATGCTTCGCCTTCGTCTCGCAACCGGTCCTGAGATTCCCTTACCCAGACGCGAAGGGAGGAGGTGCCGTCCGAAAACTGTTGCGTTTACATTTGCAACAAAGGTCTAGTAAGTGTGACTCAATACAGACGCTTTACCCGCCGGAGGAGGTTGTGAGCATGTTGAAAGGGCCAACCATAGGCCGTATGATCTCTTGCGCCGTCTTGTGTTGCCTCATGGTTCTCGGTGCCGGTGCCGCGGCAACGGCGCAGAAGATACATCTCGTCATGGGCCACTACACTCTCCACGACGAGTATCGTGAGCTGGCCCAGATATTCATGGAACGCAACCCCGACATCGAAGTGGAGTACCTGGCCTTTACGAGCTACAGCGACTTCGTCAACAAGATGCCGGTCATGATAGCCAGCAACACGGCGCCCGACGTCTTCGCGGTGCACCACCTCGACCTGGTCGACTGGGCCCATGCCGGCTGGCTCATGCCCCTCGACGAGTTTGCCGCCAACGACCCGATCATCGATCTGGAGGAGTTCTTCCCCTTCTCGATAAACGCCTTCCGCTGGCAGCCGGGGTCGTATACCGTCGGCGAGGGCAATCTGTACGCCATGCCGACCACTTACCAGACGGCGGGCGTACCCTTCTTTAACATGGACATCTTTGACAATATGGGCCTCGCGTACCCGGACGAGACATGGACGTGGGACGATGAGTTAGCCGCCTACCGGAGGATGATGATCGACGCGGACGGCGACGGCGTCTACGAGCAGGTGGGCTCGCGCATTCCCGTCAATCGGGAAGCCCGCTTCATGCCCCGGGTATGGCAAGCCGGCGGCGAGCTAATCAACGCCGACTATTCAAAGGCGCTGACCGACAGTCCCGTCGTCGCCAAGGTGCTGCAGTGGCTGTACGAGGTAGGTCCCGTCCACCTGGCAGCGAGCAACTCGGCGGGTTCTTTCGAAGGCGGCAAGGTAGGTATCACCTACTCCGGCCAGTGGAGCATCCCCAACTCCAAGTGGTACGAGATCATCCCCTTCCGTTACGGCGTCTTCCTGCACCCGAAGCACCCCGAGACGGGCTCGCGCACAATCGGTGCACGGCCGGACGGTATGGGGGTCTCGGCCACGTCGGCGCACCCCGAGGCCGCCTGGCGCCTGCTGAGCTTTATCACGGGCCCCGAGGTCCAGGAGATCCGGGCGACACGGGATTACATGGCCGTACCGCACATCCCCTCTGCGGTCAAGCTCTACCAGATGGGCGGCGAGGGTGGCCTTCCCCATTTCTATTACGTGATGACACAAATGCTGATCGACGTCCATCCCACTTATTACCTGGGGATGCAGGCCCGGGAGATCGGCAACATCGTCAGCAAATGGATGAGCGATGCCGTAAACGGCCGCAGCACCGTGGCGGAAGCGATCGCCAACATGACGCAGGAAATCGACGCAGTTCTGAAGAGCATCAGGGAATAGCCGGGTGGCAGGCACGTCCGGGCGATCGATGGATGAGGTAGACGGCTAGCTCGCTCTCGCCGTCTGCCTCTGTTCCATAGGCAAAGCCTGCGGGAGCCACTATTCGGTCCCGTCGCCGGGCATGTAGCCCATATGCGCGGAGATCTCTCGGGCGGCATCCAGGAGCAAGGGAGCAAACTCCTGCAGGCGCTCCCTGCCCGTACGATAAAGGGGAGCCGCAACGCTGATGGCCGCCACGGGACGGCCCGTCATGTCGAAAACGGGCGCGCCGACGCAGCGGATCCCCTCCTCGCCTTCCTCATCGTCGAGGGCGTACCCGGATCGACGCACCTCGGCCAGGTGCTCCCACAGTTTTTCAGGGTCAGTAATGGTGTTGGGGGTCAGGCGAGGAAGGCCGGCCGTCTCGATGATCCATTGGACCTCGTCGTCGGGCAGATAAGCCAAAATCGCCTTGCCGACCGCGCTGCAGTGCAAGTATTCTCTCTTGCCGATGTAGGAGACCATGCGTACGGTCTTGGGGCTGTCGACTTTCTCGACGTACACACCCTCGGCGCCTTGTAACACCAAGAGATGCGCGGTCTCCTCCGTAGCCTCTACTAGACGGTTCATATAGGGCAGGGCGACACGGCGGAGATACGAGACGGTCTCGACCGAGCGTGCCAGCCGCAGCACCGTGGGACCGATGCCGTACTTGCTCGTCTCCCGGTTCTGCCGCAGGTACCCGCGGTAGCGCAGCGTCGCCATCAGCCTGTGCACCGTACTCGGGTCCATACCCAGGTCGCGGGCGACTTCATTTACACCCAGCTCGTGCCCGTTTTCGGCGATATGCTCCAGCACGGTGAGCGCTTTCATGACCGTATGTGAAAGGTTGCGCGGTTCGCGAGCCAACGACTCAACCCCTATCCGGCGGCATAATGAGACCTTTGTCCAATACGCGAAAACGGATCCGACCGAGGCGTGGTTTCGCAGCGTCCGGACCTTCGTATGCATTCGTGACGTATAGCGCCTATCCTGCCGTCCCAGGGGACTTGGCCTCGTCGAAGAGAGGAGTCTGAGCCGGTGTCTCGAAGGGTAAGATCGTCATCTCCTTTATTGCACTGTTAGTTTCATATATCGACATACATATGCTCGGTTACCGTCGGGCTGACCCGTCGCCCGCACGATCAGAAAGGGATGGAAGTACCGTGTATGAGAAAAGCCGTGCCCTGCATTTCGCCAACCGCCGTTTCATTCCGGGAGGCGTAGTATCGGTCAACCGCGCCGTTGAGCCGCAGATCGCGTTCGTCAAAGGCCTCGGTTCACGCATTTGGGACGTGGACGGGAACGAGTACATCGACTACCATGCGGCCTTCGCTCCTCACCTCCTGGGCCACAACGATCCCGACGTAACTCGGGCGGTGCAGCAGGCGTTGAGCGAGGGCCTTTCCCTGTTCGGCTCCGGGACGACCCGGTGGGAAGGCGAACTGGCTGAACTCTTCGCCGAGCACGTTCCCGGCGTGGAGCAAGTCCAGTTCACCACGTCGGGCTCGGAGGCCACCTACCACGCCATCCGCCTTGCCCGAGCCTACACGGGGCGTGACGGCATCATCGTCATGCAAGGCGGATACAACGGCTGGCACAACGACGTCGCCACGAATCTCATGACGCCCCTTGACGTACTCGGCCCGCGGGTTTCGCCCGGAGAATACCCCAAGATACCGATTTCCGCCGGCATTCCCGCCAGAGTGCTGGAGGATGTGCACGTCGTCAACTTTAACGACCTTGACTCCGTCCGCTATGTCCTCGAAAACCATTCCATCGCCGCCGTTCTCCTCGAGCCGATCCTGCAGAACATCGGGGTCGTGAAGCCGCGTCCGGGGTATCTCGAGGGACTGCGGCACCTGTGCGACGAATTCGGTGCCGTGTTGATCTTCGACGAGGTGAAGACGGGGTTTCGTTACGCGCTCGGGGGTTACCAGAGCATCTGCAACGTCATTCCGGACCTATGCACGTTCGGCAAGGCCATGGCCAACGGCTACCCCATTGCGGCCATCGGCGGCAAGGCGCACCTCATGGTGTACTTCGTGCACCCCGATCCGCAAAAGCGCGTCCTGATCGCCGGCACGTACAACGCCCATCCCATCCCGACGGTCGCCGCCGTCGCCACGATCCGCAAGCTCCGGGACCGCCGGGAAGAGATCTACGGCAAGCTGGAGCGCCTCGGCGCCCTGATGGAGGAAGGCCTAGCGGACATCACCCGGCGGCTCGGGATTACGGCGACGGTCGCCCGGCAAGGCTCCGCCTTCTGCCTGTACTTCATGGACCACCCGCCGCGCGACTGGCACGACCTGGCGGCGCACCACGACTTCGACTTCGACCTGGCGTACCGGAGTCGGCTCATCGCCAACGGCATCTATCATTTCCCCCAGGCGACGAAGCAGGGCAGCATCTCCTTTGCCCACAGCGAAGCCGATGTCGAGCAGACGCTGGCCGTGACCGAAAAGGTGCTCCAGGAACTCGTCCAGCAAGATGGAATGGTTACGGCGAGGTGAACGACATTGCCGGCCCAGGATGGAACCGCCTTCAAACTCACCACTTCGTGCCGGACCGCTCTTGTCACGGGCGCTTCGCGGGGCATCGGGCGCGGGGCTGCTCTCGCCCTGGCGGAGCTCGGATGCAACGTGGCGGTCAACTACCGCTCCGCAGCCGGCGAAGCCGGAGACGTCGTAGCGGAGATCGAAGCCTTGGGGCGACGAGCGGTCGCCATTCAAGCCGACGTGGCCGACGCCGCGCAGGTGGAGGCGATGGTGGAGCGGGCCGAGCGCGACTTGGGGCCCATCGACTGCTTGGTCGTGAACGCGGCGTTCTCGATCCGCAAGCCTTGGGTGGAGCACACGCTCGAAGAGATCACCCACACCCTCAACGTGTCGTTGTTCGGCGCGATCCACGCAAGCCATGCCGTCGGCCGGCGGATGGTGGCGCGCCGCACCGCGGGGAGAGTCGTGTTCATCTCGAGCCTCCATGCCGAAGCGCCCTTTGCCATCTGCGCGGCAAATA
>JAAYLA010000291.1 GCA_012522135.1 Bacillota bacterium | reverse complement strand
TCAACTCCTGCTAGACGCTTAGTTCTTCCCCGCTGGGACCTCTTCGCGCGGCAACAGGGCCCGCGCTGAGTAAAGCGCCCCTTCTGTTCTCCCCACCCAATTCATGTCAGTCCCTGGCCCGGGGCTGGAATCAGGTGTCGCGTCCCCAGTAAACTTTACTCATACCCTCCCACTTATGCCTTTTCCATTCACGTAAGGAACTCCGAATGCCCGCTTGCGACGCACGCGGGTTCCTTGCTCTTTGTCGACATACCTTCACGCACAAGGAAGTGTAGCGATAGGATCTTTGGGTGTTGCGCATTCCAAGGTAATCGTCGACCGATTCCGGTGCAAGCCGAGCCGGCTTCTTGGGCGCGAAGCGGGCCGTGCCCCTAGGACAGCACGGCCCGCTCCCCCTTGGACATATCATGACCGGTGGTCTCCCGCCCCGGAGTGGCCATGGGACGGGAACAGCACCCGAGTTCAGCTACTATTATACGCATGCCAGGTAAAAAGACAAGCCCCTTTATTATCTTTTCACGTTACATTAGCTCACTTCAGATACGGACTACGGACGCAGCCGGAATTTCGGCCGCCCGCTGTCTGCGCCTCATGCCGCTTGCATCCATCCCGAACGGACACGGCCCAACTCCCCCCTCCCGCCGTCGCCGCCTGCCTATCCGCTGCACTTCGCAATCTCGGCCAATGTGTAGTCAAGGACGGGCAAAGGTGTTCCGCCGGCCACGGGCAAGAAGCAAGGCAAGGCCGACCGGGAAGACCTATGTGCGGCCTGGGTAAGGAATAAAGGATTTACTGAACTGATTCGGGTACCTCTGATGTACCTGCATCAAGTGTGAAGGTATTGCCCGGTGACGCCGTCGTGCTCGGAAGCTGCTGTTTGGGAGGCCGGTATGATGAAACACTTAGTCGTCTATAGGGAACCCGGACGCTTTGCCGGCTGGCCGGCCAACTTCGGCATGTGGTCGTGGGGCAATGAAATCGTCTTCGGTTTCACGGCAGGGTACTTGTCTGCGAAGCGGGAGGCCGGTTTTCATGCCGTGGCCCGCAATCGCCCCTTCGTGCCGATGCAAGCCCGTACGACGGACGGCGGGTTCACCTGGGAAGTTGCTCCTACTCCGTGCGAGCTTCCCGGCGGCAGGGGATTCTCGGCCGACGAACATGTTGCCGGCGCGCTGCAGGTCGGGCCAATCCTAGAGAAACCCGGCGTCCTTTCCGATCCTCCCGGGGGCTTGAACTTTGCGCACCCCGATTTTGCTCTGATGGGCGCTCGGTCAGGATTGGAAGCCGGAGCTCGATCGTGGTTCTATGTGTCTACCGATCGCTGCCGGTCGTGGCAAGGCCCGTACGCTCTGCCCTCGTTCGGATACTTGGGCGTTGCGGCGCGGACCGACTATGTCGTTACCGATGCCAACACATGCACCCTGTTTCTGACGGGGACGAAACGCGATGACATGGAGGGCACCGTATTCTGCGCGCGAACAAGCGACGGAGGCAGGACGTTTCAGTTCCATGCGGCCGTAGGACCGGAGCCTGCCGAAGGATTCGCCATCATGCCGGCGACGGTGCGCCTTGCCGACGGCACTTGGCTCACGGCGATTCGTACGGGCGGTCGACCGAGCCCGGCAATCGAAATCTTTGCCTCGACGGACGATGCCCGCACGTGGCAACACCGGGCAACTGCAGTAGACTATACGGGCCGCGGAGGGAACCCGCCCGCTTTGGTACTGCTGCCCGACGGGCGGCTGTGCGTGGTTTACGGCTACCGGGATGCGCCCTACGGAATCCGTGCGGTCGTGAGCGACGATGGCGGACACACGTGGTGTCCACCGCTTGTGCTGCGCTCGGACGCCGGCAATCACGACATCGGCTACCCCCGAGCGACGGTGCTGCCGGACGGCCGGGTGCTCGCCGTGTACTACTACAACGACCGCCCCGACGGAGAGCGGTACATAGCGGGTACGATATTTGCGGTGTGAGAGAGTGTCGGCGGCGCCCACACCCGCGGCAGCTGCGCATTGAGACAACAGGAGCCGTTGCTGCTATGGACAACGGCTCCTG
>JAAYLA010000290.1 GCA_012522135.1 Bacillota bacterium | reverse complement strand
GCGATATTTTGAGCGGCGAGGAAGAGCAGGCGGAACTCGCTATGGGCTTGCTGTTCATGGACCGTTGGCCGCACCTGGGAGAGCTGCTGCGCTACACCGTTTCCTGCGCCGAGATTTCTTTGCGCGTGCGGCTCGGAGCGGTGTTGTACCTTTTGTGGATTGAAGGATTTAAGTCGGCGCAGGAGGCCTTGTCCGCCGTGGGACCGAAGGAGGACGCCACGGAGCTTGACCGCCTCTTGATCAGTGTTGTCGGTTTGCAAGTCGCGATCGTCGGGGGCGACGCCGCAGCGGCCTGGCAGGCTTTGGATGCAGCGCAGCGCCATTTGGAAGCGGCCGGTGCGGAGGGAGAGGAATGGCGACCTCTGCTTGAGGAACTGACGGCCCATTACGAAAAGCTGACGGGCAAAAGCCGCCCTTCGGTCGAGCCCGAGCCGGAGAGGACCGTGGATCCGGCCCGCCGGCCGGTGCCCGACAACGTCATCCTCTTCCCAATAGACCGCGACCGGCGAGGGTAAGGGCTCGTCCCAGGGGGCGCCTTCTTGTCCGGGCGCGTAACCCGTGTTAGACTAGGTGCGGAATGGAAACAAGGGGTGGTGTCCGGATGACGCGCGGCGTGCGGTGGGTAGTTTGGGCGTCGGTGGTCGGCATGTTTGTGGTCATCCTGATGGGCGCGCTCGTGACCAAGACGGGTTCAGCTGACGGTTGCGGCGACTCGTGGCCCCTGTGCGACGGGCAGTTGCTTCCGGCATGGGAGCGCGAGGCGCTGATCGAGTTTTCCCACCGTGTCGTTTCGGGCATCGAGGGCATCTTGGTCGTCGCCATGGCGGTCCTTTTGTGGCGGGGGTTCAAGCAGCACAGGGAAATCCGGGTCCTCGTTCCCCTCGCTTTGCTGTTTCTTTTCCTGCAAGCTGCCCTCGGTGCCATGGCCGTCGTGTGGCCCCAGCCCAAGACCGTCCTGGCGCTCCACTTCGGTATCTCGCTTGTCGCGTTTGCTACGGTGTTTTTGCCCGCCGTATTCCTTGAACAGGGCGACGCCTTCCGGGCGCTGCGCGGGCGCCCAGTGACCCGGTCGCTGCGGCGCCTGATATGGTTTGCCGCCCTTTACGTGTATGTCATCGTGTACTCGGGCGCTTACGTCCGTCACACAGGTTCCGACTTGGCCTGTCCGGATTTTCCTTTGTGTAACGGTTCCCTTTTTCCCGGCTTTTCCGGTTATGTAGGCATCCATTTCGCTCACCGGCTACTGGCCTTCGGCGGCATCGTGCTCTTGACGGCGTTGGTGTTGGCGGCACGCCGGATGCGAGGCGAACGGCCGGACATCTACCGCGGCGCTGTCTGGGCCCTGTGGGGAATCGTGCTGCAGGCCGCGAGCGGCGCGCTGTCGGTGCTGTCGCGGTTGGCTTTGCCCATGATGATGCTGCACAGTGCCATCGTCACGCTGCTGTTCGGCGTCGTGACCTACCTTTGCCTGCAGTCGTTGCCGCCTTACGAATTGCTCGAGTCGCAGCCTGCCAAGGGCGGTAAGCAGGCTTCCGTGTCCGGCTGAAGGCATCGCGGGTCATGAATGCCGATGGACCGTCGAACCGAAAGCCCCAATGCAACAAGGAGGCATATTTGATGAATCCCGTTCGGGTTCTGCAAGTGGACAAGATTCGCGTGGAAGTATACGAGTCGAAGGAAACATTGGGCAGGGCGGCAGCCCGGGCGGCGGCCGAGGCCGTGGCCGACATTTTGCAGACGAAGGACAAAGCGAACCTCTCCTTCGCCACCGGCGCATCCCAGTTCGAGCTGATGGCCGGTTTGCGGGAGCAACAGATCGATTGGGGCAGGGTGGTCGGGTTGCATCTGGACGAATATTTGGGGATCAGCAAAGACCATCCCGCCAGCTTCCGTCGTTGGCTCCAAGAGCGAGTAGTTGAACCTTTTCAACCGAGTGCGTTCTACTTCATCGAGGGAGACGCCGAGGATACGGAAGCGGAGGTAGCACGCTACGCCCGCATTCTGGAGGAGCATCCCGTCGATTTGGGCTTCGTCGGCATCGGAGAGAACGGCCATATAGCGTTTAACGACCCGCCGGTCGCGGATTTCAACGACCCGCACGCGGTAAAAGTTGTTGAGCTGGATGAGGCTTGCCGCCGGCAGCAGCTTGGCGAAGGGTGGTTCCCGACGTTCGACGCCGTGCCCACCCACGCGATTACCTTGACCGTGCCGGCCATCATGAACTTCAAGCAGATCATTTCCGTCGTGCCGGACAGGCGAAAAGCGGAAGCGGTGCGGGCGGCGTTAACGGGTCCCGTCGACACCGCTTGCCCGGCCTCGATATTGCGCACCCATCCCAATCTCGTTATGTATTTGGATATCGAGTCGGCCTCCCTGCTCGATCTGTGAGGCGACAAATAGCACATCGGGCCGCTCCCGGCGGTACGGCCGACGGGAGCGGCCCCGTTCGTACGGACGAGGACCGCGGCGGGAGGGAGGCACCCGTGTCCCGTGCGCGGGCGCCGCGCTTACCCTTTAGGGATTTTCCTCGAGAATCTGGTTCAAGAAGCGGATTTGGGCTACGAGGGTTTGCCGGTAATTATGAACACGGTGCTGGCGGTTGATCGGCGTGTCGCGGGGGCCTTGCCTTTCGAATTCTTTAGCTGTCTCCTCGTCTGTGGCTGCGGCGACGCGCTCGACCGCATTGGCCCTCCATGCACGGTACTCACTGACGAAGCCTTGACGCAACGAGAGCAGGTGGTCCATCTCTTTGATCAACGTTTGAATGGCTTCCCTGTCTACACTAGCCAATGGTCTGATGCCTCCAACTGCGAAAAATCGGTGGTGACGTTAGGCACTTCGACAATCTGCTGATGTTCCCTTCAGCTGACAAGTTGGAGGGTTTGACGAGGCAGAGGGGCCTGTCCCGGCCCCTCGCCCTTAGCGAAGCGGGATTCCGTTCGTCGGAAAGGTGCCTTCGGCCATCTGCCGCTCCGCACGCATGATGGCCGCTTTGACCAGATTGCCCGCCTCGCGGGTGGTGATATTGCCCCAATCGCCGTCCTGTACTTTGTGGGAGAAGCCTAACTCCTCGGCCAGCTCGTACTTGAGTCGATCGGACATGATGCCTTGACGTCGCGCCAAGACAGCCACCTCCCGTAGTAGGATAGCCGGCGCGGCAGGTGACCACACTTGGGACAAGCAGGGAGAAGGCACGATGATTTGCCGGGAGTCCCGGCGGAAGGAGTGGAGCGCTCCGTGTTGCGACCGATCGAAAGGTTCTTGCGCGATCACCTAGACAGCCGCGATCTTGCCCGGCTGCTCGCCCTTGCCGGAGGTGATCTGCACCGCCTGTTTCTCTACGATCCGGTGGACAAACGGGTAGAGCCGGCAGAGATCGACTTCACTCCGGAGGACCTCGAGAGCGTCATGCGAGCTGCCGACCTGCTGACGTCGCACGCAGATCAGCTGGATTTAGCGCGTCTGGGCCACGTGCCGGTGCCGCGCCGGGAGAAGTTCCAGTTTCAGTATTTCTTCGGCCCGGCCGACCAGGCGCTCTACGAAGCCTTCATGGCCGCGCTCGACCGGGCTAGCGCCAGAATGGACGGCGTCTTCGTCGAGGAAAACGCCGGCCTAGACGGGCCGATCGTCACTGTCACGATTGCGGCGGCCACGGAAAACGAATACCGCCAGACGAAAGAACACATCGAATGGCTCTATGAAGTGGCGAAAAAGTCCATAACGGGCGAGCCGTATAAGGGGTACCGCCCATAAGGGATCATGCGGGTCAGGGACCCCGCAATGCCTGCACCGGCCGCGAACCGGAAGACGGCGTGGGCGCAGGCGGCGCGGTTGCGGTAAGCCAGACGCCGAGGGCGATCGCCCCGGCGCACGCCCAGTAGACCGCCGGCACGGCTTCGTTCAGCACGAAGCGGACCATGACGAGGGCGAAGAGCGTCGTAACGTAGACGGTCACGGCGTGCGTAACTCCCGCAGGAAGCTTTTGCAACGCGCGGTTGTACAGGATGTAGCTGAAGACATTCATGAAGAGGGCGATATAGGACAGGGCGAGCCAATGAGGCCAGTTTGCCGCGCGCAATGCGGCAAGCCTCATGCCCGACACGGGCACATAGAGCCAAAGGAAGACAGTGCCGAGGCAGACGGTCCAGCCCAGTACGTAGGGAACGGGATAGCGGCGCAGCAGCGGTTTGCTGAGCAGCGTATAGTGGGCGAAAGCGAGCGTCGCGGTGAATGCTGGGGCGGCGGCGTGCCATGCGCCGAGTTCGACCGCAGCGCGAGCTCGCGCAAAGCCCAAAGCCGTGGCGCTCGTCAGCGCGATGATGAGTCCGGCCACGGCGCGGCCTGTAAGCTTTTCGCCCAAGTACGGAACGCCGAGGGCACAAGTCAGCGCCGGGCCTAGGGCCAAGGTGACGGCGACGTAGCCGGCGCCGGCACGCTGCAGCGCCCAGTAGAACAGCTGAAAGAAGGCGGCGAGAAACAAGGCCGCCAGAACGAGACGCGGCAGATCGTTGCGTGCAAAGCGGGAGCGCCCTTTATACCGCAGCAGGATGGGAATGTACAAGAGCGAGGCCAGGTTCGTGCGGATCAGATTCGCGGCCACGGGGTGCAGCGTTTTCGTGAGCCAGGCTCCCGCTACATTGTGGGAAGCCCAGATGAGGGCAGCGGTTGACAGGGCTGCAAGGCTCCATATCGACTGCCGCCGTGTCATTCCACCGCCTCCTTCCGGTCGACGCCGGGTCTGACTGCAGGCTATGACGCGGCGGGCGTTGAGGTGCTTCGCGTCACGCGGTAGGTGCATTGCTCCACTAACGGGCCGCCTATTGCAACGCTTACGGGGCGTGCGTTGCAGTACGTTTGCTAAAATGGACCAGACAATGGTCTGGAAACGCGGGCCAAAACATGGGATAATGGCAGAGAAAGTAGGTGATGAGCTTAGTCGGCTTCATTCGGGACTTTTTTCATGTGCCGGGCAACCAAATTCTGGTGGCGTTCGCACACGGGCTCGTGTTTTTCTTGATGGGCTTCGCCGTTTTGCTTCAATCGCGCCACCGCCGGCATACATCCGACGTCACCCTGACCCGAAGCTTGGCGTGGTTGGGGCTTTTCGGCATCGTTCAGGCCTTCGCGGTGTGGGGGACAACTTTTGTCCCTATTCAGCAGACTTACCTGCCCGCGACCGTTGTGCAAGCCCTCTATTCCGTCCAGACGTTCCTGGTTGCCACGGCGTCGGCACTTCTTTTGCACTTCGGTTCGAGTCTGTGGGCCGACACTGTTGGCCACCAGGCGCCGCTCCGTCGTGTCGCCACGTGGCTTGCTCCGGCCTGCTTCGTCCTTTGGACCGTATTCTACGCGGTGTATTGGGTCCGCGTGCCGGAGGAGCCCTTCCGGCTCATCGGCGCGGCTGAGGTCCTGGCGCGCTACGGTATGGCCATTCCCGGCGCAGCCATCACGTGCATAGCGCTCGTCCTCCAGGCCCGCGAGTTTCACTTGCTGCGCATGGACCACTTGGTCGCCAACTTGAAATGGCTCACGTTTTCGTTCGGCCTGTACGGCGCGACATCGGTCATCCTCATACCGGATACCGGTTTCGGTTTCGCCGCCGTCATCAATCGCGACGCGTTCCTACGGGTTACGGGGCTGCCTGTGGACGTCTTGTCCGGTACGGCCGGGCTTTTGATCGCGTTTTTTGCCGTGCGCATCCTCGAGGTGTTCGACATCGAGCTCGGGCGGAGGCTCGCGGCAGCCCGTCGCATGAAAGTGTTGTTCGATGAACGGGACCGGATCGCCCGGGAGCTGCATGACGGTGTCATTCAGTCTTTGTACGCCATCGGGCTTTCCCTAGAAGCGGTACTGTTTTCCTTAGAGCGAGGCGACGGCAAAGCGAGAGAGATCGTGCGCTCCGTAATGGAACGCCTGGATGAAACCATACAAGACATGCGCGGCTATGTGATGGATTTGAAAGGGTATGCTGATCACGCAGACTTGGGTGAGTTGCTCCGGGGGCTCGTCGATCAGCTTTCCGAGGAATATGGACTCGAGATCCAACTGGACTATCGGCCCCTTGAAGCGGGCCATTTCACACCGGAATCGCGCAATCATATTTTGCAGATCATCCGTGAAGCCGTCAGCAACGCTGCCCGTCACGGCAAGGCCGACCGGGTCCGTATCTCTCTGACGAATCACAACGGGCCCCGGATGGAAATCGTGGACAACGGTACGGGGTTCGATGTGAGCAAGGTCTGGGCGGCCGAGACGGCGGAAGATGGACAGCGTGTTCATCACGGACTGCGCAATATGAGGCAGAGGGCGGAGCTTCTAGGAGGCTATCTGGATGTGAAGAGCGAAAGAGGAAAAGGTACCAAGGTGATCGTAGAGTTGCCTGAAGAGGTGAGAAGCCATGAGTGAGGGTCGGGTCAAGGTGCTCATTGCGGACGACCATGAAGTGGTTCGCCTGGGACTCCGCAGCCTGTTGGAGAACGTCGATGACATCGAGGTCGTGGGCGAAGCTGCCTCGGGAGAAGAGGCCATCGAGCGGGCCGGCGCCCTCAGGCCCGATGTGATCGTGATGGACGTCCGTATGCCCGAGATGGGTGGCATCGAGGCGTGCCGGGCGATCCGGTCGGCTTATCCCGAGATCAAGGTGATCATGCTGACCTCCTACAGTGACGACGAGGCGGTCTTTGCATCGGTCATGGCCGGCGCCAGCGGTTATGTGCTCAAGCGCATCGGTTCACAGCAACTGGTCGACGGGATCAAGGCGGTAGCGAAGGGCGGGTCACTGCTCGATCCGACCGTCACGGGCCGTGTGCTGGAACGCCTGCGCGGAGGCGACGCCGATGAAGCGGTCGGTTCGGATCTCGTCGAAGAGCTGACCGAACAGGAGCACCGGATTCTCGATTTGATCGCGCAAGGGTGCACGAACCGTGAGATCGCAAACCAGCTGTACCTGAGCGAGAAGACGGTGAGAAACTACGTGAGCAACATCCTCGGCAAGCTACAGGTGGCGAACCGCACCCAGGCGGCCGCCTACGTGCTGCGCAAGCGGCTGGGCGGGGGCGACTCCCAGGGTGTCTAAGGGGTCCGCGGGCCGCAAGCGGCACAGGGCCGGTTCGCGAGGCCGGAAGTGGTTGTATGCCTTGGGCGCGATTGTTTTCGGCGTGATTCTCTTTTTGCGCGTCGAGGATACGTCGCCCCAGCGTTTCGCGCTCTTAGATTTGAGCGAGCACCCGCCGGGAAGCGCAACGCCTTATGTGCCGGAGGCCGGGAGGTTTCCGGCTTTCTACCTCGTCCGGACCGAGGACGATGAAGTCTTTGCCATCGTCCGGCTGGCACCCGAGTCGGGCTGTCTCGTCGAGTGGAACGAAGACGAAGGGCGTTTCCAGGATCCATGTGACGGAAGGCTATACGACCGGCGCGGGGTTCCGGTAGGCGGGCAGGGCAGGGCCCTGTACCACTTGGCTTACGAACGGTCAGAGATCGACATGGTCATGATCGATCTCGGACGGCGCGTGCCCAATCCCCATATGTGAACGTGCCTTCCGCCCTTGCCCTCAGCGGCCGGCTTCTTCCAATAACCTCTGGGACTGAATGAAGCGGGCGCCGAGCGCGAGAGCGGCCGCAGCAATGCCCGCGCCGACGAGAAACATGACGGGCCGGCTACCGCCTTGAGCCAGACCGAAGGCGGGAGGGCCTGCCGCGACCCCAAAAAAGCGCACCGTGCCATAGAGGGCCGTCACCACGCCGCGCTCTTTGGGACCGGTGGCGCCCGTGATGAGGGTGTTGAGAGCCGGGAGCATGAGGCCGATGCCCAGGCCCATGGCCGATGCGAATCCGATGAGCGCATATAGACCGCCAAGGAAAGCGAGGGCGGCCAGCGCTCCCGCGGCCAGCCCGTTGCCTGCTATGACGGCCGGTGTCAAGAAGCGGTTCCGGTCCCGCAACAGGCGGCCGCTGGTGTACGTGGTGAGTGTCATCACGGTGACGGGAACGGCCAAGGCGAAGCCCTTGGCGATTCCGGTCAGATCGTGTTTCATCTCCAACTCGTCGGAGACCAGGCTGAGCAGGCCGAAGAGCAGGAAAAGACCCGCCGCGCCGGCAAAGTAGGCCGCAAGCAGGGCCGCGCCCTTTTTCCGGAAGATCCCGGCGAGCGACCGCACGTACTCGCCCGCACTTTGCTTTGCTCGTCTCTCCGTGGGCTCATCCACTAGGAGCCAGAGCGCGAAGGCGACGGGTATGGCCAGCGCTCCGTAGGCGAAGAAGGGAGCGAACCAGGCCAGGGCACCCAGCGCCGAGCCGGCCACCGGGCTGATCACCTTGCCGAATCCGTTGGCTGCTTCCAGGCTGCCTACGGCTTGCGTCCTGGCGCCGCCGCGGAAAAGGTCTCCGGTCAAGGCCAAGGCAATCTGGTAAGTCCCGCCTGCACCGATCCCTTGCACGATGCGGCCTGCGACGATCCAGGGAAACGGGTTCCGGGTCAGAACGGAAGCGCATCCTGCTATGAGGCCTCCGCTGCCGTAGAGGAGCAGGGCGGGAAACATAATGATTTTGCGCCCGACGTGGTCCGAAAACGCGCCGGCGAACGGGATGACGACACCGGCAGGAACGGAGAACGCCGTGACCAATAGGCCTACTTGAAACTGATTCAGGCCCAGTTCCGACTCGAGCCGTGGAAAGACGGGTATGAGCATCGAATTGCCCAGCACCATCACGAACGGTACCGCCGCCAGAACGGCGAATGGGAGGAGACGTGAGCGCTCCATGCCGTTACCCGCCTCTCCGAGAACGTGACGTCCCTATACGTGTTTCCTGCCCGCCTGTTCCTTATACCCCATACCCCGCTTCGGCACGGAACGCGCGCACTTCCCGCAGTCGGCGCAGGAACAGTCCTTAGTTTGGAGAATAGTACCCCAGGTTCTCTTTTACAACTTGGCAGGGGGATTTTGACAGGTGAACCGCCAACATCGCGGCCATCGGCTATTATTTCTTCTCATAGGTTTTTTGTGTTGCACCCCGGCTGCCTTCGCCCAGTCGCAACAAGGTATGGACCTCGTGACCGGCATCGGCTATCCGAGCGTCGGTTCGGGTCCGGTCGTGCTCATGGGAGCCGAGCTGAGGCATAGGACGAAAGACTTTGGCATCGGCCTGCGCATCGCCAACGAGCTTGGAGCAGCGGGCGGAGACAGCACGATCAGTTTGCAGGCCTCGGGCGACTGGTCCCACACGCGCCTGCCCTTCTACGCTCTCAACCTGGGGGTATCCGCGCTCGTCAGCCAGCGCGCGAACGAGACGGCCAGCAAGGTGTCGATCCGCGGCGACGGTTCCTACGGCAACTTGCGCGGGAACCTCGTCGTCGGGTATGCCGGCGGGCGCCTGTCTTCCTTTCCGTGGCATCCCGACGAGCTGTCCGAGATCGGCGCCGACGGACAGCCCTATTATTATTTCCAGAGCAACGTGACGGCGTCGATCTTGCCGACACAAGGCTTGCGGTGGTCGCAGGATGTAGTGTGGCAACGCTCGCTCGTGGACAAAAACACGGCCGTCACCATCGTCACGGGGCCCAACGTGCGCCTGGGCAGCGGCCGATTGTCCCTTCAGAGCGGCATGGTGATCGGCCCGAACGGCATGGTTCCTCGCACCCGGCTGACTTATAGCCTCGACTCCTTTAACGGCCGGGAGACGACGGGGCAGATCGAGTTTTCTATCGACACCACGTCCCTGCACGGCGGTGGGCCGGTCCTGCAAGGTGCGTATTCCCTGCAGGCGGACTGGTGGAAGGTACAAGCGATGATCCGCGTAGAGACTGACGATCTGGCCCATCCTAAACTCTACTTCTCGATCCTGCCGCTGTTCTAACGGAGCGTAATCGACGGTGTCCTGCCGGCCGCACGATGGGGACGAGGTGTTCTCATTTTTGATCACGCAAGAGCAGCTCATTGATATGTACCGGAACTTAGTCGGTGCGTTGCCGGAGGGTGCGGAGGAGCAGGTATCGGCGCGACTCGCACCCATTCTCGCGCTTCCCGACGCGACACGATCGGGATTGCCGCGGTATCCGACGTTTTTTGCGAAGGTGGCGGCGCTCCTGCGGGCTATCGTGTACGAGCGGCCTTTCCCGGAAGGAAACCGCAGGATTGCCTGGGAATGCGCGCGACATCTGCTTCACTCCCGTGGGTACCGGCTGGCGGCGAGCGGTCAGGAAATCGATCAGCTCATGGCAGGAGCCGAGGTAGGCTTTATCTCGGTGCACCGCATTGCCCTCTGGTTGAAGGGACACGCGACCCGCGAAGGCTAATTCTCCACCGACGGGGCGGCTCGGTGTATAATGTATTATCGTATTATCCAGTGCGCACCGGCGGAAACCCGGACTATCACCGCGGGTGGCGGACGAGCCCGTGAAGGAGAGCCTGACGATGAGAGCGGCAGGGACGATTTCGGCGATCCTGGTATTGATCGCAGTGGCGCTGGGCCTTTACTCACTCGTCGACGCGTTCGGGTACCGGCCTGTGGATCTTTTTGGTCTTCTGTGGCCCGTGGCCTTAGGCGTCGTGGTGCTGACCTTCGTGCTGTTGGCGGTGGGGCGCTGGTCGGCCGATCTGTTGAATCGAAGTGTAGAGCGTGAGAAAGGGAACATGGGCGATCGCTAGGTGGCGCGATTGCCAGGCAGTTGGGAGGCAACGAAATGACGGAGCGACACCAGACGCTGCAGTCCATCGAAGAGCACTGGCAGGCCGTGTGGGAGGAGCAGAAGCTTTACAAGGCGTCTGAGGAACCGGACGCCCAGGAGTATTACTGCCTGGAGATGCTCCCCTACCCGTCCGGACGCCTGCATATGGGTCATGTGCGCAACTACTCCATCGGCGATGTCGTAGCCCGCTTCAAGAGGATGAAGGGGTTCAACGTGCTCCACCCGATGGGTTGGGATGCGTTCGGTCTCCCGGCCGAGAACGCGGCCATCCAGAACAAGATCCCGCCCGAGGAGTGGACGCAGAGGAATATCGCCGAAATGCGGGCGCAGCTCAAGAGGCTGGGCTTCAGCTACGACTGGGATCGCGAAATCGACACGTCGCAGCCGGAATACTATCGTTTTACCCAGTGGCTTTTCTTGAAGTTCTTCGAGAGGGGACTGGCGTACCGCAAGCGGGCGACCGTAAACTGGTGTCCGTCGTGCCAGACCGTGCTGGCGAACGAGCAAGTGGTGGCGGGAGAATGCGAGCGGTGCGGTACGTCCGTCACCAGCAAGGAACTCGAGCAGTGGTTTTTCCGCATCACCGACTACGCGGAACGTTTGTTAGCGAACTTGGACAAGCTGGAAGGCTGGCCCGAGCGAGTCAAGACGATGCAGAGGAACTGGATCGGCCGCAGCGAGGGCGTCGAGATTCGCTTCCCGCTCGCAGGCCGGGACGGTGATTTGACGGTATTCACCACGCGTCCCGATACCTTGTACGGCGCCACGTACATGGTGGTCGCACCGGAGCATCCGCTCGTGCCCGAACTGATCGAAGGCCAGCCCCACGCCGATGAGGTACGGGCTTTCGTCGAACGGGTCAAGCAGCAAGACGAGATCGTGCGTGCCGCCGAAGACCGCGACAAGGAAGGGATCGACACCGGCGCGAAGTGCATCAATCCCGCAACGGGCGAGGAGATTCCCATCTACGTAGGCGATTACGTGCTGATGGGCTACGGCACGGGCGCGATTATGGCCGTGCCTGCACACGACACACGAGACTTCGCCTTTGCGAAGAAGTACGGGCTGCCCATTCGCCGCGTCATCGCGCCCGCCGGCGGCGTGGAAGGCGAACTGACCGAGGCCTACGTCGATGAAGGGATTATGGTCAACTCGGGAGAATACGACGGTCTGCCGAGCACGGAGGCGTGGGAGCGCATCGCCGATTGGCTGGAGGCGCAAGGACTGGGCCGGCGCAAGGTTCAGTACCGCTTACGGGACTGGCTCATTTCCCGGCAACGTTTTTGGGGCGCGCCCATTCCGATCGTCTATTGTGCGGATTGCGGCATCGTGCCGGTTCCGGAAGACCAGCTGCCGGTGCTGCTGCCGAAGTCAGCGCATTTTGAGCCGTCGGGACGTTCGCCGCTGGTCGACGCGCCGGAATTCGTCCATGCGGAATGTCCCCGCTGCGGCGGCCCGGCCCGGCGTGAGACGGACACGATGGACACCTTCGTCGATTCGTCCTGGTACTTCCTCAGATACTGCGATCCGCGCAACGACAAACAGCCCTTCGCGCGGGAGAAGGCGGACTATTGGATGGGCGTCGACCAGTATATCGGTGGAGTCGAACACGCCATCCTGCATCTGATGTATGCCCGGTTCTTCCAAATGGTTCTTTACGACATGGGGCTTGTCGGCGTGGAAGAGCCCTTCGTCAACCTGCTGACTCAGGGTATGGTTCTAAAAGACGGCGCGAAGATGTCGAAGTCCAAGGGGAACGTCGTCGATCCGAACCACATCATCGAGAAGTACGGGGCGGACACGACACGCCTGTTCGTGCTGTTCGCAGCTCCGCCCGAGCGCGACCTGGAGTGGAGCGACACGGGCGTAGAGGGCTGCTACCGCTTCCTCAACCGGGTTTGGCGTCTGGCGGAGGAATGGATCCCGAAGGTGGCGGACGTCTCGCCGACGGGTCCGGGGACGGAGGTGGAGGGACCGCACCACGAAATCCGCGGCCTGCTCCATCGCACGTTGGCGAAGGTGACGTCGGATATCGAGCGCTTCCATCTGAATACGGCCATCAGCGCCATCATGGAGCTTGTCAACGGCGTATATGCCTACAAAGAGCGGCCGGATGCCGATCCGCGCGTCATACGGGAAATCCTCGAGCATCTCGCATTAATGCTGGCTCCTTTCGCGCCCCATCTGGCCGAAGAAGTGTGGCATAGGATGGGCATGCGGGAGAGCGTACACCGGAACCCGTGGCCCGAGGTGGACGCGAAAGTTGCCCGGGTCGACGAGGTGACGATGGTGATCCAGGTGAACGGCAAAGTGCGCAGCCGCATTACGGTGCCGCGGGATCTGGATGAAGAAAGCGTGCGAGAGAGGGCTTTGTCGGATCCCAAGGTCGTGGAGCAGCTAAACGGCAAGTCCGTAAAGCGCGTGATCGTGGTTCCCGGTCGGTTAGTAAACATCGTGGTAGGATAGGGAATCTACGTACTCGCAGTTTACACCCGCGGCGCGAGAGGAGTCGCGCCGCGGGTGGTGAATATACTTCGCACACCGGTCGTGCTCACGGGCGTGGAGGGATACGCATGCGCATCTCCGGCCTTGCGAGCGCCGTGCTGGTGGCGATTTGTCTCGGTCTGGCGGGTTTGGGTCTTATCGCTCAGTACGTTAAGGAGACCCGGACACCGCCTATCGTCTTTGCGTCCGCAGGCGGCCCGTCCGTCTCCGAAGAGGAAACGGATGCCGCCCTTTCCGCGTCGGATCAAGGCGGCAACGTCGCGTCCTCTACAACGGACGAGGAGGTCTGTCCGCCCGCCCCACCTACAGACCCGGCGGCCCGGGCAAGCGAAGACGCTTCCTTTCTCGTCGACATCAATAGAGCCACGCTCGACGAACTGATGCAACTTCCGGGCATCGGTCCCGCCTACGCGCAGCGCATCATCGAGCTGCGTGAACTGCGCTCCGGCTTCGTTTACAAAGAAGAACTCATGGACGTATCGGGCATCGGCCCGGCCCGCTTTGCACGTTTGAAAGACCTGATTACCGTAGGGCCGTACCCTGGCGCAACGGATTCCGCCGGGGAGGAGTAGGACGTGGGGCTGATTGCTGCGGCTCCGGCCGTGCCGCTTTTTCTGGCGGCCTTGGCCGGAGCCGTCGTCGCCGTAGAACTGCGGCCGGGCACAGCTCATCTGGCGACGGCGGGATTGGTCTTAGCCGGCGCGCACATGTTTGTCTTCGCACGGCGCCGGGCATGGCATCGGTTCGTCGCCGCGGGATGGGTTGCCGTCGTGGTTGCCTCCGTCACGGCCTACCACCTAGGATCGGAGGCTCTCTGGCGCAGCGCGTTGAGCGAGGGCGACGGCGTCTGGTACGGTAGGCTCCATACCGAGACGGCCCTCGACGGCACCGTAGGCCGCACGCTGCACCTCGACCCGTGGGACGGGAGGGGAAGGCCCCGGTTGCGCCTTGCGGAAAGCGCGTTCCACGAGCCCGTCGACGAGGAGGTCTGGTCCGCCATTCCCGACGGCGCGCGGGTCAGTGTAACGGGTACGTTGCGGCATCCGAGCGCGAGCGGCAATCCCGGCGAGTTCAATTACGCAATGTACCTGTATCGGCAAAATGTCGCTGCGACCGTTTATGTCCACGATGTCGCCCTGGCCGACGATTCGGTGCCGTTACGCTACAGGCTCGGGCAACGGATCGACGGGCTTTTCGCCAGACTGCGCAACGCTATGGCCCGGCGCATCGCCGTGGCCACCTCGCCTTCGGCCGGCCCGGTACTGATCGCCATGACGACGGGTGCCCGGGAGCTGCTGTCGGAGGCGACGGAGAACGCTTTTCGGCGCACCGGCACCAGCCATCTGCTGGCAGTCTCGGGTCTGCACGTCGGCATGATTGGAGCTTTGGCGCTGCTCTTGGCTCGAGCCGCGCGGCTGGACGGTTGGCGGCGCGACCTTGTTGTCGCCTGCATTGTCTGGGGTTTCGTACTGCTCACGGGAGCTCGCCCCTCGTCGCTGCGCGCGGGACTTACGGCTTCCCTCGGCCTGGCCGCCTACCGTCTCCGGCGAGCCGTCGAACCCCTCCAGCTATGGGCTTTGTCGGGCCTCGTACTCCTCATTGTGAAACCACTATTGGCCTATGATGCCGGGTTTCAGCTCTCTTACGCCGCCACGGGTTCGATCTTGTTGTGGCTGAGAGCACTCCAGAGCCGGCTGCCACGCGGCCCAACGGGGCGAGTCGCCCTTGCGTGTGCCATCAGCCTCGCCGCGCAAGCCGGGACCGCCCCCCTGATAGCCTTCTATTTCCACGAAGTTTCTTTAGTGGGCGTCGTCGTGAACTGGGTCGCGGTGCCGTTGGCCGCTCCGGTCCTATACCTGACGGTTCTCGGCATGCTGATCAGCGTCTTGAGTGAACCTGTTGGTGCCCTTTTCATCGCGCTGGCAGGAAAAGTGGTAGATATCGGCCTGCGGACCTTGACCGCGGTAGCCGAGCATCCCTGGGCCGCCGCGGAGGTGGCCGCTCCCAAGCTGCCTACGGCGTGGGGCCTCGCATTGTTCCTTTCCGGTCTGCCGCTCACCCTGCAACGGGGCGAAGCTTCCACCGCCGTGGTGGGACGAAGGTTGCTGGCGGCCGCTATGGCTCTACTGTGCGGCGCGACCTGGCTTCCCTTTTTCCGGAGCTCGCTCGGCATCGTCGAGATCACCTTCATCGACGTCGGACAAGGCGATGCCATTTTGATCCGCACGCCGCGGGGGCGCACGGTGTTGGTCGACGGCGGAGGCAGCCCACGTCGCGCGGTCGACGATTACTTTGACGTCGGTGCACGCAGGCTCGTCCCTTACCTGCAGCACATCGGCGTGCGCCGCGTCGATATAGTCGTGAATACGCACCCCGACGAAGACCACCTGCAGGGACTGCTCGCTGTGTTGAGGACGCGGCAGGTAGGCTTGGTGCTCGATTCGGGCCAAGCGGCGAATACTTGGACCTACCGTGAGTACGTGGATCTACTGGCCGGGCACGGCCTGCTTTACCACGAGGCCCGGCGCGGCCAGACCATCGTGTTGGACGACGATATCGTTCTCACAGTCCTCGGCCCGCGCGGTGACGGGCCTGCGACCAGCCTAAACAACGGGTCCGTCGTACTCCGCCTGGACACACCGCACGGCTCTGTGCTGCTTCCCGGCGATCTGGAACGGTCCGGCCAGCAGGAGTTGCTTTGGGGAGCCGAGAACGTAAGGTTGGATGCGACCGTCATCAAGGTGCCCCACCATGGTTCCGCTCGGGATGTCGATTGGCGGTTTATCGATGCCGTCCAGCCCCAAGTGGCCGTCTTTCAAGTGGGGCGCAACTCATTCGGACATCCTTCACGTGAGGCCCTTTCGGCGTACGCCGAGCGCGGCGCCCGCATATACCGGAACGACGCGCACGGAGCAGTGACGGTCTATCTCACGCCTTGGGGTGTGCGCGTGCATACGCATCGCCGGCACGGCCCGCCCGGACAGCTTTCAGTCATCGAGGTGGAACGCACTGACAGTCGACGAACTTGAGCAGCAGCTGGCACGCGGCCAGTTTCATCCGGCCTATTTGGTGGAGGGCGACAGTGCCGTCGAGAGGGAGCGGGCGTTTGAGATTTTGGAAAAGGCCCTCATCCCGGCGGCCGATCGCGATCTGTGCCTGAGCGTCTTTGACGGAGAGCAGTGCGAGGCGGCTCAGGTGCTGGAAACGATACATACCGTGCCGTTCCTCGGCGATAGGCGCCTCGTGTACGTTCGGCGTTTCGACCGGATGAAGGCTGAAGATCAAGAGCTCATTGCCGAAGCCTGTAAACAAGGTTTTGCCGGGGCCGTGCTCGTGCTTGCCGCCGAAGAACTCGACCGAAGGAAAACCGCGACTAAGGTCCTGCTCGCGTCGGCCGTCCACGTAGAGGTTTCCTTGCCCCGGGGGGAAGGGTTGCTGGATTGGGTCATGGCCGAAGCCGAACGGCTCGGTATCGCATTGGCGCGAGAAGGGGCCGCTTTACTGGCCGAGCGGTGGGGCAATCAGCCCGACGGAATTGTCTCGGAGCTCGAGAAGGTCGCCGCGTACGTCGGGCAAGGGCATCTGGCCACGGCCGAGGACGTTCTCACCGTGGTCGCTGCGGCCGGTCCGTCGGCGGCCGACAACGAGATATTCCGGTTTTGCGACGCAACGGCCGACGGACGGGTGCCGGCGGCACTGACCTGCCTGGACCGGCTGCTCGGCACCGGTGCCCATCCCAGTTATGTGCTGACCATGCTGGCGCGGCACTTTCGGCACTTGTTGGCCGTGCGGCAGTTCGGCGGACGGGACGCCGAACGCGTGCGCCGCGAGCTCGGGCTGAAGATGCCGACCTTCGGCGTCGAGCGCCTTATGCGGCAAGCGTCCCGTTACGGGGAAGAGCAGTTGATGGAAGCCCTATCCCTCTTGTTGACGGCCGACTTGAATCTGAAGCGAGGCGCCGAGGCCAGGGCCGCTCTGGAGTGGGTCACGGTCGCGCTCGCCACGCTGCCTGCGACGAATTC
>JAAYLA010000289.1 GCA_012522135.1 Bacillota bacterium | reverse complement strand
ATGTGTACCTGTGGCTCAGATGGCGGGAAACAGAGCCGGGCGCACACCTTCGAGGGCCAGCAAGTACTCTTTCAATTCCATTCCCGAGCTGAACCCGGTGAGGGAGCCGTCCTTGCCGATCACCCGGTGGCAGGGGACGACGATAAGCAGAGGGTTCGCACCTACCGCGCCGCCCACGGCTCGCACCGCTTTCCGATTACCGGTGGCTTGGGCGATGTCCGTGTACGATGCTGTGGAGCCGTAGGGTATGAGGCCGAGAGCTTGCCACACGGCGCGCTGGAACGGCGTGCCCCGCAGCACCAGCGGCAACTCGAACGTGCGGCGCTCGCCGTGGAGGTATTCCATGAGCTGCGCTGCGTACGGTGCGAGAGCCACATCGTCCCGCATCAGGCGCCGGCCGGGAAAGTGGCGGTCGGCCCAGCGGCCGAGGGCGTCTTCGTCTGCCTGCGCGTCGACGTAGCAGAGGCCTTCTTCCGTGGCTGCCAGGCGAAATGTCCAGTTGGCGTGGGCAAACTCCGTCCAGGTTACCTGTTCTTGTGACACGGCTGCGGGCACCTCCGGCGTGGCTTTCTTCCACGCAAGGGGGCCGGGGACCTGCCGCGCCTTGCGAGAGGCCCCCGGACGGAAGGAGCATTTCGAGATATCGTTCCTACACTAGATATCGTTCCTACACCGACGCCGTCGCCGCAGGTTCGTGCGGTGCGGCCTGCGGTGTCCGCTCTTGTTCCGCGGCCAGATCCTTTGCCGCGGGGACGATCACTTCGTTCCACACCCGCTCCGTCTCTTCAGGCGATGCGTCTTCATGGAACCGCTTCTTCACGCCGTGCTCGGACAGATCGATGTGCACGGTCGGTTCGATGCCCTGATTGGCGAGGCATTGCTTCGCACAGTGCAGGGGGCACCCGTCGAGCACGATGATCGGCCGGCCGGAGGCAGCTGTCTTGACCAGCGGTTTCACGCCCCCGCCGACGCCCGCGATGCAAGACATCTCTGCAAGCTGCGCTCGGTCGAGGCGCACCGCCATCGTGTTGGCCAACTGGGCCGCGCTGGAACACCCCGAGCACGAATAGACCAGAGGCAGCTTGGAATAGATCTCTCGCTGCCGGGCCCGGGGTGTCCGATTGCGCGCCGATTCTGCTCTCATCGCTGGGAACCCTCCTAGTATTGTGGGTCCGTTAGAACGGACATCTGTCAGCTCTACCCTACCATTCTTGGCGCCCGGCGTCTGTGAGCTCAGCGCCGCCTCGGTGTGCTCTGGATCACAGGGGCGGCCTGCGAAGGGAGGCGGAGAACGATGCGGGGAAGGACAGCGGTGAAGGGTGAGGGGAAGGCAGGCTGGGACCGGGCGGCGGCCCGGGCGGGGCACTGCTGGCTTGTACGCCGGCCGGGTGCCGTGGAGGTGCCTGACGGACAGCCACGGTGCCCGGTGGGCCGGGCGGAGAGAGAGCAGGCAATTCGGTGGAAATGCCTGCGTAAGGTGTGCCCCGTCGGCCGGGCACGCTGTCAGCTGGACCTTCGGCTCAAGCCGCAGGTAGGAAGGCGCCCGGTGGGCCGGGCGCGGCCGCAGCTGCCATCTGTGAGCCGTGCACGGGCCACGTATGGCGCGGTGAGTGGACATCGACACGCCGGTACAATGACCGGAGAATGGACTGCGGCAGTGGCATCCGTGGTGGGTAGCCGCGGTGCCCGGTGTGCCGGGTGGGGAGGGAGCAGGCAATTCGGTGGAATTGCCAGCGTAGGGAGTGCCCCGTCGGCCGGGCACGCTGTGAGCTGGAGCTTCGGCCCAAGCCGCAGGTAGGTGGGCGCCCGGTGGGCCGGGCGCTGCCT
>JAAYLA010000038.1 GCA_012522135.1 Bacillota bacterium | reverse complement strand
TTGACGGGGCGTGATCGTGTCATTTGGCGTACGGGTTCCATGTGGTGTCGTCCGCAAATGTCACCTCGCAAACTATGCTGCATTGTTCGTCGATCTGAACATAAACAAGGCCCAGCTTTGGAGCAAGCGTGATCTGTTGGACCGCAGAAAGAACCGCCGTTCTACGCTCGGGCGCCTCGACAACTTCGAGAGCCCTTTGAAGCTCATCCGCTATCTGCTCAGCCTCCCCGGAGGACATGAGTCGGTAGCGGATGGCTTCGTTTCGTCTCCGCGTGTGCGGGGGAGACTTTTGCCCATCTAGTCCGACTCGGGTGTGATCCACAATTCGGGCAGCTCACGGCGGGTAAGTACTACACCGTCCGATTCGATTAAGTCCAGAGGTGGGCTGCCTAGGACGCGCACCTGTTGCCCGCCTGGCATGCTAGGTTCGTACCACAGCATTACGATTCCTGCATCAACCTCTGCATAAAACCACTCACTCAGTACGCCCCAGATTCTGTCGCGTACCGCACGGGATAGGCGGGCTCCCGTGTAGACTCCTGGTGCAACTTCCAGCATCGACGAGGCCAGGAAGCCGCGAATGCGGTTCGACACGTTACGCGTCACTACCACTGTCATCGCCATCGAGCTCGAGCAGCTCCTTGATCCGGCGGATCATTGCCGGGATAAGTTGATGCTTCCGGAACATGCGGTTCGCTTCGAGACGCACCTCGCGCTCTAGCACCAGGCTGGGGTCCTTCATCACCCGGGCGGCGGCGGAAAATGCCAGGGGCAGGGTTAGTTCCACCCGCCACAAGTCTGCTATATCCAGGGTGAACGCGTTGGACGATTCTTCGTGGATGAAACCGAGGGGCGGCAGAGCGCCGACCGCCGCAACGGCGATATCTGCTGCTGCCTCGACGAAGGTAGCTGCATGATTGATTGCTTGGTTTGGAATATCCGCGGCCGTGGGATTTTGTCGGTCGTAGCGTCTGCCGTGCCATTCGACGCCGTACTTCTGTGCGACAATCCGGTACGATTCTCGCAGCCTGCCGCCCTCCATGCCGCGTAGCACGCTGATCTCGCGATGGGGCAGAACCTCGCCGAAGCGATAGGCATACATGCGCCTTGCGACGCGCAGGCGGGCCTCTTCGTCGGCCCAAAGCGCAGCGTGGGCTCGCGCGACATCGGACCGTTGCTGGCCCATGGGCGGGGCCGAATAGAACTTCACCCCGCCCTCTCCCACTGCTGCCAGCAAGGTACCGTGTCGGGCTAGGATGCGCAGCACGTCGTGGGTAACGCTCGTGCCGGGACCAATCAGCACCATCGAGATGGTCTGGTACGGAATTGCATAATCGCCGGGAGCAAGGTCCTCGCTGCCGGCCGTCTGAAAACGCAACGTGCCATCTTCCACATAGAGCCTACCGCGGGAGAGCCACAGCAAGCCGTGGCGGTCAACATGCGGTATCCGTGAGCGAGCCAGGCCCAAACGGCCTTTGAAAAGGGGAGAATCGCTCATTACGGCGGGCTCAGGAGCACCATGCCGTAGCCGAAGGCTACGTGGCGTCCTATGCCTCCTGCCAGCATTGCATTAAAGCTATCCGGATCCCCGACAACCAGCTCGCCACGGATAAGCGCCATGGGCCGCACAAGGCGTGCTCGCGACCTGCCGTTTTCACTTGGCTGCGTCTTCCTCAATTGACGAACTAGCCGAAAACCGTCTAACCGGATACTCCGGACCGAGCACGCGTTGTTCCGTTCGAGCCGCTCCGCAGCCCAAGCCGTATACACCGACTCGCGATCGAGATCATTCCGATGGCCGTGGTCCGCTGAAATTAGAAAGATGTCCTTTTCCACGCCTGATCCCGATTTGCGGCCCACCGGGCAGCACTGAACTTCAAAGGCCAAGAGCCGCCCGGGAAGCCAGGTGGGCATGGGGCGCGTTAGAATATCGCGCTCAAGGTCTGGACAAACAGCGTAAGCACTCGGTTCCGCGAAAGCGGCCAATTGTTCGCGCAGCTCAGCTGCATCCCGCGTCGTGTATCCCAAGATTCGGGTCGGTCGGCGCCGATCGTGCAGCAAGCGCCAGGGGCGGATCGTTCCCTGACCGAATGCAGCTGCTAGCCACGCATGCACTCCGTACCCTAGATCTTCATCGTGGTCTCCGATATCCAGCCCTTGCCCGTGGAGAAACCGGAGGAGTGCACCGAGATCCGGCCTAATCTCGACCATGTAAAGACCGCTCATGACTTTGCACCCCCGATATAACCTTCGGCGCGGCGTGACGGGCCGTATACGACCTGGTTCCTCCAGTCGCGCAAGTCGTATACCTCCCGTACCTGCGACCGAACGGCGGCGTTCAGTTCAGCCGGCCAGTTCGCCCGGTATTTGCGCTCTTCAGTAACTACCGTGCCATGGCGGTCCCAAACAGGTACTTGGGACAAAATGCTGAGGATGTTCTCTCCTTCAACGATAGGCGTTACCGGATCGAGCAGGGGCCTCGACGGCAGACACGTCTTTCGACCGAGAAACAGCGGCCGAGCCGGTCTCTTGAACGCCTCGTATAGGTCGAGCAGTGTAGGATGGACGGACTCTTCCTTCAGCCCAAGGGCCACCGTCATGAGTCCGTCCGTCCAGTAGTGCCGGTAGCGCTGGTGTGTGCCGAACCGTGCTGCCGGACCGCCGCTGCGGTGTTCCGGTGTACCTCGTGTCGTCCATCCCGGAGAAGACATTTTGGGCTGCCCAAGGTCGACGGTGTGGTAATCGATGATCGTTTGGGGTTCCTCGTCCCAGCGAGCCGCGTAGATAATCCGCCTCTGCAGCGCCTCGAGCTTTTCGAAGTCGGCATGCGTCCAACCCAGAGCATTCGCCGTAAGTCCGGTTAACATGGACGTGCCCGGAAAGGTGTCGGTGTATCCGTGCTGGTCGACGATGAAGGAACCGAAACTCATTAACAGACCGTCGAACCGTAAGATTAAGGCCTTCATCGTGAACCTCCGAAAACGGTCTCCAATATCGTGTCAATCGCGGTCTGCAGAGGCTGGGGCGTCTCTGCTGCCCGCGGCCACGGATGAAGGGTGGAAATTGCGCGCTTTTCGTCACCTTGTCCGTACATATCCTCCAGCTTGGTCAAGTATTCTCCAAGCGCTTCGACGGACTGGTCCATGGGGTGACGGCCGTTTGCTCCGGGCCGGATGGGGTGCAAGAACGCGTTCGCCAGACTTCTGGGCTGACCGGTGCCGCTTTCGAGCACGACACATTCCGCCCGGGCATAGGGCGCCGTGGCGCCAAGCTTTGCGCCGGGAGACACCGTGGCGATGGCGTGTACCAAGAGATTCAATACGTCTTTCGCACCGTCGTGATTTTCCTCTTTCCAGGCAGAAGGTTCACAGCCGGTTAGATTCGAGACGAGGAGAGGCACATCGACGGCGACGTACCCGTAGAAAATGCCGGCCCCCAGCTCGGTGTCGTTCGCATGGGCTGCACCCGTCTCGTCATCCTGAAGCAGATCATCCACGACTGTAAAGAAATCGACTTCGGTTTCCAGCGCATGGGTCGTGAAGGCGTGCGCCACGTGTACCGGAGCGTCGACGCGAGAGAGGATATCCGATGTGACAAAGCGACCGAACAGAGCGCTTTCCAATCCTTCTACCGGATGTTGCAGGCCAGCGGCACGTACCATGGCCGTGAAATTCTGCCGTCCGCTCTTGAGTTTCGCATCTAAGTAGCTCTTGGCTGACTGCTCATCGCCAGTGTCCGCTGCTTCCTTAAGCAAACTGAACATGTAGTCGATCTCTGGCTTCCCAAAGAATATCGGCTGCTTCATGTTCAAAGTTTGCTTGTCGATGGCATCTTTTTCGCCGGCTGCTCGAAAGATACCGTTGGCCAAGTGGAAGATAAGCGAGTGTGCCGTATCTTCCTCGACGCCCGCGTCCACCAGGCGCCTCTTCAACTCTCTGCTGAAGATGTGACGGGACCGGATTCCCGAGGGGAGATCGGTCTGTTGGGTGAGCCACTCACGCCAATGGCGCTTTTGACACTGGGACGAAACCCGAAGGCGCGGCGCACCCCCAAACACAATGCGTTTGGCCAAGCCGGCATCGTCGCGGTTCAACAGCGTGGCGTGGTAACTCGTCAGAAAGTGAATCTGCAGGAACATGCTCATCACCTCTCGGTTTGGGCTGACGCCGCGTAAAAGTCGCGGGCGATCTTACGATGGATCTGCTCGCGGCGTTCGAAGTCATGGGCGGGTATGAGGAGGAACAAAGCTCCATCTACCCAGTTGCACGGTTGGTTCTTGGCTGCGAGAAATCGGGCGGCTCGCAGAAGCAGTGTGCGGCGGGTGTTCCCGGTACTTTGCAGCAAGCGTTCCAGCCTTGCCTCGGAAAAACCCGCTTCGCTTAGAGCTCTGCCCAGTCCCACATCGGGCCGGTGCGCATTGGGGCTCATGATCGCCATGGCCGCCACAATCGTCGCCCAATCCCTCTGCCTTGCTGTCGACCGGTCCCACCCTTCGGGCAGATGTCGCGTTGCAAACCGATAGAAGGTGAGCGGCAGAGGCTGATCCGGACTGATGCGCCTTAAACTGGCTCGATTGGCCGTTGGAAACCCCGGACTTGCTATCACGCCGGCGATCTGTCCTATGGTGGCGTACAGCGTATCAGTTGGCGGTGATGTACTCATGTTGCACCTCCTTCAGGAACGGGAAATTTGCTTCGCTGTACAGAGCACCCCAGAAGGCGCGCTCGGCATGCACCCACGTCTTGTACTTCCTGCCCGCGTGCATCGGCATTGCGTTGCCTACTTCTCGGAATACCAACCACGCATCGTCGCGTAGCATCGTCGCCCACTGGAGCAAGGCCGCGTCCTGATCGATGGGTTCTTCGACGCTCCAAAGCCAAGGAAAATAACGTTCGGACCACAAAGACTCGAATCGGGTGGCGAACCTGCGCCACCAAGCTTGAGCTGAATCGCGGTCGTACTTGATGACTCCCGGGGCTCCTTGAATAAGAGTAAAGGCGGCAGGTCGGAGCACCCCACTGAGCATACGCCCCGCGTAGCTGATACCTTCTTGACTAAGCCGAGCCAAGGGATCGCGGCGTTCTGGGGGGCCAAACAACCGCATGCGCACTTTCGGGGGAATGGCGATGTGGCGAACGTGAAAGCCGTCAGTTGTGCCCTGACCGCGTACGAGAACCGAGACTCTGAGCGTGAGCGCCTCGTTCCAATCGCCCAGAGGTTTTTGCAGGGCACTTAGGCGTAGACGATCTTCGAACACGATGCGCCGCAGGAGGTCCGGGGTAAGACCTTGCGGCGAAACCGTCAGGGCTTTCGGCTCGGCAGTGTCGCGGTCACCAAGATCAACAGGCAGCCACGCATCGCCTACGACGCCTTTCAGTTCTTTGGCCGCGATGCGCTCCGTTTGGGCCGGAACGGCGTCGGCGTGCGAGATCGTCCCGCCCCTTCCCCGCAGCCGGATGCGCCGGCAGATTTCTATATAAACAGGATCTAAGTTGGAAAGGCGCAAGCTCGTACTTCCGTCCCATGGCTCGACCCAAACCAGCACTAAGCCGTCGGACCGGTAGCCGTAGACGTCGTTGAGAAGACTCTCCCGGTGCGGCAGCAGACGCACGACGGCATCTTGCCATCGACGTCCAGGACGGGTGCTGCGCACAAGCTCGACAATGGAACGGTTGCCGAACCCGCTATTCATCTTGGAAATTCCATAGTTGCCCCGGCCCAGAAAACCGCTCATCGTCTGCAGGCTAACGAGCGCGTAGATCCAGTTATCCGCGTGCGGGCGGATGGCACGGGCGGCCTTCACGTCGTGATTTTTCGCCGTTTGCAAGACATCCAATGCGTCGGGCGTGGCGGCGGTCAAACTCAATTTTTCATGGTCCTTGGCCGGGAGCGGCGGTTGCATAAAGGCGGGGCGCGACAGATCGTCTACGACCAGAGTCCAAGCGTCATCGCCGGCGGAGCTCGCCAGCTTGCGCAAACCTTCCAGCCAATAGCCTTCCGTTTGGACGGGATCGCTCTTGTTGTCTCGGGCCAAAATTGCGGTAGCCAGGCTGGTGAGGAAAACATGAAACGGATCTTCTTGGTGCAGTTGCAAGCCCGGAAGACGTTCCACGCGGTCTTGTCCCAGAGATTCCAACAGAGCGGGGAGACTCATCTCGGTCATGCCTTCAGACGTTTCTACACGTATTAGCGGATCTACGAGTAGGTTCATGATAGTGCCTCCAATCCGTACCGGCCGTAGCGATAACGGCGGTCGCCGCAGCGTAAGTAGACACTGTCTTCATGCACTTCTTCTACCGTAATCTGCTCCGGCTGGTCCTTGGGAGCGAGATGACCCGGGATCACGAGCTCGGTAATTTCTACACCAAAGGGACTGGTAAACGGTCTGTCGACGGGGAGCTGCAAGTTATCGGTACCGAGGCGAACCGAGATCTGACCTCCAAGCTCGTTGAATTCTGTTTCACCGAAGTGGGAGTCGAAATCGGCCAGTACCTCTCGGGCCGCGACTCCCTTGGCCAAAGTCCGGCCTTCGACCAGCTCGGCGTGCTTTTCCCAAGGACCATCGTTCAGCGTAGCCAGGCAGTCGGGGTGGGTGGCTGCTTCCACCAGGCTGCGGTTGTCGTCGGGAATCGTGACGGTCTTTCGTCTGAGCAACGTTTTCATTGTGAGTTCTAGGATGCGAAGATCCTCGTAGACGCTGCCCAGTCCGATGCGTCTGAAGGATCCCAACGCTTCGCCCCGGCGATCGAGGGCCTGCACGAGGGAGTGAGGCGGTACCAGTACAACGCAACGGGCACGCTCGTAGCCGGGCGGTCGAGATCGATTGTGACGATGCAAGCGGCCTACACGTTGGAGCAGCACGTCGGCCGGAGCAAGGTCGGTAATCATGAAGTCGGCGTCTATGTCGAGGCTTTGTTCCAGAGTTTGGGTGCCAACGATGACCAGCGGACCGCCGGAACTGCCGGGACCGAGCCGCTTGCTTACTTCGTGGTCGAGAACGGTGCGATCTTGTGGTGCGAATCGACCGTGGTGGGGACAAATCGTTCCCCGGCACTGGAAGAGAGCGTCTGGATTTACGTCAGGATGGGATTCGAGAGCGCGTAACAGGACATTGGATCGATCGACCGTATTGAGGACCACCACGACCCGGGCAGAAGACTGCAGTGCGGTAATGAGCATCGGCAAGATGGACTCCAGTTCGAAGGAATAAGGCTGTAAGTCAAAAGTTACGGTCTTGCGGGTGCCAACCGTAGGTGAGGTCTTGTGGGTCGTGCCATTTGCCAGGGTAATTGCGGGATAAGGTGTATCTTCGGCTTCCTTCACGTCAGGAACATGGATTGATGGAAACGTCAAGCTGACATACTCACTGCGAGACCGGCTGCCGAGCGTCGCCGAGAGCAGCATCGCTCGGTTGCCCGAGGCGAAATGGCGCCGTAACACTGCCTTCAGTAGTTGCGTCATGTAATGGTCGGAGGCATGAACTTCGTCGACCACCAGCAGGCTGCGATCGAGGCAAATAGCGCGGAGATGGGCATGGGCCACCTGCACCGTAGACAGTAGGGCTTGGTCGATGGTGCCGATAGCGATGGGGGCCGCGAGAAAGCGCTTGGGATGTTCCGCTGCCCAGTGCCGCTCTCTGTACCGGAGGCCGGGATCATCTTGCCAACGATTGGCGATTTTTTCGTAAGGAAGTAGCTGCCGTGGTGAGAAGCCGTCTACCTGAGCGTATCCTGGCACGGCAAGTACAGTGATCGGACGGAAGGCTGGATCGGGGAACCAGCGCTCCATCGATTGCCTCACACGCTGGTAGATGCTCCGGGCGGCGACGCGGGTAGGTAAGGCGAAGAAGAGGCTGTCTACTGCTCCTGCACGAAAGAGTTTGAAGAACCATGCAAGCGCCGCCTCTGTTTTTCCAGAACCTGTTTCCGATTCTGCGATGATGAGCTGTGTTGCAGGATCGGCTGGATCTAAAGCGTCGATGGCAGCTTGTAGAGGTCTTGGCTGAAAGTCAAACAGATCGACGAATTTGTCTGATTTCTCCAGGGCTACGGCGCGCGCCTGGGCTATATCGAGACCGATCGCTTGTAGTGCCTTGGGAACCGTCTCGCGATTTCTCTTAAGCCGATCTTCAATTGATGTACTTTCAATAGGAAACCACTGTGCATGCGAACCAATCCAGTCGGCGAGCATCACAAGGCCTGCAAAACGATGGTGAAAAGCAGGCTCCGAAGGAAGCGGAGCGCCGCCCGGAAGGAACGCCTGCGGAAAAGCGAGTCGAGCGGCGTGTGTAATGTCAGCAACAGCGCGCATGGGATCCCACGCCCCTGCGGAACGCCACCATCGGGTCTTCGCCAGGCGGAAGAGCCCATGGGTCTCTCCGCGAAAGACAAGCGGCCGCCCATGGTGGGAGAAGATGGCCATCAGGTAGCTATACGGATCTTCCTCCTCGGCGAACCATTCCCACATCTCCTGCGGCAAGCTGCTCAGAAAACTCGTATGCAGCTCATGATCGTAAACCTGAGGATCAAGGATCGGGGCCAGCTCTTTGATATGGCCAGCACGAGGTGCGTTCGGATCAAAGATTTTAAATTGGAATCCCAGGTTCGCTTTGCCCGCATCATGTAGCATGACCAGGACTGCCAGCCGGTCGAGTTGCGGGGAGGTAAGATTGGACCGGCATGTGTTGCGGAGGGTGCGGTTGATGGCGGGCAAGTCACACAGTGCGCGAAAGACCATGGCGACATCGAGAGAATGCGCCGACAACGGGAGCCACGCCCCCGTTTCGGAATCGAACTTGCCCCAGAAGAGGCCTTGAGGGATGGTAACCGCGTTCGGGATTGACGTTTGGACCGTATTCATGGCGAGACCCGCTGCAAATAACGGAAGCTACCAATGACTTTCGACAAAAGGAGTTGTTTCCCTTCAGACTCCTGTGTGGGCCTAGGCGTGCCGAGCCATGTCACCGGTCCATCCCCGCGCGTGCGGGGGAGACATAAAGTGATTGCATTCGACGTTGGAATGGTTAGGTCCATCCCCGCGCGTGCGGGGGAGACCGGCGGATCCAGGTGGCGAGACCAAATATGGCAGGTCCATCCCCGCGCGTGCGGGGGAGACGTGGTGTAC
>JAAYLA010000288.1 GCA_012522135.1 Bacillota bacterium | reverse complement strand
TGAAAGGAGTGGCCGATGAGGGTTTCGCCTTCCTCGGGATAACGGTCGACGCGAAACACGAGGTCCGTGATGAAGCTGCCAATAACGAGAATGCGCTTCTGTGGCTTGTCTTGCATGGTCTTTTTGCGCTCCTTAGCTACCTGAACTCGTGATGTGTTGTCTGCGCTCGTTGCGCGCGGCCGGGACACGAAGCTGCACGATCACCTGAACGGGTTCCTCAGCGCAAAAGGGAATTCCTCCTTTGCAATCGGCTTCCCTCTGCGCTATGATGGGTGGGCAAGAATGGAAAAGTTGCCGAAAGATGTCCCAAGGTTGCGGGCCTGGGATGCACGGAATATAATACTGGTGATGGCGCATCTTGCCACGCTCTCGAGCAGGGGTGAAGCAATCGGCAAGACGGGATGTTGCGCGGGTTTGGGAGTCGTCACGTTCCGAGTCACCGTCGTCCGCCCCGGAAATCCCCATTTCTTGCCGGAAACTTTTGGTCATGTGCGCCAAGTTGCCGAGGCAACCCGAAGGCCGCGCGCTGAGTGGCACCCCGGCCGGTGAGCATGGCGGAAAGATGGCTCCTCACGACTCTGCATCCCATTACCGTACGGACTGGAGGACACAACATGAATCCCTTTCCTCGCGAGGGCCAATGGTACAAAGGGAATCTCCACATGCACACCACCTTTTCCGACGGCGATCTCGACTTGGCCTCGGCGATTGCCTTCTACAAAGAGCGGGGTTACGATTTCGTTTCGGTGACCGATCATCGCAAGACGACGGACGCCGAACGGTTCACGACGGAAACATTTCTCACCATTCCCGGCACCGAGCTCGACTGTTGGGATCACGAGGGAAACGAGTACCACATCGTGGGCGTAGGCGTGCGTCCGTTTGACCAGGATCCCACCATTCGCAGCGGACAGGGCCTCATCGATCAAATTTTGGACCACGGAGGCGTCGCCATCATCGCGCACCCGTACTGGCTCGGGCTCGAGCGTCCGGCCATCCAAAAGCTGAAGGGCGCGATCGGACTGGAAGTGTACAACTCGGGCTGTATGGATTGCGGCAAGGCCCTCAGCGACGTGCACTGGGACGACCTGCTGCACCACGGCTACTACACGTTCGGCGTGGCCACCGACGATACGCACCGGTACACGTACGACGGCGCGGTGGGCTGGGTCATGGTCCGGGCGGCCGAGCTGACGCAGGAGAGCATCATGGACGCGCTGCGGGCCGGGCACTTCTATTCATCCCAGGGCCCGGAGCTGTACGACATTCGCGTGGAGGACGGCTGGATTCACGTGGAGACGTCGGACGTTGCCCGCATTGCCTTCGTTTCCAACCGGGGACGCGGGTGGTCGGTGTGGGCGAAACCGGGCGAGACGATCAACAAAGCAAGCATCCAGCATTGGACCGACGGGTACTGCCGTATCGAGGCCATCGACACGCAAGGGCGCAAAGCGTGGAGTCAGCCCATCTGGTTCAACGCCTCGCGCTAGGATAACGGAAGGTCCCGGGCGCAGCGCGGACGGCGGCCCCTTCAAGATGTGAGCGGAGGAGAAGTTTTATGGAACGTCCACAAGCCGGAGAGTTTTTCAAGATCTACGACCCGAGCGCCGGCGAATCGGAGCAGTGGTACGTAAACGATCACTGTTTCATTCAAGGCCCGGACGGCAAATGGCACCTTTTCGGCATCACGCATCCCGAACCGATGAATCCCATGGAAGAGAAGCAGTTTGCCCACGCCACGGCCGATTTCCTGACGCAGCAAATGTGGGAAAAGCAGCCCTTTGCGCTGGTGGCCGATTGGGAGCGGTATCGTGAAGTGCACCTTTGGGCGCCGCACGTCATCTACCACGAGGGCCTTTATTACATGTACTACTGCGCGGGCGGCGATCCCGACAACGCGCACTACAGGATTTATCTGGCCACGTCGAAGGACCTTTGGACGTGGGAACGCCACCCGGAAAATCCCATGCTGGTCGACGGTTACGATGCCCGCGACCCGATGGTCCTGCGGGTCGGCGACGAATGGGTCATGTACTACACGGCGACGAGCGAGCCCACAGGCGGAAACCACGTCGTCGCGTACCGTACCAGCAAGGACTTGATCCACTGGTCCAAGGAGCGGGGCATCGCCTACACGGATCCCGAAGTGGGCACGTGGGGCGGCCCGACCGAGTCGCCGTTCGTGGTGCAGCGTGGCGATTATTACTACCTATTTATCGGACCGCGGGGCGGGTATGTGGGAACCGACGTGTTCGTGAGCAAGGACCCGTTCCATTGGGATATCAAGGACAAGGTCGCACACATCGAATCGCATGCGGCGGAAGTGATTCAGGACACCGACGGTACATGGTACGTGAGCAGTGCGGGCTGGGGCCAGGGAGGCGTTTACCTGGCCAAGCTCGACTGGGTCAAGATTTGACTTCGGCAACGTCCACGGGAGGTGATGCGGGCGCGGCAACCGGATAGCGACGGAGTCGTCGAGGTGTATGGAGCATAGCAAAAGGAGGCAGCTCACATGCGTAGGTTGACGGCGAAACAGTTGGCACTTGCGGCTATGGTGCTCGTCCTCGTCCTCGGCGTGGGAGGCGCGGTTTCGGCCGAGACGGTCATCACGCACTTCGTCCGGGGCAACATCAACAACCTGCGGCACTACGAGATGGCGCTGCTGGAGTTCCAGAAGATCCATCCGGATATCGACGTCGAATTCCAGCTGGTCGATCCCAACGGTTACACGGAGAAGCTGGTCGTGCGGATCGCATCCAACTCCGCTCCCGACGTTGCCTGGTCGGCCGGAGGCGACTTCCACCAGCTGGCCCTGGCAGGTTACCTGGTCGACCTTGGGCCCTATATTGAGCGCGACGGAATCGATATGAGCATGTATTATCCGGGCGCGGTGGAAGACGGCAAGTTCAACGGTATTCAGTACGCCATGCCTTACCAGACGCACCCGGGCATCCACGGTCTTCTGTACAACCGGGACCTGTTTGCGTTTGCGGGCCTCATGGAACCGGATGACCAGTGGACTTGGGACGACCTGCTCGCCGCGGCGCGGTCCATCACACGCGATACGACGGGTGACGGAGTCAACGACATCTGGGGTTATTCGGTCATCTTGGGCAACGTGGAATCCGACACGATGATCTACTCCCTCGGCGGCGCTTACACCAACGATGCGGGAACCGAGTCGCTGCTCGCAACCCCCGAGACCATTAACGCTTACCGCTTCTTCGCCGATATGGTCCACGAGTACAACGTAGCGCCGACGCCCAGCGAAGCGCCGTGGTGGGGCGAGCTGTTCCCGGCTGGCCGGTTGGGCATGACCTTGATCGGCCCGTGGCACTTGTCGGGCTTCATCGGGGGTACCATGCCCTTTGACGTCGGTGTGGCGAACATTCCCATCGGCCCAGGCGGACGCGTCGCGGGCGGTCCCTCCACCGACCTGTACGTAATCTTGGCCCAGGGCAAGAACGCCGAGGCGGCCTGGGAGTGGGTCAAGTTCCTCACCAGCGAGGAAGGCTTGCGGATCCAGACCGAGTTCCTGTCGAATCCGACGCCCTTGAACAGCGTGAACGGCTTCCTGCTCGAGAAGTACGGCGCGTACTACGATCCGTTCATCGACGGGTTGATCAACGGCACGTACAGGGGATTCGCCACGCACAACTACAAGGGAACGAGGGCACGGCAGATCGTCTTCGACGGCGTGCAGCCCATTTGGACCGGACAGGAACCGCCTGAGACGGCCCTGCTGAACGCGCACCGGCTGCTTAGCGCGCTGCTCGAGGAGCCGATGGAGGCCGGCTGGTAACTCACGGAGTGCACGGCGGGCGCAGACCACCGCCTACGGCAAGAAACGAAGAGAAGGGTGAATAGCTTGCGAGTTATAGGTGAACCGTTGCCGAACATTCCTTGGGAGGAACGCCCTGCGGGATGCTCAGACGTCATGTGGCGGTCGGAGCGCAACCCGATCATCCCGAGGGACCTCATTCCATGCAGCAACAGCATCTTCAACAGCGCGGTCGTGCCCTTTGGCGACGGCTTTGCCGGCGTCTTCCGTGTGGACGACAAGGCGCGCAGTATGCGGCTTCATGCCGGCAGGAGCAAGGACGGCGTCAACTGGGAGATCGAGCACGAGCCGATTCAGTTCATCAGCGACGATCCTGAAATCGGCAACTTCGTGTACGGGTACGATCCTCGGGTATGCAAGATCGAGGACCGCTACTACGTCACGTGGTGCAACGGTTACCACGGGCCGACCATCGGCATGGCGTACACGTACGACTTCAAAGAGTTCTACCAGATGGAGAACGCGTTCCTGCCGTACAACCGCAACGGCGTCCTCTTTCCCAGGAAAATCCGGGGCAAGTACATGATGCTCAGCCGTCCCAGCGACACGGGACACACGCCCTTCGGCGACATCTTCGTAAGCGAAAGCCCGGATCTCGTTTACTGGGGCCGGCACCGCCACGTCATGCGGCCCAACGGCGGCTGGCAGGCGACGAAGATCGGCGCCGGTCCCATTCCCATCGAGACCACCGAGGGGTGGCTCATGATCTACCACGGCGTGCTCACCTCGTGCAACGGCTTCGTCTACAGCGTGGGTGCCGCGCTGCTGGACCTGGATGAGCCGTGGAAGGTGATGTACCGCACCGAGCCTTATATCCTGTCACCGCAGAAGCTTTACGAGTGCGTAGGCGACGTCCCGAATGTCGTCTTCCCGTGTGCGGCGCTCGTCGACGCGGAGACCGGACGCCTGGCCATGTACTACGGCGGGGCCGACACCGTCACGTGCCTGGCCTTTGCCAAGGTGGACGAGCTGGTCGATTTCATCAAGTCGAATTCGAAGCTGTGAGGCCGGCGCACAGGGGCCCGGAGGGCGCGGGAGGTCCTGCGGGCCCCGAGGCCGCCTGCCGGTTGCCGGAGCAAAGCGCCGGACAATACACACTGGAGGTCAGCTTCCATGAGCAGTCCGCTGGATCGCCTGTTCATCGCCAGAAATAGCAGGACACTCAGGGCTTCCAGCTACGACCGTAGCGGAGGCAACGGAGACAACATTCAAATCAAGCCCGGACAGACGGCCGTATTGGCCGACATTCGGGGCGCCGGGGTCATCCGGCACATCTGGTTCACTTTCCCCACCGACGACCCCATGATTCGCCGCAAGCTCGTGCTGAAGATGTACTGGGACGGCGAAGAAAACCCGAGCGTGAACGTCCCCGTAGGCGACTTCTTCGGACAAGGGTGGGGGATGAAGTACAACTGGATGAGCCTTCCCTTGTCGGCCGCTCCCCGCGACGGGTCGGCACTGAACAGCTACTTTCCCATGCCCTTCGCCAAGTCCGCGCGCATCGAGATCCTGAACGAGTCGGACAAAGAGATGGGCGCGTTCTACTATTACATCGACTACGAGCTGTTTGCCTCGGACAAGGCCTTGTACGAGGCATACGGCATCGCAGGCGACGGGAAGGACGTACACCTGGCCTATTTTCACGCTTGGTGGAACAGGGAGCTGACGCAGCCCTCGCCCGATAGCGGAGGCTACGAAAACGAGTGGGCGTGCCTGGGCCCCTGGGCGCAGAACCCGAGCGACAAAGACAACTACTTGTTGATTGACGCGGAAGGCTTCGGCCACGTGGTCGGCGTCAACTTGTTCATTGAAAGCCCGACCCCGATGTGGTACGGCGAAGGCGACGACATGTGGCGAATCGACGGGGAGAAGTGGCCCGGCTCCCTGCACGGCACGGGCACGGAAGACTTCTTCAACACGTCGTGGTGCCCTGACGAGGTCTACATGCATCCGTATTACGGCTACGCCCACGTGCCCAAGGTGTTCGGTTGGATGGGCCGCACCCACGCGTACCGGTTCTTGCTGGAGGACCCGATCCGGTTCTCGAAGTCGATCCGGGGCAGCATCGAGCACGGACATGCCAACGTGCTGACGCTCGATCTGTCCAGCGTGACGTACTGGTATCAGACGGAACCCCACAAGGTCATGCCGCCGTTGCAGCCCGTGGAGCTAAGGGCAAAGAACATGCCCGAGATCGGCGTCATCGAGGTGCACCGCTGGCGGCACGCGTGGCGCGAGGCCATGCTGGCGAAGCGCCGCGAAAAGGGCGAGCCGACCGATGCGCCGCTGTGGGGCAACGAGCGGGACGAAGAGTGACGGGCGGGACGCGACGGGCCGGTGTGGCGCGACCGCACCGGCCGGCGCCCACTGGGAGGTGCGCACAGGTGGACGCTGTAAGAGTAGGGCGCTGGAGCACGCGCATTGTCGTCACGGCGCTCTTGATTGGGATCTTGGCCGCGGCGGCCGGCGCAGAATCGGACGGCATTACGGCAGTCAGTACCGTAGGCGTTGCTGCGGCGCGGGAAGGACGCATCGAGCTGGCGCGTATCGACGGCGACACCTGGCGCATTGCCTTGACGCTCAACCTGAGTCCGAATTTCTTCGGAGTCGTGCCGTCCTTGCGCCTTGAGACCCACGGCGCAAACATGCTGCCCCCGTATGCCCTGTCGGGCGAGGCAGTGAGCGAAGAAGGCCCGTATTTCTACTACGAAGTTTGGCGGGCCAACTCGTTTTCACTGCAACCTGACTACAAGGCCGTTCTCTCTTTCGTTCCGAGCACGGGCTTGACGTCCGTGTCGTTCGGACCCGAGGGCGGCGACCCTTTCGTCGAACGCCACCTCTACCTCGACTCAGCCCAGGTCGCGGGCGACGTGAAAGTTGCTCCGGAGCCCGGTGATGCCACGCCCTCGCTCCTGCGTCGGCACGAAGTGCGCATACTGGACGAGGCGGTGCGCCTGGGCCGTCCGGCCGGGCTTTCGGACCGGGTAGCCATGCGGGTCGCCGCGGCGGACGATCCCGACCCTTTCAACTGGGTCGCACGGCAGGAGGAGCGCACGGCCGACGCTTCGTCGCCGGTGCGCGTGGCGGTGCGGGGCATTGAGCACGCGCTGCCTGGAGCGCTGGAGGCGGCGGTGGAGGAAGACGGCGAGCACCGGATCCTTTGGACGGGACCCGTGGCGGGCGACGTCGACGCGGTGCTGTCGGAGCACGGTCTTGCGGCCGGCCGGCACACACTGGTCTTGTCCTACGTCGATGGGCCGTACCGCCTGGCCCTTGCCGAAGCCGCGCTCAACGTAAGGCAGGCCTTCGTCTGGGCCCGCGCCTACATCACCCGTTACTTGCCCGGTCAAGACGCGGCGCAGGCCGACATACACGTCTTCGCGAGCGAGGCCGTGGCCGGCCTCGACCTTGCCTTTACCGTGGGCCAGGCCGGCCGCCGCCTTTGGTCGGGATCCGTCTCGGTTCCCGCCGGCGGCAGCGCGGTAGTTCCGGTAGAAATTCCCGCCGAGGGGCTGTCGCGGCTCACGATGGCCGCGCTGAACGGACAGCTCGTCGAGTTCAGTCCTGCGGTGCCCGTGTATTGGTCCTCCGAGGGATTGGCGGGATACGTTGCGGCGGCCTTGGCGACCGAGCCTTTCCTGCAACTCGGTCCCGGTGAACGAATCGACCGGGCGCAGCTTCTGGCCGCCGTGCGGCTGGCCTTGCGATTGCCATACCACGAGACCGTGCAAGTCGCGTCCGACTCAACCCTCGTGCGGGCCCGGCATATCGCTTTGGCGGACGTCCCGCCGGGCGCGTGGCACTACGACCACGTTCAGGCCGTGCAGCAAGCAGGACTTCTGAGCGCCAATCTGCTCGAGGGAAGCCGTCTGCGCGGGGACGACGAGGCGACGTGGGCAGACGTCGCGACGGTTGTGACCCGGGCCGTCGAGCTCGTAGCGGGTGAGCTGACCAGGGACTCGGCCCAGGCAACGCCTCGGACCGCAGAGGACTACGTAAACAAAGCGCAGGCCGCGGGCTGGCTTCCGCCCGATGCTGCCGCCGACATGCCGGTTACCTGGGCCGAGTTCACCGCCTCCTTGGTGCGTGCCCTGCAGATGCAGCCCGTGGCGCAGCTGCTCGCCCTAGGCAGCGCCCCCGTTCGTTACGTATTGCCCGGTACCGAGGCCTACGTTCCGGACCAGCCTTACAAGAGCGTCGGCACCTTCGGCTTGTGGAGCAAGGGCGAAGACGTGCGGGCTAAGGGCTGGCTAGGCAATGAACATCACCGCGGCCTTCTTTCCTTCGTGTGGTGGCCGTCCGGTTCCACCCAACAGCTCTACTGGAACGCCTTCCACCCCGACGGGAGCCGGCTCATTCTCGGTGAAGTCGGCCTATCCGGCGATGTGACCCGCAGATTTTACACGGTCCGCGACGCGTCGACTGCACGCTGGGACGTCACGCTGCGGGAAGACGGTCGCGACCTGCCGACGAGCATCTACCTCTCTCGCTCCTTCCCGGCCGTGCTCTATGTTACGGAAAGCCAAGAGTTCACCTGGCGCATCGACCGCGGAGCCTTCTCGCTGGATCGGGCCGCGTATGTCGACGGATCCGGCGCGGTGCAAGTGGTGGACTTGGCTGCCGGCTCGGCGCACCGGCTGGCGGGCGCAGAATTGGGCGTTCCTTGGATCTTGCTGCTGCAGGAGATGGCGCAGACGGGCGAGCTCGTGCCGATTTTCATCCGGATGGAAAGGCGTCCCGAGGCCGTGATCTTGCAGCGGGACGGCGGCTTGGTCCTGCGCTTCGCCCAACCGGCAGGAGCCATCGTGACCATGCCCCTGTACGGGATCGCCAGGGTGCGCGGCGACGAGCTGGACGCGTGGCGTGCAGAACTCCCCGACGAGGCGCTGGAGCTCGCACAGTTTTGGAGCCGTGCCGCCGCGGCCTTCCCCGTCGGGCTAGCTGAAGAATACGCAGCCGACGAATCCGCAGGGTACGTCTACGTCCGGTCGGCCTTTGAATACCACGTGATGGAAGATGACTGGGGAACGGAGCCTCTGCCCTTGGCGCCCGTCCCGCCCGTCGTCGCCTTGGCCGAACAGCACGGTTATCCGGTGTCGTGGCAGTCGGAGGTGCTCCGGAGCCGCACGGCCACTTTCCTCGGTCCCTACGCCTACGCCGAGGGCACCGAGGTCCGCTACGCGCTGCCTATTTACGCGAGCATCGATCAAGTGTACGAACCGGTGCGCGTGAAGGGCGACGCCGAGCTCGAAGCGTTGCAAGCCCAAGCCCTGAGCCATGTGACGGACCGCTGGTTCCGGTGGCCTTCGCCGTCGCTCGACAGCACGCTCCTCGCTTCCCATGCCCAAGTTTACTCGATGGTTGACGATCCCGAGGCGCGGGCTTGGTATAAGGAGCGCATCGCCCAGTCCTTGGCCGAGCATTACGACGAGCGCAACCTCGACACCGTGTTCCAGCCGGCCAGCGGACAAAGCTACGTGTACAACAAACGCATTTGGGCGGCGGGCGAAGACTTCGACCGCGAGTATTACATCGGCCGCCAGCTCGTGATCACATCGGAGGTCGCCCACAGGGTCGGCTGGGACGTCGTCCGCCCGTACTGGGATGCGATCCGGGGCCTGTACGCCTACTACCGCATCCATTGGGATTGGGCGTGGCAAGGCTCGACCACGTTCAACACCGGCTTCTCCTTCCAGGCCGACGGCGTGGCCTTGGCGTGGGAAGGAATGCTCGGCATGGTGCGGATGGCGCGGATGGCGGGCGACGACGAGCTTTTGCAGGATGCCCTTTATCGCACGGCGGCGCTCGGTGCGAGCATGTACGCTTTGTGGGAGCTCACCGACTGGGCCATCCAAAACGACCATGCAGTGATGTCCGGCGGCGGCACGGACCTGCCCACACGCCGGCGTCCCCCCGGGGAAATCATCACCGGGTTCCTGCCCGATACGTACTCGGAGTTCAGCGGCGTGGTGACGACCATGGCCACCGAGTGGGGCGCCAGCAACTGGATTCACGACGAACTGATGGGGCGCACCCGCTTCTTCAACGACTACCGCTTCGCCGAGATCTACACGTGGCAGATGCACATCGTGCCGAAGTTGTATCCGGTGCTGCAGGACGGGTACAACATCAGCTCGCACCTGCACGTCCGTTCCATCTTGTACGGCGAGGATGAAGGGCTGCGGGCGGATATCGCGAGCGTCGGCATCGGGACGGTCCAGGGTGCGCCGGGCATGTCGTATCACCGGGTGCTGCTGCGCTCGCTGGTGCCCCAGGTGTGGGTCTCGGCGAGTACGGGACGGGTCCAGGAGAACGTGTGGGATGGGGCCGAGCGCCGCTTGACCACCCGCATCGACGTGGTGCGCGACGGTCGGGTGATCTACGATTGGGCTTGGCGTGCCATCGAACGGGTCGATCCGGACGCGCCGCAGCCCGATCCGGGTCCGCGGCCTGCAGCGGTCTGGGTAAACGGCGAGCAAGTGGAGCCCGATCTGACCCGCGGCGGCTACTGGCGATTGGAGATTCCGGCGGCCGCGGGCGAAAGCGTGCTGGTCGAGGTGCATTACTAGAGCGAGAGGATGTGTGGGTTGATGAAAGTCACGATCGATGACGTAGCCAGGCGCGCCGGTGTCTCCGCTTCGACGGTGTCGCGGGCGCTGAGCGGGAAGGGAAACCTCGCGCCGGAAACCGTGGATCTCGTACGTCGCGTGGCCGATGAGCTCGGGTATGTGCCCAGAAAGTACACGCGCAAGGAGGCGGAGCAGGCGGGCGGCACGGTGTCTCTTTTGATCAGTGGCTTTCACGACCTGCAGAACAACACTTTCTATAGCCAGATCGTAGCCGGCGTCGAGAGCGTGCTGGCCGGCGCGAACTACCGGCTGCTGTTTAAGACCATCAGCGGCACCTTAAGCGAAGACCGGGAAGTGATCGATGAACTTGTGCCCACGCAAGACGGCATCGTGCTCGTGGGCTACGAGGTCGATGTCGAGGTCATCGCGCGCATCAAGGAGTTCCGCAAGCCGTTCGTCCTCGTCGACAACGACTGCTGGGCTTTAAACATCGATACGGTAACGAATGACAACTTGTCGGGGGCGCGCCGACTGGTGACCCACCTGATCGAACTCGGGCACTCGCGCATCGGGTTCGTAGGCGGCCCCTATACGCACGTTTCGCTCGATGAACGGTACAACGGCTACAAGCAAGCTCTGAAAAACGCGGGACTGGAAAAACCGGCTGACTGCATCGCCTTTGCCGCACCGCAATTCGACACCGAGCACGGCTATGCAGTGGCCCTCAAGATGCTGCGGCGTGCTTCGGAACTGCCCACGGCCGTCTTTGCAGCCAACGACGCCCTGGCGATCGGGGTCATCAAGGCCGCTCGCGAGTTGGGCTTGCGCGTGCCGGAAGATTTGTCGGTGGCCGGGTTCGACGATATCGAGATGTCCCGCTACATCACCCCGGCCCTGACGACGGTTCGGGTGCACCAGTACGAGATGGGCATGGAGGCAGGCAAGCGGCTGTTGGATCTTATTCGCGGCGAAGTTACGAAACCGCTGAAGATCGTGCTCTCGACGGAACTGGTTATCCGCAAGTCGACGGCCGCTCCTGCAAGGAAGAAGACGCCGCAGCGCATTGCTTGAACCGGCACGGCGCGGGCGAAAGGGGGTGAGGCCGCCGCTGGTGTGTCGAGGCAGATGAAGTTCCTCGTGGGCGCGGGGGGAAGGGGCAACTCCCAAAGACGCGAGGCAGCTTTCGTTGCGTTGTCTGGACCACGAAAACTATGAGGGGGTATTCCACCATGTTGCAAGCTGTAGGACGTCGCAGTTTCGGTATCGTGGCAGCCCTGCTTCTCTTGGCGGCTGTGCCGTTCTGCGTTTACGCGGCCGAAGAGACGCTTCTACTGGACGATTTCGAGGGCGTTTCCGAGTGGTCGCAGTCGGGTTGGGCCGATGCGGACGTCGACCCCGACTGGATCGTCCGGTACGTGCCGCGCATCCGGCCGAACATGGGTCTGGACGAGGGCGAGCGGGCTCTCGTGGCGACCGTGCACTTCAAGCCGGGCGATTACTCCCAGGGCGTGATCTTGCACTCGCGGGCCGATGACTGGTCCGAGTGGAAGGAGTTCGCCGTCGAGCTGAAACTGAACCAGGAGATCGAAGGCCTGAACGTCCGGGCCAAGCTCATCATCTTCCCGGACGATCGCTGGACCGAGCAGAGCAGCGCCTACGCCGTGACGTTGGTTCCCGGTGAGTGGGTGACACTGCGGGTGCCGATCCAGGAGATTGCCGAGGGTTACTGGTCCGCGGAAATGACCCTGGATCATTTCAAGCGGATCAAGGCCTACGCGATCAAGGTGGATGCGAGCAAGATTCCGGAGCATTCGGAGCCTGTTCAGGTCGTCATCGCCCGCCCGCGGCTGGAAAGGTAATGCCGGACATGCCGCCGGCCGCGGCAGGTGATTGAACTCCAGCTGTAGAGCCGGAGGGCCGCTTCCGACGGGGGAGGCGGCCCTTTCTTCATGGCTTTGCGACGGCGGGAGCCGGAATCTCCGGGCCCCGCCGCCGCTCGCGTGCAACGGGGAGCCGGCCGCGCACCGCGCCGCGGGCGGCCGGTCGGACCGGAGTG
>JAAYLA010000287.1 GCA_012522135.1 Bacillota bacterium | reverse complement strand
GGATACACCGGACGCAAAAGGCCTCCTTGCGAACAAAACGGCAAGGAGGCGAGAGAATGTGCGCGGCGGCGTCACCGGCACCATGACCGACGTCCGGAGGCGCACGGAATGATAAGGGCTGAATTGCAAACAGACCCACACATGTTCGCACGTCCGTCCTCGGAATCCTTGTGGCTCGAGGCAACTTCCCTGGCAGGAATCAGGCACCGAGCACCTAATACAGCACTGTGTGGCTACGCACACGTGTGCACAAATTGGAGCGCCGTCCGGAGGTTGCCGTGGGTCCGACCATCAAAGACATTGCGAAGGAAGTTGGGGTCTCGCATTCGACCGTGTCCCGTGCGCTAAACGGCGATCCCCGCATCAGCGCCGCGACGCGGCAGAAGGTGCTCGAGGCGGCCGAACGTTTGGGGTACCAGCCGAACCTGTCCGGGCGGGGACTGGCTCACGGCAAGGTGTTCTCGATTGGCCTGGTCATACCCGACATTCTTGAGCCCTTCTTTGCGCGTGTGGTAAACGGTGTGAGCCAGGTTGCCTACCGAGCGGGTTTCAACCTCATCTTGTACCTGACACACGCCGATCGCCGTATGGAGATGGCGGCCCTGCAACAAATCGGCCACGGCCGGGTCGACGGGATGATCATCATGGCGCGCAAGGTGGGCAGGCAGTCGGTCCTGGCCCTGCGTCGCCACAAAGTGCCTATCGTCCTGCTCATCGAGACTATGCCCGAAGCCGGTTTCGACGGGGTGCGGGTGAACAACGAAGGCGGGGCGATGCAGGCAGTCAACCACTTGCTCGGTCTGGGACACAAGCGCATCGCGTGCATCACCGGGCCCCGCCATGCGAGCGATGCCCGTGAGCGCCTGAGAGGATACCGGCAGGCGATCCGGGCTGCGGGCGTCGATCCGGATGCTGAAGGCCTCATCTTCAAGGGGAACTTCACCGAACAGTCAGGCGCCGAGGCGGTGGACCGCATGATTCAGCTACCCCCGGACCGGCGTCCTACGGCCATCGTGGCGATGAACGATGCCACAGCCCTGGGCGCAATGAACCGCCTAGCCCGCCACGGCATCGTAGTACCCGACGAAATGGCGGTTGTGGGCTTCGACGACATGCCCTTCGCCCGGTTCGTCCATCCCGGCCTCACCACCGTACGGCAGCCGATCGAAGAACTGGGAAAGGCCGCGGCCGATCTGCTCATCGCCCGGATCCGCGGCGAGGTGAAGGAGTACCGCGAGGTCGTTCTCAACACGCAGCTGATCGTGCGTGAGTCGTGTGGCTCCGGCCGGGCGCGATCGCATCCATCAGAAAAGGAGTGTTGACGATGCGGCGGTTTGCCACAAAGTACGGCTACTTCGATGCAGAAAGGCGCGAGTACGTCATCACCCGGCCCGATACGCCGCGGCCGTGGGTGAACGTCATCTGCCCCGGCGAGTACGGTCTCGTCGTGTCGCAGACAGGCGGCGGGTACAGCTGGCTCCGGCACGCTTCCATGAACCGGATCACCCGCTGGCATCAAGACATTATCAAGGACGACTCAGGCAAGTACATTTACGCCCGGGACGATGCGACGGGCGAGTTCTGGTCCCTTACGTGGCAGCCGGTGCGCCGGGATCCGTCGGCCTACCAAGTCGCCCACGGCATCGGTTACTCCGTCTTTTCATCCGCAGTCTCGGGAATAGAAAGCACCGTCACCTTGTTCGTGCCGAAGGACGATCCGGTAGAAGTCGCTCTCGTCCGCCTGAAGAACCAGGGGGACGAGTCGCGCCGCCTTTGCCTCTTCACGTACTTGGAATGGGGCCTCGGCATCGCACCCGACTGGCACCGGGAGTTCCATAAGACTTTTATCGAAACCGGTATCGACGCAGATCGGGGCTACCTGTGGGCGAAGAAATACTTGTGGGAGCTGCCGAACGCCCGCGGCGAACATTGGAACCGCAACTGGGAGTTTGTCGCGTTCCACGGAACGAGTGCGCTCTTGGCCGGTTGGGAGGGCGATAAAGAGCGTTTCCTGGGCATGTACGGTTCGCTGCAGGATCCCTCGGCGCTGCGGGCAGGATCCCTTTCGCGTACGGTCGGACGGCACGGCGACGCTATCGGCAGCCTGCATGTAAAGGTCGAGCTGGGACCGGGCGAGGAGACTGCGGTCGTATTTTTCCTGGGCGTGGTCCCGGACGATGAAACCGCTAAGATGGACGAACTTGCCGCGACGTACCGCTCGCCCGAACACGCTCTGGCCAAGTTGGAAGAAGTAAAGGCCTACTGGCTCGCGCTTTTGGACAGGTACCGCGCCGAAACGCCCGACGAAGGCTTTAACCTATTGACGAACACGTGGCTCAAGTACCAGGCGATGTTGGCCCGTCTGCAAGGTCGAACTGCTTACTACCAGACCGGCGGCGCATACGGTTTCCGGGATCAACTGCAGGACAGCCACATCTTTCTGCCCTTGAACCCCGAGCGGACGAAGGAGCAAATTCGCCTGCACGCCCGCCATCAGTTTGCGGCGGGAAACGTGCTTCATTGGTGGCATCCCATTACCGATGAGGGCTTGGCCAACGGCATCTCGGACAACCGGCTGTGGCTGCCCTTCGTCACCGTGAACTACCTCAAGGAAACCGCAGACTTCGCCTTTCTCGACGAGAAGATTCCCTACTACGACAGCGGGGAAGGTACCCTTTACGAGCACTGTTTGGCCGCGATCCGCTACTCCCTCGAGCGCATGAGTCCCCGTGGGCTGCCCTTGATCGGAGAGGGCGATTGGAACGACGGGATGAACGCGGTCGGCCGGGCGGGCAAGGGCGAAAGTGTGTGGCTCGGCCATTTCCTCTACGGCATTCTGCGGGAATTCGGCGAGGTCGCCGTGCGTCGTTCGGACCTGGCAACACAGTCGAAGCTCGTCGCGGCGGCGGAGCGTTTGAAAGAAGCCATCAACGAGCACGGCTGGGACGGTGAATGGTACCTGCGGGCCACCACCGACGACGGAACCGTCCTTGGCAGCGCGCGGTCCGAGTTCGGCAAGATCTTCCTCAATGCGCAGACTTGGGCGATCCTGCACGACGTGGCCGACGGGGAGCGGGCAAGGCAAGTCCTCGACGCCGTGGAGCAGCATCTGTTCCAGGAGTACGGGCCCATATTGTTCTACCCGGCGTACCACCGTCCCGACGAGCGCATCGGTTATCTGAGCCGCTACGCGCCGGGGGTGCGCGAGAACGGCGGCCTCTACATGCACGCGGCGTGCTGGGCGGTCATGGCGGCGGCGAAAGCAAAACGCGCCGATTTGGCCTGGAGGATGTACCAGGCGATCAGTCCGGTGCAACGGGGGCTCGATCCCGATCTCTACAAGGTGGAGCCTTACGTGACGCCGGGCAACGTGGACGGACCCGATTCGCCCAACTTCGGACGGGGCGGCTGGACTTGGTACACGGGCTCGGCGGCTTGGCTGTTCCGCGTCAGCACCAAGTGGCTGTTGGGGATTCGGCCGGAGTACGACGGCTTGCGGGTCGATCCGTGCATTCCGTCCGATTGGGAAGGTTTCACCGTGCACCGGATGTTCCGCGGCGCCGCCTATCGCATCCGCTTGCTGAACCCGGCTGGGCGCTCGTGGGGCGTAAAGCGTACTACCGTGGACGGCCGGGAGCTTTCCGAGCCTTTGATCCCCGCCTTCGGCGACGGCAAGGTGCACGAAGTCGTGGTGGAGCTGGGTTAGGACATCGGCATGGAGTTCTTGTGAACCGCGGATCCGCGTCGACACGAGTGCACACGTCTGCAAACGGGCGTTTCCTCCGCCCGTTTTTTCGTTGTGAACTGTGGCCGCTTATGGGAGGAATTCTGCAAATGGCAATGAAGTATGCCGATGCTGGATGAGCACACGTGTGCATATGGACGTTTGTTTCAGAATCGAGTAAACCTAGGGGGTGGTGCCGGTAGGAGCGACGCGATAGCAATCCTCGAATTCCTCTGTCGCGCAGCCAAAGGGAACGGGAATGGTAGAGACCCGATCTGCGATGGGAGGGTTACCGTATGGTTGCTTCGGATTGCTCCAGGAAGTTGCGGGTTGCACGTTATGGATTACGCTTTCGTGTCGCGGTCGCGTTGTTGCTGTGCCTCGTCTGTACGGGAATCGCCACGGCCCAGAGGATTACCGTGGTGGTTCCCGACGTGCAAGACGCGGCAAGATCTTACTATACCGACGTCCTAGTTCCGGCCTTTGAAGAGGAGACGGGCATCGAAGTCGAGCTCATTTTGATGTCGTGGGCCGGCTTCATTGACCAGTTCGTTGCCTTGCACGCGGCCGGCCAGGCGCCCGACGTGGCTCAACTCGGCGGCGCCGATCTCGGTACCTTCGTACTCAACGGGCTTATCCGCCCGCTCAACGAATGGACCGACGGCTGGGACGGTCTGAGTGACTTCTCCCCGGCCGCGGTGGCAGACGGCATGGTCGACGGCAAGCTGTATTCCATCGCCTACCGCCTGGACCAGCGGCCCTTGATGTACCGCGCCGATTTGTTTGAAGAGTCGGGACTCGATGGCAGGCAGCCTCCGACCGATTGGGATGAGCTGCTTGATTTCGCCAAGAAGCTGGTCCGCTATGACGATGCGGGAGAAATTGTTCGGGCCGGCTTCAACACGGCGTC
>JAAYLA010000286.1 GCA_012522135.1 Bacillota bacterium | reverse complement strand
CTCTGTGGCAGTGTGTGCCTTCTGCCAGGGGGGGGGCCTGATGCCCGAGGAAATGCAAGTCCTGGCCAGGGGCAGGCACCAGGCTCCGTGCCGCAGGGGCACCAGCCCCGTACCGTCGGAGGCACCAGCCCCCCACTCCGCGCCTCCGCCGGCGCTCACCTCCGCCGCGCCGTGCGGTCCCGCCCGGCCCTGGGCCGCACCTGCCCGGGCTGTCGCCGCGGGGAGGGGCCGGCTGGCCAGCCTCTGCAGATTCAGCCCGGTTTCCCGGGCTTGGGTTCCCAGCAGCAGTGTTGGCCGAGAACGTGCAGTTCGTCTACCTGCGGTTCTTCTCTGTGGCGGTGGCTGCCTTCTGTCGGGGGCGTGGCCTGATGCCCGGGAAATGCAGGTCCTGGCCAAGGGCAGGCACCCGGCTCCGTGCCGCAGGGGCACCAGCCTTCGCCCCGGGCGAGTTGCTCTGGGCCCAGGGGGCCACGCCCCACCACCGCCCCTGTGGGGCGCCACGCCCGCCTCTACCAAGCCGTCCTACGGGCCAGCCATGCCCGGCCCAGGGCGCCACGCCCGCCTCTACCAAGCCGTCCTACGGGCCAGCCATGCCCGACCCAGGGGGCCAGCCATGCCCGACCCAGGGGGCCAGCCATGCCCGGCCCAGGGGCGCCTTACCAGTCCCGCACCCCACGCCTGCGGGGGCACCAGCCCCCGGCCCCGCGCCTCCGCAAGCGCCTCCGGCCGAGCCTCGCCTCAGCCGGCGCCTCGGCGAACAGCCGCCGGCCGTGTCCTCCCGGCCAAGCCCGGGATGCGGGCGGCAACCGAGTCCCCGCCCCGCACGCTGACGGCCGGCTCGCCATGTGATACAATAAATGCCCAAAGCTGTGGGAAAGGAGGCGGTAGCGCATGGCGCAGCGCATCATCGTGGTGGGAGGAGGTCTCGCAGGCAGCGAGGCGGCGTGGCAAGCGGCCCGGCACGGGGTCGAGGTCACGCTCTACGAGATGCGTCCGGTTCGCATGACGCCGGCGCACCATACCGACCGGTTGGCGGAGCTCGTCTGCACGAACTCCTTGGGATCAAACCTCCCCGATACCGCCTCGGGATTGCTCAAAGAAGAAATGCGCCGCTTCGACTCGATCATCATCGCGGCTGCCGACGCAAGCGCCGTTCCAGCAGGCGCCGCACTGGCCGTCGACCGCGAGCAGTTTGCTCAGCGGGTTACGGAGAGGCTCGCGTCGTTGCCGAATGTCACGATTATCCGGGAAGAGATGCCTTCCATTCCGGAAGAAGGTCCGGTCGTCATCGCCACGGGCCCGCTTACCTCGGAAAGCCTGTCCAATGAAATTATGCAGGTCACGGGAAGCGAAGACCTGTACTTCTATGACGCGGCAGCGCCGATCGTGACGGCCGAATCGGTAGACGAGCGGTTCGGCTTTTGGGGGGCACGCTGGGGCAAGGGAACGGCCGACTACTTCAACTGCGTGCTGAGCAAAGAAGAGTACGAAGCGTTCCACCAGGCCCTGGCTACGGCCGAGCGGGCTCAGCCCAGCATCGAAGAGGATCTCGTCTTTTTTGAAAGCTGCCTCCCTGTAGAAGAGCTGGCCGCCCGGGGACCCGACACGTTGCGGTACGGACCCATGCGGCCGGTGGGCCTGGTCGATCCCCGCACGGGACGCCGTCCCTACGCCGTAGTGCAGTTGCGCAAGGAGAACGCTGCGGCAAGCCTGCTCAACCTCGTAGGCTTCCAGACGCGTCTGAAGTGGGGCGAGCAGCGCAGGGTGTTCCGCATGATCCCGGCACTGCACTCGGCCGAGATCGTCCGCTACGGCGTGATGCACCGCAACACTTTCGTCAACTCGCCGCGGGTGCTGCATCCGACGTACCAGACCCGTGTGCGGGAAGACCTCTTCTTGGCGGGCCAGATGACCGGGGTAGAAGGGTACGTCGAGTCGGCTGCGGCGGGACTTATTGCCGGAATCAACGCCGCGCGCCTCGCGTTGGGAGAAAGGCCCGTCGTGCCTCCTGCGGAGACGATGCTCGGCTCCCTTGCCCGGTATATCACTTCGGCGGATCCGGAGCACTTCCAGCCCATGAACGCCAACTTCGGCCTCTTGCCGCCTCTGCCTGAACGGGTGCGCGGCAAGGAGGCTCGGCGCAAAGCACAAGTCGAACGTGCGCTGGAAGCGATTTCTAAGTGGGTACCCGCCGTGCAGCCTGTCTGAGTTGCCAGGCAGGTGGGCCGGCCCGTCCGTTCGGCAGCTACCGCCCGCCCGTTCGGCAGCTACCGCCCGTCCGTTCGGCAGCTACCGCCCGTCCGTTCGGCAGCTACCGCCTGCCCGGCAACTACCGCCGGTTCGGCTCTGGGGCTGGCTTGCCGGAGGCGTCAGGTTCGCCGGGCGCCCGGTGAGAAGCGTCCCTGCCTTACCCCTCTTTCGCAGCGGCGCTGCCTTTTTTACCCATTTCCTTATGCATTTCTATTGGCGCGGCGGCGTTCTTGGAGTAATATGTAGGCAATCGCTCCAGGGCCTTGGCCAGCGCAGCGATGCCGCGCCGGCGGGCCGGTTGGGGCAGGTCGGATCGGCTCGCCAAAGTCTCCATGGCGCGGCGGATGCTGCTGGCGGTCAGCTGCGATGCAGACGGCTCTCGTCTCACGGCGGGCACCTCCGGCGTATCTTGTCGTGCTTCTGTACGGAGTATAGGCGCCGGTCTGCTTCTATATTCAACCTAAGCGCAACCGGGACAGATTTTCGTGCGGCTCTGCCGTCCGGTAGAAGAGAGGGAGATCAGATGAAGCTGCGTGTAGCCGTTGTGGGTGCTACGGGCATTGCGGGACAGCAGTTCATGCCCGTGCTGAACAACCATCCCTGGTTCGAAGTGAAGCGGGTGGCGGCATCGAAGCGTTCTGCCGGCAAGACGTACCGCGAGGCGCTCACCGATGCCAACGGATCTTTTCGGTATTGGGCCGGCGAGCTGCCCAAGGACGAGATCTTGGACTTGACGGTCGAAGACGCCGCCGAGCTAAACTTGGACGATATTGACCTGGTCTTCGCCGCAGTGGAGTCCGATGCCGCCCGCGAGCTTGAGCCCCTGTACGCCAAGACGACCCCGGTCATCAGCACGGCGTCGGCGTTCCGGTACGAAGAGGACACGCCCATCATGGTGGCCGGCGTGAACATGGACCACGCCGAGCTCATCAAGGTGCAGCAGAAGCGCCGCGGGTGGAAAGGCTTCATAGTACCGATTCCAAACTGCACGGTGACGGGCCTCGTCGTGACGCTGAAGCCCTTGGTGGAGACCGTCGGGGTCGAGTACGTGCTCGTCACCACGATGCAGGCGCTATCGGGTGCGGGACGCTCGCCCGGCGTGTTGGGCCTCGACATCATCGACAACGTCATCCCCTACATCCCCGGCGAAGAGGGGAAGGTCGAGCGTGAAGGGCAGAAGATATTAGGCACCCTGGCGGGAGACCGCATTGAACCGATGGCCCTGCCCGTCAGCGCCACGTGCACCCGTGTGCCGGTCCTCGACGGCCACACCGAGGCAGTCTTCGTAGCGGCCAAGCGCAAGGCCGATTTGGACGAGGTCAAAGAGGCCATGGCCTCGTTCGGCAAAGAGTTCGTCGAACTGGGACTGCCCTCGGCACCGGATCGGCTGATCCACGTGCACGACGACGAGTTCCGTCCGCAGCCCCGCTTCGACCGTGAGCTGGGCGGCGGCATGACGACTTCCGTGGGCCGGCTGCGCCACGACCACGTGCTGCCGAACGGGCTAAAGTACGTGCTGTTGAGCCACAATACGAAGATGGGAGCGGCGAAGGGAGCGGTCCTTACGGCCGAATACCTGGTGCACGCCGGTTACATTCCGAGGCCGTAGGACATTTCCGCCG
>JAAYLA010000399.1 GCA_012522135.1 Bacillota bacterium | reverse complement strand
CCTGACGCGTCTCGCAGTCTCGCTCACTCATCCGGGGCCAAATAGTAAACGGGACGAAGGGGCAGCAGTCGGCGCTGGGCCTCAGGGATCTTATCGTAGTACTCAACCCACAGGTCAAATAGCCGTTTGAGATCTAATAACATGATCCGCCGCCGTTCTTGACGCCGAGCTTCATCCTGCGCGTCACGAGTGAAGCCACCCGTTGAGACGAAAATGCCAACGTCGGAATCACCGAGGACCGCCATAAACCGACGGACTCCGTCCACTGTAATCTTGTCGAGTTTCCGTTTGACTTGAACCTTAATGCGGGGCCCCCTCACTCCCAACGGGTCTACGTGGGCAATGATATCGATCCCCCCATCCGGACCGGGCGGTGCAATCCAATCGACGTGATATCCCATCCCTCGAAAGAGACCGGCGACAAACTCCTGGAAGTCATAAGGGCTCATATCTTGCAGGTGCGTCTCTATCTCAAGCCAAGCGGCTTCTTCCGCTTCCTCCACGGTGGTGGACCTTACATCGGTGTCGTCTTCCGTGTCCTCCGGCTCGGCAGCTGACTGGTCCTCCTTCCACTTTCGGTACAACATCCTGACCTCACGATCGAAGTCCTCCGGATCAGACAACCTGTCATAGGCTGCACGTCCTTCGTCTGTTAGGTACCAAGAGCCCTTGTCCTTCACCAGCCAGCCGGCCTTGACAGCAGGGATTGTACAGAAGCGGACAATCCATTCGTAGCGCCGTGTAGTCGGGCGGTCCGGATACGTGGACTGTTCGAACGCGGTCGGTGGACCAACCGTCTCTAGCCGTTGGAGTACCTCCTTTGCGGGCAAGCCCTCTGGATAGGCCAACAAAATTTTGAACACTCCACGTACGAGCTCGCCACGCCGGCGCAGGGTGATTTCAGCCACTTCCACGTCCTCCTTGAAAAAGACAACTAACCACTTCTGTACTTGTCTTTGGGGAAACAGACTTACCTATACCCAGGCACCTAGGGATTCAGCGACATCTTTAAACACCCTGATGAAGATTTCCTCCCAGCACGGGGGCGCCATGGTCGGAGTCCCTGGTAGTATCGTGCCGCCGGCGTCAGTTAACACGAAGGCATGAGACTGGGGTGTTTTGTGACCGGAGGAAACGGGAGAATCTACTCCGGCAATTTTGGGGATTCGGTTCCGGCCTGGACACCTGTCTCGCTCGATGACGAGATTCGTACTCTCGTCCTAGCAGGAGCGTTCTGTACTACCCTAGGATATGTCAACAAGGCCATCCGCTGAATCCGGATGTTGAATCGACGAGAGTCCACCCTCCAACTCGACGATCATGTCGGCAAATCGATAGGCGTTGAGTAGCGGCAAGTTCTTTCTTGACAGGTTGATTCCCCACTCGGGCTTGCTATGCATTCCCTCATACTCACGATCAACGAGGAGCGCGTCAGGCTTCTCCCACGCGAGACTGGGGATAAGGAATAGTGAAGGTTCAGCGCCATCCTCGAAGAGAACTAATGTCACGACCCGTTCGGGGCTTAGTGGCATCTTGTCCTTCCTACAATAGACGTAGTTTAGACCGCGCGCAGACTTCACCTGAACTTCATAGAAGGGGCCTTGAGCCTTACGCACCACGAAGTCGATACCTCGGTCGTCCACTTCGGATGTATATACCTGAAATCCATGCATCGTGAACTCCATTTTCACGAAGTACTCAGCGTAGCGTCCTACCTGCAATCCATTGAGTTTGCTCCACTGATAACGATCCACTACTTGTCCTCCTGACGGTTGTGAAGTTGCCCCGGTTTGGTGGACACTTGATTATTAGGCGACGCTTGCATATGCCTCGGCGTGTGTTGCAGCCCACTGCGTTTCGAATTCTACCGGACTCATATAGCCAAGACTGGAGTGAAGCCGCTTACGGTTGTAGAATACCTCGATGTAGTCGAAGACGGCAGCTCGTAACTGCGAACGGGTTG
>JAAYLA010000285.1 GCA_012522135.1 Bacillota bacterium | reverse complement strand
CCGGCTGCCCGTGCCGCAGCGGCGAAGACGGCAGGTCAAACCGGCGCGAAATCGGGTCCGGCCGGGCCGGTTTGCTTCCAAGTATTGGAGCCTGCCCTGCGGCGCAAACACCGCTCGCTGCGGTTTTCTGCCCGCGCCCCGGGGCGCCGAAACGCTCCACGGCACGCGGCTGCTCGAAAACGCGGGGTCTTTGCCGGGCCGGGCCGGGCCGGCCGCGCCCTCCGGATGAGACCCGGCACCACGCGCCGCCTCGCCACCCGGCGAACCGGAGCACGGCCTGGAGATCTCGAGGCCGTTTTCGCGTGCTGTGGCTGGGACAAACCTCTCGCGAACCTGGGCGCGGTCAAATTGTCAGGCGCGTTGATAGGGTCACAGTGAGCCAACTTTTGCCGCTGCACGGCACCGTCGCGCGCTGGAGGCTACCTAGCGCGGCGCACGACTGCGCACGACTGTAGACGAATGATGCGGGTACCGAGGGGAGGTCTTGTGGCCGAGGACGGAGGCTCCCAATCGAGACTTGACATTACTCTAGACCATGACATGAAGCGGCGTGGGGGCATCGCAGCGACGGCTATTCCCACCCGTAGTCCTTCTGAATATTACCTCTTGGGCGATGGGATCTGGGTTAAAGACCGGCCGGGACGTGAGTTGACCGTCCCCGCCTGGATGTCTTCCTTCTTGTAAACTTCCACCGTAATAGACAAGGGCGGCAGACCGTCCTGTATGCGGCGGCGTTCTATGCGGCGCTTAACGACCTCCGAACCGCGATCACATGTGAGAAGGAGCAAGCGGGCTTTGTTGCCGTCCCAGCACATGACATCGCTACGCCGCAGAACATGCTCTAGCGAACGCATGATTGCACTGCGCAGACGATCGTTGGCTGCCGCGCCGGTCGGCGTGATCTCCAGGACAGAGACGGGCCGCCCATCCCGCCCCTGTTGCCCCAGGAAGAGGGAGTGGATGATATCGAAGGTAGTGCGGTCAACCACGAGGGGGCCCTTAGCCGCTTCGGCAGCTTGTTCGGCATTCACGGTTCCATCCAAACCTCGCTTCATCTGTTCAAAAAGCGCTGTCGTCTCAGGACTGGGCTCGAGACCAAACTCGTCCCCCAGCAGATTCGCCACGCGGCGATACTGCCTGGCGGCCTCGGCATAGTGGCCTGCTTCTATACAAGTGCGTCATCAGCGCTTGGTAAACTTCTTCCCGGTAAGGATCGCAGGCGAGTGCCTCGCGGCAGAACCGAACCGCGGAACTCACGTTTCCCTGGAGTTGCATGACGAGCTTGGCTGCGCGGAGCGCCATATCAATGAAGAGTTCGCGGTAGTATTGTCGCAGCGTAATGGCCCAGTCTTGCCAAGTCTCTTCAGGCAAGAAGTCGCCCCGATACAGCTCGATCCCTTGCTCACACAATGTCAGCGCTTGCTCCGGATCCTTCTCTTCCAGCTCCGCGCTTCTCCGGTGCATCGATTTGAATGCTTCGATGTCGACCCAACACGTGGGACCGTCGTCTATCCAGTAGTTGCCGTGGGCACTGCGGACGTATGCGGATTCTTCATATGCTTGCAGGTCGGGCTGCAGCGTCCGGCGCAACATATACAGCGTCGGATGCAGCTTGCCGGCGGCGCTTTCGGGATCTTCCTCCGGCCACAACAGTTCAAGAATGACTTCTCTGTGTACCTTTGTTCCGCGCCGGGTCAATAGGTATAGAAATAGAGTCAACGCCTTTTTGGACTTCCAACGCCGTTCGGGTACTTCCTCACCGTTGACGTACAGACGGAAGGGACCTAATAAGTAAGCTCGCAAAGCGGGATTCGACACGCTTGCCGACAGTATCGCGGATTCGGATGTCACTCAGCCTCGCCCCCCCAACTGCTGTGTGACCACCGCGCGGTTTGTAACAAGGGGGTGTCGAGGTGCTTGTCTGCGGCAGCGTGGAGTGATATAGCTAGAGCCGCGTCGCTCGTTCGCCAAGCAGCAGGATCCGCGTGGAAGGATTTCCTCCAACCGGCAGACCGCCGGTGCGACACGCATGTGGACGGGATATAACTACCCCCTTGTCCCCTTCGTGCGAAAAGGTGGTAGGATCCGTCTTCTGCGTAGGATCAGAAATTCCTTCCCAGACCTTACCAAGTCATGGCGAGCAGCTGACATCCGAGCCGCGTATGTCCCTGGGCCGTCCGCGTCCACGTGAAACGCAAACCCTGACGTTGTGACGGCGCGTACCAGCTAAACCCCAGCGTCGACTGGAACTCGCCGGCGTAAGCAGCCTCTACAAACACATCCCACCTTTCTCGCGCGTAGCGCAGACCAACTTCTATGGAGGGGCGAGTGATCAGTTGGTGCGCATCCAGCTGGTACTGAACGGGAAAGAACGTAGCCGACGCTTCGAGGACGCCGACGCGTGTTTGTTCTGAAATCCCGATCCGTGCAGACTGTGCGTTGGTGACGTCCGAAGTGGAAGCGATCTGAGCCACAAGGTATAATTCTTCAATCAATCTTGCGTCGAAGCTTAGCCGGTGTCCCTGACGTGCAGCGTTCCCTGACAGTGCAAACACGATCCGGTTGCCCGAGTCGGTACGCAGCACCGTTTCGAGATGCGGACCAAGGCGGCCCTCTTCGTCTCGCTGTAACCCGAACGCAATGATCGCCAGGGGACCGGGAGGCGGCACTGGTTCGGGAGGAAACAAGAGTTCGAAAGCTCGTACGTCGGCAATGGGCACCAGCCGCAGCTCCGAAGGCAGCTTCTTCGCCGGGACGACGGTGCCTTGCAGGTAGATTCCAACGTAGCGGCCGCTCTCACTGCCACCACTGTCGTCGTGCCGTGTGACCAGGGCGACTAGCTGAGCCGAAGAAGGATCCGTCCACAGCGTCGTCTCAGCAGACTGGACCGAGCCATCGGGCGAGGTATAGTCGAATTCGACGTAAGTTAGGATCCGCCGCTCCCCGGCGTCGATGCTGCCCGGCGTCAGGGCCAAGGTCAACGCGCGGATCGGTCCGGCGCCCGTTCCGACCCGTTCCTCGGTCAGGTTGAGGCGCACGGGTCGATCCCCGACGATGATCAGCCACGCCGTCTGCACCGTGCCCGACCGGGCGGATCTCGAGCCAATCTCCATGTCGGAGGCCGCCAGGGGTGTGTTCAGCCAGCGCAGCGTATCGTCGGTGAAGCGCATCTCGGTCGGAGTAGGGTCTTGGCCTTCCTCCGGGCTATTGAAGACGATAAGATAATCCAGATCCGACTCGGCATTCACTTGGACAAAATGCAGTGAGTAAACGATTACAGGCTCCTCTGCGGGAGAAGACGGGTGTTCCCAACCGAGTGCGACGAGTTGCCGTGCGATTTCGGACGTGACGACGAGAGGCCCTTCGGCGCTCTGAGCAGGCGCCGCTAGGATGAAGACCGGTACTGCCAAGGCTGCGATGAAGCTAAGCACGAAGGGGCAGCTGCGTCGCATCGGACCGTCTCCCTTCTCCTTACAAAATCGTAGGCGTCACAAAGATCAAGAGCGTTCTTTCGGACGTTTGCTTCACATCCCGCTTGAACAACCAGCCCAAGAGAGGTATGTCTCCCAGAATCGGCACCTTGGACGTGTAGCTCGCGTCATCGGTCACCGTCATGCCGGCCAGGACGACGGTTTGCCCGTTTTCCACCTTAACCGTGGTCGAGACAGAGTTTTGCCGGACGAGTAGGTCGGGCTGTGTCTGTTTGCGGAAATAGCTGAACTCTGGCGTCACGGTGAGGAGGATCTCGTCGTCGTCCATCACCGTCGCCGTCACTTCCAGGTCCATACCGACGTCGATGCGCTCGGTGCGCGTCGTGTCGTTCGGGGCCGGAATCTGCAGGATGAGCTGATCGCCCATGAAGAGGGACGCAGGCTCTCCGCTCACGACGACAACCCGCGGATCGGCATGAATGGTCGCCTTTTGGTCACTCTGCAACAGGCGCAGGGCGGTCAAAAGGGACCCATACGCATTGGTGCTAAGGGACAAGACTCCGCCGCCGAATTCCAGGGAGGCCTCCCAGTCGGGATTGAGTGATTGCCCTTTCTCCACATGAAACTGCAGCAAGGTGTTGCCTAGTTCCTGTAGCGCTTCGACTGCCACCTCCGTGACGAGGACCGAGATCTGGACCTGCTCCCGGGGCTTGTCCAGCTGGGCGACGAGGCGGCGGATGCGTTCCAGCTCTGCCGGAGGCGCGGTCACCGTAAGGAATGCGCCGCCGGGATCGGCCTTGACGTACGTGAGCAAGAAGTCGGGCAGGGCGGAACGGATCCTGTCGGCACTCGTATGACGCAGAGGAATGAACTCGGTGTCCGCAAGTTCCGCGAACGCGGTGTTGCGGGGATCGGGAAGGCCGACGAAGTAGAAGTCGTCGATCTTGCGATACGTAAAACCGCCGCCGATCAAGAGCATGCGCAGCGCTTTCTCCAAAGGAACGTCGACCAGATCGAGCGTGACCGGCCCGCGTACGGTGCTGTCGGGGATGATGTTCACGCCGGTGAGTAGGGAGATTTCCGTCAGAGCGTCGCGAATGTCGGTTTCGAAGAAAAGGGCTGTAACTAAAGGCTCGTCAGCGTCGGCGGCCCAGGCGAAATGTCCTGCACAAAGTGCCGCCAGGACGAATACCAGCGTCAGCGAACGTCTTATTCTTGCCATTTTCTATCTCCTCCGTTACGTGCGCGCCTGTCGCCTGAGCTACACAGCTGTTTGCTGCAGAGTGAACAGGATTTCGCCTTCGTACAGTCCGGGCGCATCCGTTATTTCGAGCACGAGAAGAAGATCGAGGCTGATCTGTTCGCTTCCCGGCGACAGAAATACACGGACGGTAACGGGCGTCGTCGAAAGGGAGGTCCACCCTGCTTCGCCGGCCCGCCAGTGCAGTCGGTTCACCGGGATCGTGCTTCCGTTCGAACCGACGAGGACATCGGTGCCTGCAGAGATTAGGAGGACAAACGGCACGTTTGTCCGCGTTCGCAAGCGAATCGCTTCGTCTCTTTGCACGGCAATGCTGTCCCCGGTGACAATACCTCCGAGCACCTCGTCTTCGGAGAAATGCACTTCTTTATTCTCCAAGATGACCTCGAGGTACGGCGGTACCGTGACGAACACCATTGCCTGGGTACTGGGCCAAGGTTGCGCTGCGACCCGGTGTGAATGGAGGCCGAGCAACGCAATGCTGGCGGCAATGGCGGCCAGGCTGCGCCAATGCCCGTGGGATGCCTTGCTCATCCTTCTTCCTCCGCCGTTTCGATGTGCAGCGGAACCTCCGTCGTACCGATGACTTGATCTTGCTCGATGATGCGAATCTCCGCCGTGTAGACACCTGGATCGACCAGAACGCCCGAGCCGATAAGCAGGCCCGATAGATTGGGCAGAATGTCGTCGACGCCGGGTTGCAACACCAGCGGAATCGTCCGCAGGATGGTGCCAGATTCATCTTTCAGGTACAGCGTACCGCGGGGTGATATATGGATGTCTCCGGTGTTGCGAACTTCTACCGTGTATGTTTGCTCGCCCTCGAATGCTTCCGTGTGGACACCTATAATTTCGGCGGCGTAGTGAGCCGGACCGTCCAAGATGACATAAATCGGCACCGTGTACGTTTCCACATAAGTCTCGCCTTGTGAGACGTGGACGTCCACATAGCCGTAGTACCCGCCCGGTGCGAGATCGGCATCGCGGCTTGTCCGTAAGGTAAGCACGGGACGAACCATGCGCCTCGGTTCGAGTTCAGGGCTAGGAGCACGAAGTTGCATCTCGACAGCTGCGAATACGGAACGGGGATATTCCGGTTCGATATCCCGGGCGCTGAACCGCAGGCTGCACGACTCCTGCATGCGGTTTTCAATCTGGATCACCTGGCTGCTGATCCCGCCAGGACGCAAGGTGACCGCGATCCTGTCCGGTTGCAGTCGCAAGCGATTGCCCCGTTCGGTCTGTACGAACTGCCCGGGTTCGACGGTAACCGGATAGCGCTGGACGATCTGCAGACCGTCCGCATAACGCACGTAAAGGCGGACGTCGTATTCGCCCGGGAAAAGGGGTTCTGTGACCACACCGGTGTACTGAACTTCGGCTCCCGGATAGATGCGGGTGGCTTCGCGTCCCGACTGCCGCGAGGCCTCGGTTGCCAGCCGTACACGCTGGATCAGGCGGCGCTCGGAGTCGTGGATCGTTACCTCGGCTGCGGCATCGTACATCAGCGGTGTGGGATTGCGCAGCACGAGGTCGAGCAAGGGGTTTCCCTCTTCGTCGGACGTCAGGTCAAAGGAGGCAATTTCAGCCCTCGGCCGCAGTCCGGGACGCTCGATAAACAGGTTGACGCGCACGGCGTAGCGG